>JBGVKN010000154.1:0-8160 GCA_045123795.1 Faecousia sp. | reverse complement strand
CGATCTCATAGTCATCGCCCCACATGCGCCGAGCGGTTTCCATGCCGATAGTGTGTGCTTCCTGCGGTGTTACCTCGCCGGTCTTAAAGCTTTGATATCCATGATAGGCCACATTGCCGCCCAGCTTGCCGTAGCGGCGCTTGGTATCCATCATGGTTTCATAGGCCAGTTGCTTCGGGCAGTTGATGGCACTGACATACATCTTCTTATCGGTCTTTTCGTCATTGGCAGCATAGCGCAAGGCGCTGTACAGATCCTCGTCCAGGAACTTCCGGTCGGTGGTCTTGTCCGGATTCTCCGCATAGTCGATGGCATCCTTTAGCCGTCCTTTGATTGGCCAGAATCCTGTAGTCGCCAAGATACCACCTCTTTCTTTGATTGCTTGTGCGGCAGCATCAGTTCTCTGCGCATGTCGGTGATCAATTCCAACAAAGCTTTTTCTGTTTCGACAGTCATCGACTGATTACACAGATCGCATAGCTTACTATAAAGCTGATAGAAGGAATCGCCCAAGGCAGGCCGGGGTTCATAACCCAGCGCCCGCTTGCGAAGATACTCCGACCGGCTAAGGCCGCAGGCGGCAGCATACTGCTCTACAATTTGCTTCTCTCTTTCGGAGAAGCGGGTGTTGATCACCTCTGTTTTTTCTGTCATAAAATCCTTCCTTTCAATCGGGGTGTTAGGGGCAGCGCCCTTAAAGGTCCGGCAGTGGAAACTGTCGGATGTGGAGCTTGTAGCACAAGTTCCCTGCTCGTTATGGTATAGGACAGTCCTGCTCCCGGCATCAGCCGGTCGAACTCCGACCGTCCATACCCCGTTCTTTTTCCATAAAAAGCTGTTTCCTTGGCATTGAGCCAAAATGGCTCAGCACTTCTTTGAAATACGGCATTTTGAGCCAAAAACATAGGATTTTGGCTCAGCCGAACATATCCAGGTCTGCTAGGACATTTTTCCGGTTTTCTTCCTTCTGCTCTTCGGTCAGTTCGGTACTTACTGTTTGATGCACTGGCTGAACAGGAGAAATGGATAGAGGTACAACCTCTTCACGGAAGATCTGGCGAATATTGTCCAACAGTTTGGTATCATCCATGAGGGCCAGCACTGCATCCACAACAAATTGATTTCTGGATCGGCGTAGCGTTTTCAAATACTCCGCCGCCCGTCTTTCCTCTTCGTTGTCATCGTGGAAGCGGACATTGATCCGGTAGTCGATCATAGGCCAAACTCCGCTCTCAACTGCGCTTCTGCCAAGTATTCATATCCCTTAGCTGCGGCGCAGATGTCATCCACGAACTTTACCCGGTCAGCGCTGACCTTGCCGAAATTCTTCACAAGACACCCACCACCGCCGGTGATATAGAGCATCATGGTTCCCTCGTCATAGCCGTGCTCTCGGAGTCTGCGGAAGATGCCGTCCACATACTCCTTTGCGATCATGCGGATGAGCTTGATATCCGCTGCGGGAATAGTTGCAGTACCGCTGCACAGGACTTCTTCGATAATGGCATCGTTGATCTCCCGTTGGGTCTTTTGCATGAACATTTCACGGATGGCCAGGGTGCATTGATAGGTGCCGAATTTTTCGGTGTACATCTTGCCGGACTGGGGTCTGCCGTTGACCATATAAAGCACATTCATGGTGCCGTTGCCAATGTCAGCAACGAGGTTCACACCCTTCATGGTGGAAGCAAATTCAGCAATGGCGGCATAGCCTTGGGGGTAGATCCGCACATCGTCGATGGTAATGTGGTAATCCACCTTCTTATAGTTGAAGTCCACTTCCTTGTTCTTGCCCAGGTAGGCGGCGAACTCCTTTTTCTGCCCGGAAGTCCAGGTCAGAGGCAGGCCTGCCGCGAGGATAATGTTCGCTTCGGTAAGTCCTGCATCCTTCAGTTCCTTGGCAATGGCTACCAGGGTCAGCAGGTAGTAGTCCTCGTCTTTGATTTTCTCTGCGATAAATTCCTTGTGGCCTTCACCGATCAGGTAATACCGCCCGTTATAGGTCAGCATATCGCCGGTGAAGAGTGGTTCACTGTCATATCCCAGGATGCCGGTTTTGAAACAGTGATTTGCAGTTTTAATGTTGCCATAGCCATGGTCAACACCGATGATGATTTGGTCGTTCAGTCTTTTCATTTTCGTTCCTCCTTAGTTGTTCTTCATAATGGATTGATAGAGCCTTTGGTTTGCAGGCAGTACTGCCTCCCGGAAATATCTGCAATTGATGCGTGTGAGGGATAACTGCTGGGGACAAGGCATTTCCAACAGCAGGCATGTTCCCTCGTCCCAGTTGCAGCATCGGGACACCAATTTCCGCACCTGCTCCGCCTGGGATGGTTTGATGATTAAGGGCATTTACGTTCCTCCTTTCATAGGTGATGATCAGGACAGTCAGCTGTTCACAGAATTTTTATTGCATTTTGATTTCTTGTTTGGTATAATTATCGAACAAGTGTTCTACAAGCAGAAATAACTGTCCCTCTACCTATGGGAGAAATAAGCACCGCAAAGCGGAACCTTTTTGAAAAAATTTTTGAAAAATTTCTGCCTTTCACATTTCACAGGCGATTTGAAGCAAATTTCTGAATTTCCTTGTTTTGGGCATAAAAAAAGCAGGATCCGAAGATCCTGCTTCTATTCGACAAATTGGAATTTATCTATCAGTTATCAATACTGCTCTGCACGGTGAACCGTCTGCACCTGATAAATTCAACGGTACTGCATTTAAGAAATAAACACCTTCATAAACCTCACCTAATCGAATACCTTCAAGCAAGACGACATTGGCACCCAAAAGTGTAAGATGTACTGCCATTGGTGCATTTTGCGGTCCGACTGTCTGAGGTTCGTTTCCCAGAAGCAAAATATCTGAAGATGCAAATACCTTTGCTGCCTCTAATGATACTTCAACTTCTCCTTTAATCAGAATTCTCTTTGATGCTTCTAAGTTCTGCTTTTTTGCTTTTTCTATTATTTCTGTAGCATCGTTGCCCGTAACAAGCCCATGATGTTCTGCCACATAAGCCATTCCCACAAATGCCTCTAAGCATATTTCATCAATCGTTTTTCCATCTTTAATAAAATGAAATGGAGCATCTATATGCGTACCGTTATGTGCACACATATTAAATGCCGTCAAATTATATACGTCGCCTTTTTGCATTGATTTTAACACGATTTTCTCTGGCATAGGGTCATTGGGATATGCTTTACAGCCGAAAACCTCTTGGGAAATATCATAGACTTTCATTGCATATTCTCCTCGTCAAATTCAAGTTGGTCGAATTCTATATGCCGAGCGGAAGATAGCGACCGGTCGAGAAATAATCCCACTCGTTGCAGATATCTTTGAATTAAACAAATCTGCTTAGTGAATATGATACCTGCTATTCTGATTATTTTGATTGCACATATTATCTTAGCTGTACAATGAATGCTTATCAAAATCTTATCAGCGGTGATAAATGATTGGGAGCGGATCAAGGTAATTGTTTCGGGTGGTTGTTGCCTTGATATAAACATTATACACAAAATGGACCTAAAAATCAAGATACTGTCACTCTCTTTATTTTAGCACCAAGGCTGTAATTCCCTGTACTTTGCCGTCAAATACGTTATCTGTAAGCAGGTTCCGCTTTCCGGAAAGCGCCGGTAAGGAAATTGTATCTTCCTTGGCGTGGAACAGAATGGTCACTTCATCGTCTTCCAGACACCGGGTTACGCAGATGAGACCATCTTTGTCCCGGGCCACCTCCGCTACCGTTTTGCCCCGGGTAATGGCAGGGATCTCCTTACGCACCCGCAGCAGCCGTTTGTACCAGGAAAGCATATCCTTGTCCTGTCGACTTTCGTCCCACAGCATACCCCGGCGGCAGTCCGGATCTTTGGCACCAGTCATAGCCACCTCGTCACCGTAGTAGATCATAGGCATACCTGGTGTCAGAAGTTGCAGCGCGGCACATAGCTTCTGCCTATCCTTATTTTCGCCACACAGATGGAGGATTCTTGCGGTATCGTGGCTGCCGATGAGGTTCCACATAAGATGATGAGCGGCGTTGTGGGTATTACCCCGCTGAAAGCCCATGACACCCAGAAAACCGGAGGCGGTCAGTGTCCCTTCAGCGGCGTAGTCCAGCACCGCCCGATAGAAGGGGTAGTTCATGACGCTGTCCCACTGGTCGCCCTGCAAAAAGTCCGGAGCGTGGTGCCACACCTCCCCCACAATCAGCGCCTGGGGAAATTCCGTCTTAATTTGTGTGCGGAAATACTGCCAAAAACCGTGGGAAACCTCGTCCGCCACATCCAGCCTCCACCCGTCTACTTTCGCTGTTCGCAGCCAGTAAAGCGCTACCTCTGTGAAGTAGTCCGCCGCGGCAGCGCAACGCAGATGTACCTTGGGCATGTCCCAGAAATAGCTGAAGCACTTGTAGTTGTGGCGCATGGGAATCGTACAAACCGGGAATTTATTAATGTAATACCAGTCTTTATACCGGGAGTTTTCTCCCTTTTCTACCACATCCCTGAAGGCGAAAAACTCCGGGGAGGTGTGATTGAACACACCATCCAGAATCACCCGCAGCCCCAGAGTGTGCGCCTTGTCCACCAGCACCACCAAATCATCGGTAGTGCCAAAGGTGGGGTCGATGGTGTAGTAATCGATGGTATCATACTTATGACAGGAGTTGGAGTAGAAGATGGAAGTTAGGTAGATCACATCCACTCCTAAGTCCGCGATGTAGGGAAGCTGCTGAATGATACCTTTCAGACTGCCCCCCAGAGCCGCATTGGCGGTGATGGGGGCCTGATACCAGATTTTGTCCTCCACTTCTTCGTGGCTGGCGAACCGGGAGGGGAATATCTGGTAGATAACCTTGTCGGATGCCCAGTCTGGAGCGAGGAAGCGTTCTTCTTCCCGGAGGGTCTGGGGGCAGTCAAACAGCCTCTCTATATCATCAGGGAGGGTGTCTGTAAATCCGCTGTTTGAGAAGAAGACCCGGTTACCCGCGTTGTCTTCCAGTTCAAAGCAGTAGCGCAGGCAGACTACCCTAAATTCCAACTCCACTTCGTAGTAGTCCCGAAGTCCGTCGCTGGCCACCCACTTCATGGGAGTAGCTTTACGAGTATCTTTGATCTTCAGGGGCAGGTACTTGTCCAGGGTATGAAGGGTCACGGACTTTAAGTCGTCCTTTGCCGTTTGGAGCCGGAACAGAAATCTGCCCGGTTCCAGACAGTAGCAGTATCTCTGGGTGGCTTCATGCCAAAGAGCAGCATAATTCATAACATTACCTCATTTTTCCGATACAAGACTTAATTTCTGCCAGCGCCCGTTGCGCCACCGGACGTACATCAGTATCGCTCGAACACATTCGTCCAAAGCCATGCCTACATAAGCGCCTACCGCCAGCCAGCCCAGCTTCACACCAAAGAGCCAGGTTCCGCCGGAGGCACACAGGAACATAAAGATAATTCCTATCGTCATGGGATAGATCGCGTCGCCACTGGTTTTCAGGGCAAAGCCGTAGACCAGATTCGCAGACCGTCCGATCTCCAGGAAGATATCCACGATCAGCAACGTACCCACCAGCCGAATCATGTCCGGGTTGTCGGTAAAGAGGCCCACGATCGGCTTTGAGAATATAGCAAAGAGGCCCGAAACCGCAACGCCCGCACCGATCCCCAACACCGCTGCCCGGCGGGTATCCCGCTTACAGGCTTCGATCTCACAGCCACCAATGTACCAACCTACCAGCACTGCATTGGCATGTGCCAGCGCAGCGGACACGCAGTAAGAGAAATTGGAGATCTGCAAAGCGTAAGATCGGGCAGTAACCTGCGCTCCGGTGGCATCCATCCTGTTAAGCATGCTGATGACCAGTGTGATAGCGATGTTATACAGAATCGTCTCCGTTGCCGCCGGCAGTCCCACCCGGATGATCTTCCGTAACACTTGCCGGCTTGCCGGAGGATTGGTGTCTTTTTCCGGCTTAATGCGGTACCTTGCGGCGATACACAACCACAACAGGTTTACCAGTCTCGAAATGCCGGTAGCCAGCGCCACACCAAAGACACCCCAGTGCATCACAAATATAAACAACCCGTTCAGTACCACGTTAATGATATTGGCTGCCACCGTGGCAACCATGGTAGGTGTGGTATGCCCGAAAGACCGGAGGTAACTGGAAAGAATGGGAGTCAAAGCATTGCAAATACAGAATGCACCGATGGTTCGCAGATAAATACTGGCGGGCTCTTCCAAGTCACGGGCGATGCCCACGGCCTTCAAAATGGCATCCGTGCCGAAGATCAGCACACCGGTGATTACTACGCCTACAGACAAATTAAACATCAGACCCAGTTTCAGTGCCTGATGGGCAACTCCCGGTCGCTTTGCACCGATATACTGGGTCATCACTGCCACCATACCTGATGAGATGATGGAGAACATGATGATAAACAGGCTGATGTAGGTATTGGCGGTGCCCACGGCCCCCACGGCATAGTCGCCTTCGGAGGAGAGCATCAAAGTATCCACCATACCTGCCAACATCATGAACAGAGTCTCAAAAAACAATGGGAAGAAAAGCTGATGGAGTTTTTTTCGTTGTACGGTCATAAAGGGAACTCCTTTTGGGCATGGGATATGTTCTTTCTATTTGCATTATACACTTGCCTGTGGTATAATTCTCCTACAATTATACTGCATTTCTAACACGATCCTATTTTTCAGGAAGGAGGGGCCGCAAGTGGACGAAAGATTGCTTCACGAAACCAAAATTCACGGCACTGTAGAATTTCCCTTTGCAGTGTATCTGGGCCGGGTCCCAGAGTACATCACTGCATTTCCCCGCCATTGGCACGAGGAAGCGGAACTGATCTACGTAACCGCCGGCCGACTGAATGTATCGGTCTGGGCCCAGAACTACTTGCTGGAACCGGGGGATATTGTCATTGTTCTCCCTCACGCCATCCACGCTATCGAACAAGCCCAGTCCGAGAAGGCGGAGTATTATAATATTATGTTCAATTTTTCGCTTTTGGGGGAGGACCGTCTGGCAGAGAAGTATCTGAAACCCTTTTTGACACACGAAAAGAATGTCAATTGTATGGAACCGGCAGGATCGGAGCTGAATCTGAAACTGAAGCCGCTGCTGGAAAGCCTCATCGATCATCGTAACGACAGCTATTCCACTCATGAATATCTGGTTAAATCCAATCTGCTGATGGTGATGCATCTGCTTAATCAGCATTGCGTGGAGACCGGGGAGAAGGATCTGGCACTTCATATGACTTACAACCGGCTAAAACCGGCTCTGGACTGGGTCCAGCTTAGCTATGCCATGGATACACCGGTGCAATATGTGGCTGATTTGTGTGGATTTTCCACCAGCTATTTCATGAAGCTGTTCAAGGATCTGATGGGCACGGGATTTACCGCTTACCTGAATAATTACCGGCTGGAGCTGGCTGCATATCAGCTTGCTGTTGAGGATCTGAATGTGATTGAAGTGGCATCAAACTGTGGTTTTCACAACCATTCCTATTTCACCCGGGCCTTCGTGAAAAAATACGGCATGACCCCAGTGAAGTACCGGAAATCATGTCAGCACCGGTAAACATACAAAACGGGTAGCCATTGACTGCTTGAATAGCTTGGAAGTCACGAAATACTTACGGATAAAGCCAACGCTGGAACGCTAAGGCGCAGTATTGCACGAAAGAACTCCATATAAACAGGGACCAACCATTTCGGTTGGTCCCTTTGCCATTTATGTGTAAATGATCTCTGCATTGACGATTTCTTCAGCCCGGTTGCGGATATTGTTCATAGCTCCTATTATAGCAAGGCCACCTTAGTTAGTAGTGTGTACTTCGGGAGCTTGATATCGGAAGTTCGATCTGGATAATTGGGCCTCTGATCCGGAAGTCACTAAATTTCTGACTTGGCCTGCCCATAGTAGTATTGCCGTATCTGAAATGGTGATTGGGAGCTGGCTTCAGGAGTACGAAAAGGAAAGCTATTATCAGTGGATGATCGTGCTGAAGGAGCTTGACGAGCCTATCGGTTCTATCAGTGTGGTTCGCCAGAATGACCGTGTGGAAAAGGCGGAGATTGGCTATTGCATTGGCAGCCAGTGGTGGCATGCAGAACGGTATCACTGC
>JBGVKN010000153.1:0-10146 GCA_045123795.1 Faecousia sp. | reverse complement strand
TCGAACAGGGAGCCGAAGGTCATGCCGATGATGTCGGAGGAAACGATCTCGTCCTCGGTGTAGCCGTAGGACTCGGTAGCAGCAGCCTTCATGGCAGCGTTGATCTCAGCAACAGAAACATCCTTAGCAACAACAGCGTTCAGGATGGTGGTGGAGCCGGTGGGGGTGGGGATTCTCTGAGCAGCGCCGATCAGTTTGCCGTTCAGCTCGGGGATAACCAGGCCGATAGCCTTAGCAGCACCGGTGGAGTTGGGAACGATGTTCACAGCACCAGCGCGGGAGCGGCGCAGGTCGCCCTTTCTCTGGGGGCCGTCCAGGATCATCTGGTCGCCGGTGTAGGCGTGGATGGTGCACATGATACCAGCCTCGATGCCAGCCAGCTCGTGCAGAGCCTTAGCCATGGGAGCCAGGCAGTTGGTGGTGCAGGAAGCGGCGGAGATGATGTTGTCTTCCTTGGTCAGGGTGTTGTGGTTGACGTTGTAAACGATGGTGGGCAGGTCGTTGCCAGCGGGAGCGGAGATAACAACCTTCTTAGCGCCAGCGTCGATGTGAGCCTGGCTCTTAGCCTTGGACACGTAGAAGCCGGTGCACTCCAGAACAACGTCGACACCCAGCTCGCCCCAGGGCAGCTCAGCGGCGTTGGCCTTAGCGTAGATGGTGATCTTCTTGCCGTCGACGATGATGTGATCCTCGCCAGCCTCGACAGTATGAGTGCCGAAGGGAGCAGCGTAAGCGCCCTGAGTGGAGTCATACTTCAGCAGGTGAGCCAGCATCTTGGGAGAGGTCAGGTCATTGATAGCGACAACCTCGAAGCCCTCAGCGCCGAACATCTGACGGAAAGCCAGACGGCCGATACGGCCAAAACCATTGATAGCAACTTTAACAGACATGTAGATTTCCTCCATTTCAAATCTTGCCGCTTTTGCGGCATGGTAGACATTGGAATGTGCGGTATCGATATTTCCGCACGGATTTATTATACAATACCGCTTTCCGCTTGTAAAGTATCAGATTCGCAAAAAAGGAGAATTTTTTGCGACGGAAATTGGTCGTTGTTACGAATTGCCGGGGGTAGCGGGGGATTTGCGCAGAGCTTTTGCGACAATCGCACCGATCAGGGCTGCGATACCCAGACCCAGCATGGCGTAATGCACCGGCGCCATCGTACGAGCCAGAACTGCAACCGGGTTGCCCAGACCATCGGGCAGCAGACTGGGGATGAGATTCAGGGCTCCCGTGGCGAGGGTCAGCAGTCCTCCCATGAGGGTCATGGGGATGCCCACACAGCACAGCGTTCCAATCAGGCGCATCCGGTTGACAAAAAACAGGGCAACAATCAGAAGAACGTTGATGACGATGCTGATAATCAGTGCGGTGGTGGAGGTCAGCATCCGCAGGTCAGCCATCAGCGCACCAACGGTATAGCTTCCGCCCTGAGCGCTGTTCATTCCGTCGGGCTGCAGGGGGGCGTTTCCCGGAAATAGCGGAGAACCGCCGGGGATTGTGAGATTTTCCAGATTATCGATGACCTCGGTGCGGATTACTTCGCCGATATTCATTTCATTGGCAAAGCTCAGGACCTGCTCCCGTGCTGCGTCGTCCATTTTGACGCCCAATTGGCCTTCGATGGCGGCGTTGTTTTCCTCAATCAGCCAGTTCAGTTCATCGGCGGTGATGCTTGTGGTATCCGTGCCATTGATGAAATCGTCCATGTAAGAGGCGATCTTTTCGGTCAGGTAATCCTTGGTGGTGGACTGATCCAGAAAGGTCTGCATCTGCTCCTGGGTGACCAGAAGCTCCTCGCCGTGCTGTTCCTTCAGGGTGTTATACAGCCAGCCTACCAGTTTTTCCTGGGTTTGGGCGTTGGAATCGGAGGACTGTGCGGTGGATCGTCCGCCAACGGCGGCGGTCATGGGGGCGTGATGATATTGGGGCGGTGCACTTAAAAAGCATCCGGCAATTTCCCGAGTGGTATCCTTTGAGGTAACCAGCCGGAAATCCAGAATTAGGGCTGTGGCCAGCAGGGAAGCGCACAGGCAAATGCTCAGCAGAACGCACAGAATCCGCAGCAGAACACGCACGCCCGTGGGTAGCTCTTTTCTTGTGGCAGAGGGGGAAATATCTGCTTTAGACATGGAAAACAACTCCTTTTTTGGTGTTATTTATATATTAGTGAATAAGGGCAAGGTTGTCAATCATTCCGAGGGTAAGGGGCCATGATAAAAACTACCAAAAATCCCCCGTGGGGGGATATGGAAAATATACTGTTTTGTGGGCAAAACGGCAATTGACATTCTGGCTCGAAGTGAGTAGAATAATATCGATACACTATGTATCTTACCATTGGGTACGTATGTCTTTTTTAGAAATCAAGTATTAGGAGGAAACAAGATTGAAGGATTGGGCATTTACTACATCCGTCGAGGAGATGGAAGCTGCCACCAATTCTCTGCTGGAAACCGCGCAGAAGGTTGGAGCTGACACCTGGCAGCAGCGTGCAAAGAACCAAACTCCTCACTGCGGCTTCGGCGAGGGCGGCACCTGCTGCCGTATCTGCTCTATGGGCCCCTGCCGCATCACTAAGAAGGCCCCCCGTGGCATCTGCGGCTGTGACGTGCACGGCATCGTTGCCCGTAACTACCTGCGTTTCACCGTAGGCGGTACTGCGGCACACTCCGACCATGGTCGTGAGATCATGCACACCCTGCACCAGACTCGTGAGGGTGGCAACTACACCGTTAAGGACCCCGAGAAGCTGATCCGCATCGCTAAGGAATGGGGTGTGGAAACTGAGGGCAAGGACATCTACGCTCTGGCTCACGAGATGGCCGAGATCGGTCTGCTGGAGTACGGCTTCCCCTTCGGCGAGCAGAAGTTCGCTCAGCGTGCTCCCGAGCACACCAAGGAGCTGTGGAGAAAGGCCGAGATCATGCCTCGTGCCATCGACCGTGAAATCGCCACTGCGATGCACATGACCCACATGGGTTGTTCTTCCCTGCCTGAGGCTCTGATCCGTCAGGCTCTGCGTGCCGGCCTGTCCGACGGCTGGGGCGGCTCCATGATGGGCACCGAGTTCTCCGACGTTATGTTCGGCACTCCCCGCCCCATCGATACCGAAGCTAACATCGGCGTTATGGAGAAGGATAACGTCAACATCGTTGTTCACGGCCACGATCCCTCCCTGTCCGAGATGATCGTTTACTACGCCAACGATCCCGAAATGATCGCTTATGCCAAGAGCCTGGGTGCTAAGGGCATCACCGTTTCCGGTGTTTGCTGCACCTCCAACGAAGTCACCATGCGTCACGGTATCCCTATGGCCGGTAACTTCCTGAACCAGGAGAACGTGGTTCTGACCGGCGCTTGCGAAGCCATCGTCGTGGACGTGCAGTGTATCTTCCCCGCTCTGGGCCCCCTGTCCAAGTGCTTCCACACCAAGTTCATCACTACCTCTCCCATCGCTCAGATCCCTGACTCCGAGTTCTACCGCTTCTCTGCTGAGACTGCCGGTGAGAACGCTAAGGCGATCGTGAAGATGGCCATTGAGAACTTCACCAACCGTAACAACGAGCTGGTCAACATCCCCAACCAGAAGCAGAAGGCCCGTGTCGGCTACTCCGTCGAGGCCATCAAGAAGGTTCTGGACGGCGTTGCTAACTCTCAGGTTGACGAGTTCGGCACCACCAAGCCTCTGATCGAGTGTGTCCACTCCGGTGTCCTCCGTGGCGCTGTGGCTATGGTCGGCTGTAACAACCCCAAGGTTCGTCCTGATACCGCTCACATTGAGCTGATGAAGAAGATGCTGGAGAACGACATCATCGTCATCACCACCGGCTGCTCCGCTCAGGCTGCCGGTAAGGCCGGTTTGATGGACCCTGAGAAGGCGAAGGAATACTGCGGTGCCGGTCTGAAGCGTGTCTGCGAGCTGGCTGGTATTCCCCCTGTGCTGCACATGGGCTCCTGCGTTGATATCTCCCGTATGATGATCCTGGCTGCTGATATCGCCAAGGATTGGGGCATCAACATTTCTCAGGTTCCCGTTGTCGGCTGCGCTCCCGAGTGGATGTCCGAGAAGGCTGTTTCCATCGGTAACTACGTTGTGGCTACCGGTATCGAAACCTTCCTGGGCGTTGATCCCTACTCCAAGGGCTCCGAGGAAGTCACCCGCCTGCTGCAGGGCGAGGATGGCGTGAAGGAGTGGGTCGAGGCCAAGTTCGTGGTCGATACCGACATCGAGTCCCTGGGTGACAAGATGATCGCCTGCATCGAGGCCAAGCGTGCCGCTCTGGGCATCTAATTCAGATACGAGATATAAGATATGAGATATGAGATATCTCGTATCTCGGATCTGCGTATCTCATATCTTTCCAATTTGAGGTCTTTTTCCAATGAAACTAGCGATTACCGGAAAGGGCGGCGTGGGTAAGACCACCCTGTCCTCTACACTGGCTCGGCTCTATGCCGACGAAGGACGGACTGTCCTCGCCGCAGACGTTGACCCCGATGCCAATCTGGGGCTGGCCTTGGGCCTGACGCAGGAGGAAGTGGATGCCATCATCCCCATCTCCAAAATGCGTGAGCTGGCCAAGGAACGCACCGGTGCCAGTGACGACAACCGTTTCTACAAGCTCAACCCCTACGTGGCAGACATCCCCGAGAAGTTTGCCAAAACCATTAACGGCGTGAAGCTGCTGGTCATGGGCACCGTGGATGTGGGCGGCACCGGCTGTGTCTGCCCGGAACACGTGATGCTGAAAAGCATCCTGTCCGCTTTGACCTACCGTAAAAACGACGTGGTTATTATGGATATGGAGGCGGGGCTGGAGCATTTGGGCCGTGGCACCGCAGCCAACATGGATCAGTTCGTGGTTGTTATCGAGCCCGGCAGCCGGTCTGTGCAGACTTACCGCAACGTCAAGCGGCTGGCATCCGATCTGGGTGTCAAGCGTGTCCGGGTGGTGGCCAACAAGATCCGGGATGAAAAGGATGAGGAATTCATCCGAAATGCCATTCCTGCTGAGGATCTGCTGGGCTGCATTCACTACAATCCGGAAATTATGGATGCGGATAGAAACGGAAAATCTCCCTACGATTTCAGCCCCACGGCGATCGATGAGATTCGGAAAATCAAGGCGATCTTAGATCGTGATGAAACCTAAATAAATACAGGAGGAAATACTGTGACACTTTTTGATAGAGTATTTGGCGGTAACGACTACAACTACGAGCGTACCGTAGCCGCCATTGATGCAGCCATCGCCGCCAACGGTGAGGCTTGCGCAGTGTCCTTCCCCGGCACTGCTTACTCCCTGCCTTGCTACTATGGTGTTACCGGCGTGAAGATCACCAATCTGGGTGAGATGAAGGCCGCTATGGATACCATCAAGGGCATGATGACCCGCAACAACCGCCTGCAGGATGCCTTCGACAGCGGTATCGCTTCCGCTCTGTGCGCTGAGTTCCTGGAGGCTCTGAAGTACCTGAACGGTGCTGAGCCCTACGCTGAGCCCGAGATGGGCCACCTGACCGACGCTTTCGTCCGTAACCTGGGCGTGCCGCTGGTTACCGGTGATATCCCCGGTGTTGCCGTTATCATCGGCGGCGCTGAGAACCCCGAGGAGACTGTGGCTCTGGCTAAGTCCTATCAGGCTCAGGGTATCCTGGTCACCCTGACCGGCGATTCCATCAAGCACTGCTACGATGCCGGCATGAAGCTGGGCGAGTCCGTCCGTGTCTGCCCCTTGGGCTATGAGATGCAGTCCGTCATCCACGTCGTTTCCGTGGCTGTTCGTGCCGCTCTGATCTTCGGCAACATTCAGGCCGGTGATTTCAAGGCTCTGGCTAAGTACACCATGGACCGTGTGAGGGCCTTCGTTAACGCTTACAAGCCCCTGTCCGATGAGATCGTGTCCTACGGCGCCGGTGCCATCTGCCTGGGCTTCCCCGTTGTTTCCAACGAAACCGAGAATATGTTCCGTGTTCCCAAGTCCCTGATCCAGCAGCTGGATACCGAGAAGTGGAACGCTACCTCTCTGGAGGCTCGTGACATCAAGCTGAAGATCACCAAGATTGACATCCCCGTGTCCTTCGCTACCGCTTTCGAGGGTGAAATCATCCGCCGTGGCGATATGCAGGTGGAAGTGGACGGCTCCCGTGTGGACTGCTTCGAGCTGGTCCAGACCAAGGAAGCTGCCGAGATCGAGGATCACAAGATCACCGTCATCGGACCCGAGATCGACGAGATCCCCGTGGGCGCCAAGATTTCTCTGTCCTATACCGTCGATGTTGCCGGCAAGGCTATGCAGTCCGACTTCGAGTCCGTTATGGAGCGCAAGTTCCACAGCTGGATCAACTGCATCGAGGGTGTCATGCACACCGGTCAGCGTGATATGATCCGTGTCCGTATCAGCAAGGCTGACTTCGAGGCCGGCTTCAAGTTCGCTCACATCGGTGAGGTGCTGTACGCTAAGGTTAAGAGCGAGTTCGAGGCCGTTGTTGACAAGTGCCAGGTTACCATCGTTGTGGATGCCGAGCAGAACAAGGCTCTGCGTGCCCACGCCAACGAGGTGTTCAATGCCCGTGATGCCCGTCTGGCCTCTATGACCGACGAGTCTGTGGATACTTTCTACACCTGCATTATGTGTCAGGCCTTCTCTCCCAGCCACGTCTGTATCGTTACCCCTGAGCGTCTGGGCCTGTGCGGTGCTGTGTCCTGGCTGGATGCTAAGGCTACCCAGGAGCTGGATCCCGCCGGTCCCTGCCAGCCCATCCCCAAGGAAGGCTGCCAGGACGAGCGTCTGGGTCGTTATGACTCCATGGATGCTGCTGTCAACAAGTACTCTCAGGGTGCTGTTGAGCGGATTACTCTGTACTCCCTGTTCCAGGATCCCATGACCTCCTGCGGCTGCTTCGAGTGTATCTGCGGTGTTGAGCCTGTTTCTATGGGCGTTGTCATCACCTGCCGTGAGCACGCTGGCATGACGCCTCTGGGCATGAGCTTCTCCGAAATGGCTTCTATGACCGGCGGTGGCGTTCAGACCCCCGGCTTCATGGGCCACGGCAAGCACTTCATCTCCTCCAAGAAGTTCATCTCTGCTGAGGGCGGCCCCGGCCGTATCGTCTGGATGCCCAAGATGCTGAAGGATCAGATGCGTGAGCGTCTGGATGCTACCGCTCTGGAGCTGTACGGTGTTGAGAACTTCACCGACATGGTTGCTGACGAAACCGTCTGCACCGAGGACCCCGAGGAGCTGCTGAACTACCTGTCCGAGGTGGGCCACCCCGTTCTGGGTATGGAACCCTTCGATATGTAATTCTGTCGATCCCAAAATGTACATCGCCGGCTCTGTCGCAAGACAGAGCCGGCATTTTTGCGGACGTTGTAAGATAAATTGTTGTTTAGACAATCTGTCATTGCGAACCAGTGACCGATGTCACTGGTGTGGCAATCCCCGACGGCGATGCGCAAATGTTACGACTACCAACGAAAATGCCGGAAAATCCGGGAGATTGCCACGCCAGTGTGCGCACTGGCTCGCAATGACATCCTTCTTTTTATGCATCACTAATCGACTAAACAACAATTTCTTACCATACAAAATCAGGGGCGTGTCGGTTGACACGCCCCTGATCCAATATGTTTACTTTTTAATCTGGTTCAGAGCCAGGTTTAGTTGCAGCTTCATTTCCATGGAGACTGCGTCGCCGGCCATCTTCAGACCGTCGGCCAGACGCATATTGCGCATGAAGCCCATCATTTCCTCACTGATTTCGCCCATGCTGCCCAGCAGAGAATTGCCGCCGCTCATAAAGCCCTGCATCAGGCCGCCCAGAATCTTAGCGGTTTCGGGGTTATCCATCAGCGCACCCATCTTGTCCTTGATGGAGTAGGCATCCTTGGGGTACTTGAAGGCCTTCTTCATTTCCACCAGCTTGGGATCGTCAAACCAGTTGGCACCCTGATTGCCGTCGGGTAGGTCGTAGCTGTAATCATGCTCGGCCACGCCGCAGAGAGTGATGGTGTTGCCCTTGACCTCGCCTGCGTAGGCGGTGACGGTATTCTCGCCATCGTTCAGAGCCACATTCTCAAAGACGACCATGTGATCCACAGCCTGCTTGGTGGCAACATCGACGCCGTTGACCACCAGTGTGACTTGGTCGCAGTTGGTGTAGATGATCACGTTGCGCTCCTCGGGGGCACGGTTGACGAAGCGGCCGCCGGAAACGAAGACCATGGGCTCGGGGTTCCACCATGCCTTGTAGATATAGAAGGCATCCTTCTTGATCTTACGGTCGTAGGTGATCAGACCCTTGTTGTTCCGACCGATCACGCCGCCCTCGTTACGGGCATCGGCTGCAAAGTCGAAGCAGTTCCACTGGTGGGTTGCCCACAGGTAGGGACGAGCTGCGAAGGTCTTGAGCATTTCCTGATGGTAGTGGTTGGCGTATTCCTCGGTGTAGTCGTGGTTTTCCGGCTCGGCAGAGTGCCAGGACAGGATGTTTTCTGCGCCGTATTCGGAAACACCCAGGCACTTGTCGGGGTGCATGGCGTGGAACTTGTCCAGCCAGGGGCCATTGTCCTCTACCTCGCCGCCGTACCAGCCGAAGTAATGGTTGTAGGAAACCACATCGGTGATGTAGTTGTGCTCGGAATCCATGGGAGTCATGGAAACCTGCGCCATGGTTGTCAGACGGCTGGGGTCCATGGCCTTTGCCAACTCATTCAAATCCCGCAGGTTCTGGCGCAGATCCTCCCGATCGGCGCCGATGAGAATCTCGTTGGAAATGCCCCAGAACATGATGGCGGGGTGGTTGTAGTTCTGAGCAACCAGCTCGGTCATCTGGGAGATGGTATTGTTGTAGGCTTCCTCCGTGGGGATGAACTGAGAAATGAAGGGGATTTCAGCCCACAGCACGAAGCCGGTCTTGTCGCACAGGTCGTAGAAATACTGGTCGTGCTGGTAGTGAGCCAGACGAATGGTGTTGGCGCCCAGCTCCTTGATCAGAGCGATGTCCTCCTCGTGGTCAGCTTTGGAGATGGCCCAGCCCTTGTCAAGCCGGTCCTGATGGCGGGCAACACCGTGGAGGGGTACATTTTTGCCGTTGAGCCAGAAACCGGTGTTGGGGCAGACGTGGAAGGAGCGGTAGCCGTAGTTGACGGTCACGGTGTCCAGTACTTCTTCGCCGCAGACGATGGAAGCTTCGCAGGTGTACAGATAAGGATCTTCGATGCCATTCCACAGGTGGGGCTCCTTCACATCGATCAGCACATGGGCATGGGAAACAGCATCGGTTTCGCCGGTGCCGACTACGTTGCCCTCGGCATCCTTCAGCTCCACCTTGATGGTGCAGTCGTCGGCGTCGATGGGGAACAGATCAATGCGTGTTTTGCCCACATTGTGAGGGGTGACGAAGACAGCGCTGGTGCCGTCCATCAGCAGGTCGAAGTGAGCGTTTTCCACTTCGATGAAGTTCACATCCCGGTACAGGCCGCCGTAGAAGGTGAAGTCGGCGTTCTGGGGATAGATGTCGCTCTTGGCGTTGGTGACCACTACGGTCAGCTTGTTGCCCTCGGGGAGCATGGCGGCGGTCAGATCAAAACGGAAGGTGGAGAAGCCGCCCTTGTGTGTACCCAGCTCTCTGCCATTGCAGTAAACGGTAGCCACATGGTTGGCACCCTGGAATTCGATGTATTGCTTTTTGCCCGGGGTGGGATTGGGCAGATCGATCTCATAGGTGCCGATGCCACGCCAGTAGTCATTGCCGCCGTCCTGTCCGTCGAAGGCGTTCCAGGTGTGGGGCAGTGCAACCTGCGCAAAATCGCAGCCCTGCTTGGCGAAGCGGGCCTGAGTCAGAAGTGTTGTAATACGCATTGAAATTTCTCCTTTCGATTGCCATAAATTCGATTGTACTTGCTATGATGTAACTATATCATAATGACTAAAATAGTCAAGCGGTATGGTATAATTTTGGGCATTATTCACATATCGATTTCTTGGTTGATGGTAAGATAAATTGTTGGGGACCTCTAAAAACCACCCCATATCAATTGGTATTATCTTAGGCAGTGTTTTTTGCGAATGTCCCCTGCAAATTTCGGCTCAAATGCCCGGTATTAGGGCCTTTAGGCCGTGGTTGACACAGACC
>JBGVKN010000152.1:0-14571 GCA_045123795.1 Faecousia sp. | reverse complement strand
GCCTCCTTCACCGCCGCATCCGGCAGTCCCACAATATCAAACCCGGGCAGACCGTTGGAGATGTAGCACTCCGCCACCACGCCGCTGCCCTGGATGCCTGTAATGGCCAGGCTCCTCACGCTGCAGATCATCAGAGCCACTCCCTTCCATTTTAGGTTATCATACCTTAAAAAAGGGAAAAACGCAATCCCCGAAGCGGGCGTCCGATCTCCAGAAAGTGGAAATCTGTAAACATCCGCCGCCGCCCGCGGCGCCGTTTCTCTGTCTTTCTTCTTAGGAAATTCGTGGTAATTCTGGCAAAAGACACAAGAATTCCAAACCTTTTTGCGCACATTTACCAATTGAAGAAAAAATAAGATACAATTCTTGTCCCATTTGCGAAATCCCGGCTTTACAAATCCCGAAAGCGGTGTTATTATATATGCGACAAAATTTGTAATACTTTAGGAGGTATTCATTTTGGCTAGAAAATTCAAGACCATGGACGGCAACACCGCTGCCGCCCACGTCAGCTACGCCTTTACCGAGGTTGCTGGCATCTACCCCATCACCCCCTCTTCCCCCATGGCTGACTACGTTGATCAGTGGTCCGCTGCTGGCCGGAAGAACATCTTTGGCGATACCGTCAAGGTTGTCGAGATGCAGTCCGAAGCTGGTGCTGCTGGTACCGTTCACGGCTCCCTGGCCGCCGGTGCTATGACCACCACCTACACCGCCTCTCAGGGCCTGCTGCTGATGATCCCCAACATGTACAAGATCGCCGGCGAGCTGCTGCCCTGCGTGTTCCACGTCTCCGCCCGTACCGTCTCCGCTCAGGCTCTGAACATCTTCGGTGACCACTCCGACGTTTACGCCTGCCGTCAGACCGGCTTCGCCATGATGTGCGAGACCAACGTGCAGGAAGTCATGGACCTGGGCGCTGTTGCTCACCTGGCTTCCATCGAGGGCCGCGTTCCCTTCCTGAACTTCTTCGACGGTTTCCGTACCTCCCATGAGATCCAGAAGATCGCCATCTGGGACTACGAGGACCTGAAGGAAATGACCAACATGGAGGCTGTCGAGGAGTTCCGCAAGCACTCCCTGAACCCCGAGCGTCCCGCCATGCGTGGTTCCCACGAGAACGACGACATCTTCTTCCAGCACCGTGAGGCCTGCAACAAGTACTACAACGCTCTGCCCGCCGTGGTCGAGAAGTACATGGCCAAGGTCAACGAGAAGCTGGGCACCAACTACCAGCTGTTCAACTACTACGGTGCTCCCGATGCCGAGCGTATCATCGTGGCTATGGGCTCCGTCAACGACGTTATCGAGGAAGTCATCGACTACCTGAACGCCCACGGCGAGAAGGTCGGCCTGGTCAAGGTTCGCCTGTTCCGTCCCTGGTGCTCCGAGAAGCTGCTGGCTGCAATCCCCGCTACCGTTAAGAAGATTGCTGTTCTGGACCGCACCAAGGAGCCCGGCTCTCAGGGCGAGCCCCTGTATCAGGATGTGGTCATGGCTCTGGCCAAGGCCGGCAAGTGCGACATTAAGGTCGTCGGCGGCCGTTACGGTCTGGGCTCCAAGGACACTACTCCCGCCTCCTTCTTCGCAGTCTACGAAGAGCTGGCTAAGGACGAGCCCAAGGAAGAGTTCACCCTGGGCATCGTTGACGACGTGACCTTCCTGTCCCTGGATGAGAAGGTTTCCCCCAACACCGCCGCAGAAGGCACCATCGAGTGCAAGTTCTGGGGTCTGGGCGGCGACGGCACCGTCGGCGCTAACAAGAATTCCATCAAGATCATCGGCGACCACACCGGCAAGTACGTACAGGCTTACTTCCAGTACGACTCCAAGAAGACCGGCGGTGTCACCGTGTCCCACCTGCGTTTCGGCGACAAGCCCATCAAGTCCCCCTACTACATCAACAAGGCTGACTTCGTGGCTTGCCACAACCCCTCCTACATCACCAAGGGCTTCAAGATCGTTCAGGACGTCAAGCCCGGCGGTGTGTTCCTGATCAACTGCCAGTGGTCTCTGGAAGAGCTGAACCACCACCTGGATGCCGCTTCCAAGCGTTATATCGCTGAGAACAACATCCTGCTGTACACCATCAACGCCATTGATCTGGCCATTAAGGTCGGCATGGGCAAGCGTACCAACACCATTCTGCAGTCCGCCTTCTTCTCCCTGGCTAACGTTATGCCCGGTGAGGAGGCCATCGGCTACATGAAGGACGCTGCCGAGCGCTCCTACGCCAAGAAGGGCATGGACGTTGTCGAGAAGAACTGGGACGCCATCGATGCCGGTGCTTCCGCTTACGTCAAGATCGATGTCCCCGCTGAGTGGGCTAACGCCGAGGCTGTCAGCGCTGAGCTGAAGCTGGAAGGCCCCGCCGATACCGTCAAGGTCGTCAAGACCATCCTGAACCCCGTTGGCAAGATGGACGGCTACAGCCTGCCCGTTTCCGCCTTCGACGGTCTGGCCGACGGTCAGTTCCCCTTGGGTGCTTCCGCTTACGAGAAGCGTGGCGTTGCCGTTACCGTTCCTCACTGGGACGAGGCAAAGTGCATCCAGTGCAACAACTGTGCTTATGTCTGCCCCCACGCTACCATCCGCCCCTACGCTCTGACCGCTGAGGAAGCCGCTGCTGTTCCCGCCGGCACCCGTCTGGTTGATGTGAAGGCCGGCAAGGGCAAGGGTGTCTACAAGTACACCATGGGCGTTTCTCCCCTGGACTGCATGGGCTGCGGCGTCTGTGTCGGCGTCTGCCCCACCAAGGCCATCACTATGGTTCCTCAGGAGCAGGAGCTGGCCGAGCAGGAAATCTGGAACCACCTGGTTGCCAAGGTCTCCGACAAGAAGGATATGCAGGACAATACCGTCAAGGGCTCTCAGTTCCGTAAGCCCCTGCTGGAGTTCTCCGGCTCCTGCGCCGGCTGTGCCGAGACCAGCTACGCTCGCCTGGTGACCCAGCTGTTCGGCGATCGGATGTATATCTCCAACGCCACCGGCTGTTCCTCCATCTGGGGCGGCCCCGCTGCTACCTCTCCCTACTGCGTCAACGAGAACGGCCACGGCCCCGCTTGGGCTAACTCCCTGTTCGAAGATAACGCAGAGCACGGTCTGGGTATGTACACCGCTCAGGCTGTCATCCGTGAGTCCCTGGCTAACAAGGTTCGCACCGTCATGGAAACCACCGTCTGCGACGAGCGCAAGGCTGCTTGCCAGGCTTGGCTGGACACCTACAACGATGGCGAGGCCAACAAGGCTGCCACCAAGGCTCTGATTGCCAATCTGGAAGCTAAGGTCTGCTGCGACACCGTGGCTGACATCCTGTCCAAGAAGGAATACCTGTCCAAGAAGTCCGTTTGGATCTTCGGTGGCGACGGCTGGGCATACGACATCGGCTTCGGCGGTGTTGACCATGTTCTGGCTTCCAACAAGGACGTGAACATCTTCGTCTTCGATACCGAGGTCTACTCCAACACCGGCGGTCAGGCTTCCAAGGCATCCAACATCGGTCAGGTCGCTCAGTTCGCAGCCTCCGGTAAGGAAACCAAGAAGAAGTCCCTGGCTGAGATCGCTATGAGCTACGGCTACGTTTACGTTGCTCAGATCGCTATGGGTGCCAACCAGGCTCAGACCATCAAAGCTATCTGCGAGGCTGAGGCCTACAACGGTCCTTCCTTGATCATTGGCTACGCTCCCTGTGAGATGCACTCCATCAAGGGCGGCATGACCAACTGCCAGGCCGAGATGAAGAAGGCTGTTGACTGCGGCTACTGGAACCTGTTCCGCTTCGATCCCTCCAAGGAGACCGGCAAGTTCCAGCTGGACAGCAAGGATCCCAAGGATGGCTATCAGGAGTTCCTGATGAACGAGGCCCGTTACAGCCGTCTGACCCGCGAGTTCCCCGAGCGCGCCACCGACCTGTTCGCTAAGAACGAGGCCGCTGCCAAGGAGCGTTGGGAGCATCTGAAGAAGCTGGTCGAGATGTACAAGGACTAAGTTCCTAAGCTTCCCAAAATAATGACCGCCCCGGAACTCCCGGGGCGGTTTTCTAAAGGCAGACGTCCCTTGTATGGAGTGAAGATAAAATATGAAAAAGTTCAAACCATCCATCCTCATTTTTATTCTATTGTTACTGTTTTTCATCGGCTCACTGATGCTGTTTTTCCAACTGTTTTCCCTGTATAATCAAACAGAAGACAACACGGTATCCTATACCGCAACCGTAGAATCTGTTGAATTCAATCAAATCGGAAGTAATCCCCGCCTATTGATCCACACCCAGGAATACACCAATGCCTTAATGCTCCACACAAGTGTAGAAAAGCAAATGGATTTGGAGACTGTTTCTCAGCTTCAAAAGGGAGATACCATTACTTTTCGTATTGAAAAGAGAAATGCTGAGGAAATGAACAACGCCGATCTTATGATGATCGTTTCTCTAAAAACTGACACCTCGGAATTACTAACCCTCGAGCAATTCAATCAATATATCGAACCCGCTACCTATCCGTCAAAGATCGCAAGCCTCGTTCTTTCAACCACGCTTCTGATTGGGTGCGCCATTAGCCTATATTCTGTCAAGAAAGGACGCAAGTAATCCATGCTTTGTACCGTCATCGACATCCGCGGTGATTACGCCTTCGTCAAGTATGACGACACCGGCGTGATTTCCGAGGTTGCCATCGCCCTGCTGCCCTTCGGCATCGATGTGGGTGATCGGCTTAAATTCGAAAACTACGAATTCATCGCAATATAACCCAATAAAAAGCGTGCCGTTTTTTGAACGGCACGCTTTTCTTATTATTCATTAGAGGCTTGTTCATCCGTTTCTGCCGCTTCGGTCTGCGCCTTTTTGCGGCTCATCGCCTTGTCCCGGGCTTTACGTATCCGGGATCGTAGCTCCGGCGGATGATCCTGCAGCTTGTCACGATCAATTCCCCGATGACCGAGGCGGTTTGTGGTAATCTCACGCATCAGCGTATAGAACACGGACACTAGCGGAATCATGATCAGCATACCGGCTACACCCATCAGCTCACCACCCATGGTCACCGCCAGCAGAACCCACATACCAGGCAGTCCGACAGATTTGCCCACAACCTTGGGGTAGATCACATTGCCCTCAAACTGCTGGATCACGAGGAACATCACAACAAACCAAACCGCCTGAATGGGGTTGTCAACCAAAATAAAGAACGCACCCAAAATACAACCCACAAACGCACCCACAATAGGCACCAGCGCCGTCACAGCAATCAGAACACTGACCAGCGGAATATAGGGCATCCGGAAGATTAGCATGGCCAACGCAAACAAGCAACCCAAAATGATGGCTTCCAGACACTGACCGGAAATAAAGTTGGAGAACGTCACATTGGTCAGTCGCAGAATCCGAATAGTATGGTCGCAGAACTTTTCCGGCAGGAAAGCATACACAAGCCGTCGAGCCTGACGAGCCAAAATTTCCTTGCGGAACAAGCAATAAAGGCCGAACACAAGCGAGATCACTGCGTTAAAAATGCCGCTGGAAACACTTCCGATGGCAGTAAACGCACTACTCAGCAATGTGGTCATGCCGCTACCCGCATAGGTCACGATCTTCTCAAACAGACCTGTCCAGTTAAACTCATCCAGTTCCGTGTTATTCATGACCCAATCCATCAATTCCGGGTTCTCGTTGAGAAGCGTCTTAACCTTCTCAAAAGCAGTATTGAAGAAATAAGGCAGTCGAGCAATCAAATTTTGAACAGTTTCCGTCACCTGCGGCAGCAGCAGACGAACCACAAGGAATAGTACCAACGCAATGCAAACAAACGTCAGTACCACCGCAATGGTACGCCGCAAAGAGCGATTTTTAACACCCTTCAGTAGATCCTCAATGCCACGCATGGGCACATTCAGCACGAAGGCAATCGCAGCGCCAATGACGAACGGCGAGAAAATATTCTTAATAAACTGATAGACACTGCGCACCCGGTCTGTTTCGTGAAGCAGCCAATACAGCAAAATACATCCAGCCACTCCAAGGAAAACACTGCGTAGGGTCTTGCGGTCAATGTGCATGAAACCCTCCCCTTTCTCTATTTATCATTATAGCTTAACTGTAAATAAAAATCCAGTAAACAACCTGTGAACATTTCAGTTTTCCCTATTATTTGTAAATTGATTGTACGCCTGCGTTTCCATTCTGTCAAGTATGCATATACTTCCCCTTATGCTCATAAGTTTTTTTGGCAGCACACAGCATCGGAGGGGAGACTATGTCAGACACCATTGAGGAAAGAGCCTGCGAACTGGCTGTGTACATCATCGAAACAGGCGCCACTGTCCGCTCTGCCGCAAGCCACTTTGGAATATCCAAATCCACGGTACACAAGGATTTACAGCAGCGATTACCTAACTGCAACCGTGCCCTTTATCAGCAGGTGCGGCAGGTGCTGGAGCTAAACAAAGCTGAACGCCACATCCGGGGCGGCATGGCTACCCGGCAAAAGTACAAGGGAAATCCATAACTTAAAGCCCCAACCAAATGGTTGGGGCTTTCAATTATCGGTCCTCTTTCTATTTCTTTCGATAGAGCAAATACGAATAAATCATCGGCACAAAGGCCATGATCAAGGTAACGCCCAAAAAGATCAAAACATTTCCCAAAATAGAGGTTGCTGCAATCAGCACACCACCAGCAACCCATAACTTACCGGCAAATCGATGGGTCTTATTCCAGTTTTCCTCATCATTCAGTGTCCAAGGCAGCTTAATACCAATGGTATAATTCTGCTTACACTTAGGCATCAGATTGCCAATAATCATAAACAACACGCCACACAGCAGCGGCATAATAATCTCAATAGACAGATCATACCCCAAAGCCCACGCATACACAAATGTATGACACACCAAGGAAACGATCGGACAAATCCACAAAACCAGATGTACGACCTTACCTTGTACATCCTTATGCTTCGGGTCAGCACAAGTAATCAGAACACACATCCAATGGATGGCCAGAACAAACAGCGGCAAGCCAAAAACCACCATTGCTCGGCTCCCCCAGCCGTCCACCTCACCGGCGGCATTCCAGTGGATTGCCACTTGCTCGGGCAATTGGTTCCACAGCAACAGGCCCACAATCATGGGCGCCAGCATAACCAGCGTCGCTGCGATTAAAATTCCTTTATTCCTTTTCAGCATTGTTATGTTCTCCTTTCAAATCCGTGATCCACAGCATGATCTCCTCCAAAACGGAGACGTTCAAATCATAATAAATAAACTTTCCTTCTCTTGTATCCCGAATCAAATCCGCATCCTTCAGAACGGACAAATGTCGGGAAACCGCCGCACCGGTCACTTCAAAGTGATCAGCAATGTCCCCCGCAGACATCCGCCCTGCTTTCAGCAGGTTCAGGATTTCCCGCCGGATTGGATCCGACAAGGCCCGAAGTGTGTTCTGAATACTCATGATGCACCTCCTACATTTAACATTTAACTTATCTGTTAAATGTATTCTAGCACAACATTGCAGCCTTGTCAATAAGTTTGTTCCCTCAACGCACGGTTGAGGGAACAGCATTATAAATCGTCCGCATCCTGCATAGGCTTTTCTTCGGCCTCGTGAACAAGCCCCGTGTAGCTGCCAAAAGGGTCGGTTACAATCGGGAAGGTATTGACCTGCGGCAGCGGTGGAATAATCGTCCTGTTCTCCTTTTTCTCTTCCATTTTCGCACCTCCTCGTCCTGTTTGTAGGATACCACAAGGACAAGTGTCCATTCTATGCGGAAAATTTACCAATTCGCCAATTGTCATTTGGCACTTTCAGCGGTATAATATTGGTAATTGTTTATTATAAGGAGGAACTACCCCATGTACGATCGCAGCTATAATTTTTCCGCCGGCCCTGCAACTATGCCGGTGCCCGTTTTGGAGGAGATCCGTGACGAAATGATGAACTACCGTGGCTCCGGTATGTGCGTCATGGAAATGTCCCACCGCTCCAAGGCATTTCAGGAAATCTATGATAACGCTGAAGCAGATCTGCGCAAGCTGATGAACATTCCCGACAATTACAAGGTTCTGTTCATTCAGGGCGGCGCTACCCTGCAGTTCTCCATGATCCCCATGAACCTGATGAAGAACGGCAAGGCTGATTATATCGTCACCGGCGCATGGAGCAAGAAGGCATTCAGCGAAGCCAAGAAGTTCGGCGATGTGAAGTGCGTCGCCACCTCCGAGGATCGGAACTATGCCTACATCCCCGACTGCTCCGATCTGCCCATCCGTGAGGATGCAGACTACGTGTACATCTGCGAAAACGAAACCATCCACGGCACCACCTTCCAGCAACTGCCCAACACCAAGGGCAAGGTGCTGGTATCCGACCAGTCCTCCATGTTCCTGTCCAAGCCCTGCAACGTTGCCGACTACGGCGTGATCTACGGCGGCGTGCAGAAGAACATCGGCCCTGCAGGTCTGGCGATCGTCATCATCCGGGAAGATCTGATCCGTGAAGATCTGGACCCCAAGACCCCCGTTTATATGCGCTACGATACCCATGCCGGTGCTGGCTCCATGTATAATACCCCTAACTGCTGGGCCATCTACGTCTGCGGTAAGGTGTTCCGCTACCTGCTGGACAATGGCGGTCTGGAGGCCATCCAGAAGGCAAACGACGACAAGGCCGCTGTGCTGTATGACTATCTGGACAGCTCCAAGCTGTTCAAGGGCACCGTCGACAAGGAGGTCCGTTCCGTGATGAACGTCCCCTTCGTCACCGGCTCCAAGGAACTGGACGCTGAGGTGGTCGCCTATACCAAAGCCGCCGGCTTTGACAACCTGAAGGGTCATAAGTCCGTCGGCGGTCTGCGTGCCTCTATCTACAACGCCATGCCCAAGGAGGGTGTTGTAGCGCTGGTGGAATGCCTGAAGCAGTTTGAGGCGGAGCACGCCTAATGTTTGACATCACGCTGATCACCATGGGAAAGCTGAAAGAGAAGTTCTACATCAGCGCCACGGAGGAATACACCAAGCGTCTTGGTGCCTACTGCCGTTTTAAGCTGCTGGAGCTTCCGGAGCATCGTCTGCCCGAAGATCCCTCTCCTGCTGAAATATCGGCGGGATTGGAAAAAGAGGCAGAGCTGATCCTCAGCAAAATTCCCAAGGGTGCATGGCTGTGTGTGTTCACCCCGGAGGGTAAGGAACTGAGCAGTGAAGGGTTTGCACAAAAGCTGTCGGAGGTAAAAATCTCTGGTAAGAGCGCCGCCTGTTTTCTGATCGGTTCCTCCTTCGGGATGGCACAGCGAATCAAGGACAAGGCCGATTTTAAGCTGTCCATGGGCAAAATGACCTTCCCCCACCATCTCGCCAGAGTCATGGTGCTGGAACAGATCTACCGCGCCGAAGCCATCCAGGCTGGAAGTAAATATCACAAATAAGTAAACCCGGTCGGTGAGCACACCGACCGGGTTCCATTTTACTCAAAAGCAATATCAAATTTGTGACGGAATACCGCTAAGAAGAAAATAAAGGCCACGAACACTGCCAGCCAGTTGCCGATCAGAATGCCTGAAACAATCACCGTAATTCCTGTCATGATGGCTGCTATCCGGCAGGACTTCTTTTTGAATGCAGCCATCAGCCATACCACAGCATGGACAATCAGTAAAACGCCCACTGCAAAAAGCCAAATAATTAAGAATATCCAGTGCGACATCCCGGCAATCGGTATGAAAACAGATAAGACCATAAGCACACCGGTTAGATACACAAGCCAAAGACTTTTAAAAAGCTTCGGTCTTGCAATCAAGAAATACATCATCAGCGGTAAAAGGAACAAGAGCGGATAAATATACAATACGTATTTCATGAGCATATGATACACCAACCTCTCTTTGTCGTTATTTACGAGACATGTGTTCTCGCTATGTATAGTGTACCATTTTTTTCTATTTTGTCAATAAAACATTAAAACTCTCCAACGTGATACATCACCGCAGACAAAACGCACGGCCTAGTCAAGATTGCAGCAAACTTTCTTGCTGAGTTACCTTGACAGGCGAGGTATCTTATGTTATTATAATCCCACGAAAGGGGGATGCACCATGTCCATCGCAGGCGATCTGATCCGTGGCCACACAGATGCCATCATCCTCGCACGACTCATGCAATCAGACAGCTATGGCTACGAGATCAACAAAATCATTTCCACCCTCTCTGCAGGCCGTTTTGAACTAAAAGAAGCCACCCTCTATACCGCCTTCAAACGGCTGGAGGAACTAGGCTATATTGCCTCCTACTGGGGTGATTCCGGTGCCGGTGCCCGACGACGGTATTACACCATCACGCCATCCGGTCGAGAAGCCAGCCACCGTCTGCTGGGAGAATGGAGAGAAACCAAGGATATTATGGATAAGCTTTTGGAAAGGTAGGATGAAAATGAGAGAACAACTTGTAAAATATGTGGAGCTGCTCTTTGCAGGCACCACCGATACATATGAAATCCAGCAGGAAATACTGCAAAACACCCTTGACCGTTACGACGATTTGATTGAACAGGGCAAATCTCCTGAAGCCGCCTATCGGCTTGCTATTTCCGGCATTGGCGATATCAACGAGATTATTAACCAACCCATTTTCCCCGCCCCCATGGCTCCCATCACCCAGCCGGAGCGTGCCAACAGCAACTTCAAGCTGTTGCGAGCCATCGCCATTGCTCTGTATATTCTAAGCGCAGTGCCCTTGTTTTTTACCGACGGCAGTACACTTGGCCTTTGCATCACCACCGCCATTGTAGCAGTTGCCACCGCAATCATGGTATATATCGGCAAAAACAAAGAACCCAAAACCGCTCCTGTCGAAACCGTCCCCACTACTCCTACCCGCGGTAATGGTTACAAAATCGCAAAGGGTATCATCTGGGGTGGGGGCATCTGCCTGTATATCAGCGTCAGTATGATTACCGAAGCTTGGTGGATCACATGGCTGATCTTCCCAATGCTGGGCTGCATTCAAGGCATCACAACCGCAATTTTTGATCTGAAGGAGGCGTGTAAGCAATGAAAACCAGTGCTATTGTACGAATAATTCTGTTTTCACTGGGGTTTATGATTCTGCTGAGCATTCTGCTTGGAGGCATCGCAATCGGTAAATTGATTTTTAACACGCATTTAGGGGTATCCGGCGAGTTGACCACTCAGGACTGGCGCGTCCTGGCTGATGAATTTTCGAACCTAGACATTGATTGGACTGCGGGTTCTATCAAAATCGTTACTGCAGTTACGGACGAGATTACAATCACGGAAACAAAGGACTCTAATAACCCCCACGCCATACATATCATTATGGAAGAAGACGGACTGAAGGTTCGATATTCTTCTGAGCCATCCATCAGCATTGGCTCTTACACCGGGAAGGATCTTGTCGTCACCGTTCCCGAGGACTGGAACTGTGAGAAGCTCACTATCAACGGCGCCGCATTGAATATTGACATTTCCGACCTAGCCATTAAGAGCATGGAACTGGACGGTGCCGCCACCAGGCTAAACTTCAACGGTGCCTTAGGCAGGCTGGAATATGATGGTGCCGCCGCCGAGCTAAAACTGAACTGCACCAATTGGCCGGAAAACATTCAGATCGATGGTACCGCTTGCAAGATGGATCTGTCCATCCCCTCCGGCGGTGGCTACCGTGTGGATGCAGATGGACTCGCCATTGATTTCGACTCCAACTGCGAGTACCGCTTGCATGACAGTGCGTATACCTATGGCAACGCCAACTGCCATATCGATGTATCCGGTGCCGGATGCAAAATCACAGTAAACGAAAACTAATGAATCACATCAGCCAGCCCGGTAGGGCTGGCTGATTTCCATATTAGAACTCTCCGACATGATACATCACCGCAGACAATGCGCACAGTGGGGCTGTTTCACACCGCAGAATGCGCTTTCCAAGGGTGCAGATATCAAGACCCGCCTGCCGAGCTTTCTCCACCTCCGCTGGCTCCAAACCACCCTCCGGGCCGGTCAACAAGCTCACCGTGCGGTACTCCCCTGTTTGCAGGCTCATGCGCAGCGTCACAGCCTGTTCATTCTCGTAAAACAGGATCGCTTTATCCGCTAACGCCGCCCGTTTCAAGGCTTCACCGTAGCTGGACAGTACCACCACCTCAGGGATCAGTCCCCGGCCGGACTGCTCCGCCGCAGATGCAGCAATCTTCTGCCAACGCTCCAGCTTTTTCCTCAAGCTCTTTTCATCAGGCCGGGAAACGCACCGAGCGGAAGGAAACGCCACGATCTCATAAGCGCCCAGCTCGGTCGCCTTCTGGATCACGTGCTCCAGCTTGTCTCCCTTGGGGAACGCCATGTACACACTGACCCGCGCCGCCGCCTCGGTTTCCGTTTCTTGCCGATGCCGTACAACCAGACTGATCTGCCCCTCGCTGATATCACTGACGGCGCACAGGCATTCCCTGCCCTGCCCATCGCATACCAGCACTTCCTCGCCATTTTTCAGCCGTAGAACCTTAGCGTGCTTGGCATTTTCTCCTGTTAAAACGATAAAATCCGGCTGTAATTCCTCCGGCGAAACAAAAAATCGGGTCATATCATCAACCTCCAACACAATACAAAGAAAATCCTGCCGAAATTCGACAGGATTTTCTTTTGGTGCGAGAGATGGGACTCGAACCCACACGGCGAAACCACACGCACCTCAAACGTGCTTGTCTACCATTCCAACACTCTCGCATGGACCTATGTATTATAACCGTAGGTTCTCGTTTTGTCAATACTTTTTTAAATACCCGGGCTCGAAAGAGCCCGGGTATCATTTTTAATTAAGCAGCAAACTCGTCAAAGGAATAGTCAGGCTCACCGAAATCTTCATAATAGTCATCTTCATAATAACCATCATCGGGCTCAGCCATACCGCCAAACATACCCTCGAACATAGTAATCAGATCAGTCCATTCATCCGCAGTCAGCTTCAGGATGTTCTTCATAGCAGGCATCTTGGGAATGTCAGACTTGTTGATCTTCTCAACCACCAGACGCAGACCCAGCTCCTCGGTGTACTCCTCATCGTCATAAGCAGTAGTAACGCTTTCGACAGAGAACTCGAACTTATCAGCGGTCACCTTATAAACACCTTCGATGGTGATGGTTTCATACTCATCGGTCATGACACACTTGTATGCACCGTTACTGCTGTCGTAAGACATCTCCATGGTTGCAACGGTATCAGTCTCGTCGTCATAAATCTCATTGAAGGTAATCGTCAGCTTTTCCACAGAGCTGTTGATGCTACGAACAGCTTCCATGGTATAACCGGTGCGCTCGCCATTGGCTTCGCCGTACATAGCAAAGGTGATCTTATCCGTGTTGGTGGGATCAACGCCCAGCACCAGATCCATATCGATCTTGCCTTCCTCACCATCGACAGTGCCGGCAATATCCATAGAAACGCTCATCATGTACTGAGTCTCGGGATCAATGGAAATCACCAGATCACCCTCCAGATCAACGGTAGCAAAGGCATCGTTCATCTCCTGGCGAATGGTATCAAAATCCATCTCAGCCATCAGTTCATCCAGATCCACATCAGTCAGAACCTCAGCAAAGGCATCCTTCATAGCCTTCATGGACTTCTCGCTCTCATCCATTGTTGCATTCAGCAGAGCCAGAACATCCTCAGAGGTCACATGGTACTTCACGTTAACAGCCTTAACGCTCTCGCCGTTGATGGTAACTGTGGCCTCCTCACGGGTCACTTCCACGTCCTTCAAGCAGTCGATCACAGCCTGACCGTCAGGCATAGCATCCATGTACTTCTCCAACACATCCATGGCAGCATCCAGATTGATACCGGCCATTTCCTTGAACTCATCATAGGAAGTGCCCATCATTTCCCAGATCTCGGCATCCTTCAGATCGGTCAGCAGGGTCTTGAAATCAACGCCGTAGACCTCATCACCGAACAGCATGGGGGCAGAAACTGCAAGCTTGCTATCCTGCAGATAAGCGCCAAATTCGACCTTCTCGCCGCCCATATCCATGGTCAGAATATCGACCACGTTGCCGTCGGCAGCATTCAAATACAGAACATTTTCGATCATACCTGCAGCTTCAATGGTGATCTTGCCGCCGTTAATGGCATCAGCCAGAACGGAACCAACGCCCTCAGCGCTCACCAGAGCAGACATGGTCTTGTCGATGGCATCCACCACCTGATCGTTGGGGTCTTCAAACTGAGGGCCATTGTCCTCGGGCTTGTTGTTCTCACCGCCGGTTGTGTTGGTCGTACCGGTCGTGGTGGTGTTCTCACCCTTTTCACCATCGCCGCCAGCCTGCTGGCAACCGGTGAAGACCAGAGAAACGCACATCAGCATAATCAGCAGTGTAACAAGAACAGAGTGCTTTTTCATAACATTTTTCCTCCTCTAATTTATTGGGGACCTCTAAAAACCACCCCATATCAATTGGTATTATCTTAGGCAGTGTTTTTTGCGAATGTCCCCTGCAAATTTCGGCTCAAATGCCCGGTATTAGGGCCTTTAGGCCGTGGTTGACACAGACCTGTGGAGAAATT
>JBGVKN010000151.1:0-2847 GCA_045123795.1 Faecousia sp. | reverse complement strand
TACTGTAAAGGGCTGTGGTTGGAGCCTTATGTAAACCGTCTCGCGGTAGGAGGTAAAGAACCAATCCACAGCATCCCTTACAGTGTAGCATATATCCCTTCTCAGGGATTCTAAAACTACGATTTAATAATACAAGGAGGTAGTGTAGTGCAGGAACACTCCAATTTGTATCTTATTTTTCTGAAGGATCAGCAGGAAAACCCGATGCCTATGGATCGTGTGATCCAGGTATTGGCGCAGATCCTCCAAAAGTACGAAGAAATCTATCCGTAGGATTGAAAAAAGTGGAAATTGTGATAAACTTAAGGAGTTATTATATGAAAAGAAAAGTAGGATTTACGGCACTGATTTTTGCAGGTATTTTTATCTTGCTGGCATTCCTTGCAATTTACGCCCGTGCATTTACTGTGTTTGGGATTGTAGCTGTTATGTATTGGGGATGTTGCATTACAGCAATCGTCTGCCTGTTTGGCGATTTTATCCGTTTCATTGGCAAAATGTTTTCTAAAGGATATAGCGAGGGTACTAAGAAAAGTTATTCGCACTATTGCCCTCATTGCGGCAAGGGGTTGGAGGAAGATGCCCATTTCTGCTCCGGCTGCGGCACAAAATTGAAATAAGAAAGAGCGGGTACATATGGAGAGAGAACAATTAACGGCTACAGTGAGAGCAGCGCAACAGGGCGATGAGAAGGCGCTGAGTTTGCTATTCAACACCTATTACAATGATGTCTACTACTTCGCCCTAAAGACCTTGAAAGATGAGGATCTAGCCTGCGACATCACCCAGGAAACCTTTGTGGAGATCATCAATACGCTTGGTGAGTTGAAGGTACCGGAGGCGTTCGTAACATGGATGCGGCAGGTTACCTATCATCAGTGTACCCGCTACTTCAAAAAGAAGAAGGAGGTCCTTGTGGAAGAGGACGAGGATGGAAACACACTTTTTGACACACTGGAGGAAGAACGGCAGGAGTTTATCCCGGGTGAAGGTGTGGATCAAGAGGATTTTCGTGCCACGATCCTTGCACTGCTGGATACTCTGTCTGAGGAACAGCGGGCGGCAGTGCTGATGCACTATTACCATGAGATGAGTGTTAAGGAGATTGCCGAAGCACAGAAAGTTTCCGAGGGAACGGTAAAAAGCCGACTGAATTATGCCCGTAAGTCGCTGAAGAAGTCCGTGGAGGACTACGAGAAGAAGCACGATGTGAAGCTCCACTGCGCCGGTGTTCTGCCTCTGCTACTGTGGCTGTTTGCCAGCGCAGGCGAGGAAGTTATGCCCGTGGCTGCCGCAAAGACCGTGGCAGGTGGCGTTGCCAGCGCAACCGGAACCGCCATCGGGTTGTCCGCAGGTGGTGGTGTCGCTACCGCAACTGCGACCGCCGGAACGGGCCTGATGGCAAAAATTGCCGCCGTGCCTGTTGCGGTGAAAATCATCTCTGGCATCACCGCTGGTGCACTGTTGATTGGCAGCGTGGCCGTGGTCAGCGACAAATTGGGGAAATCCCCGGAACCAACCAATCCTGCGGTGATGCAAACGGAGCCTTCCGGAAGTGAGCATCAGGGAGAAAACAATGAAACGACTGTGCCGTCAAGCCCCATTGAAACGGAGCCTGATCCCATAGTGCCGATGGCTTACATCGTCCCGGAAGGCTGCACCTATTATTGTGCAGACGGAACCGTAATCGATGCAGGCAGCGAAGTCTGGGTACAAGTGTCAGAAGGCGACCGACTGGTAACGCAGATGTTCGAATATACATACAGTATGGATCTTGACGGATGGAAGGCTGCCAGACATGTTAACAACACAACCTACGAGCCGTTCCTTGCCGAAATTAATGGCGAACCGTTGACCTCTTTGGCGGGAGTTTTTTATAATCATACGGGATTGGGGATAAGCCCGGAAATTCCGGCTGGTGTGAAGTATATACAGTATGCGTTTGCAGGATGTAACTATTTGCAGGCTGCACCGGCAATACCTGACGGCGTGGTTAATATGGAAGCGGCATTTTCGGAATGCTGGTGTATACAAGAAGTTGCTGAAATCCCGGCCAGCGTGATGAACATGACCCGAACTTTCGCGGATTGTTATTTGTTAACAGGAGAAATCGTTATCAATGCAACTCCGACGGCGTTTGAGGGGTGTTTTGCCCCTTATATGGGTTGGTTCGGAAAACCTATTATTCTGACGGGAACAGGAGGCAATCTGGAAGAAATTGCGGCTACTTCTTCGCTGGGAAATGTAACAGTCGATCTGGAGCGGCTCAACAATCCGCAGACCCCTGACCTTCCTGAAGGGTCTGAAACACCGGCAGAACAACCTTCGGAGCAGGACCCCCCCGAACCCGATAAACCTGCAGAGCCACCCAAACCGGTGGAATACATCCAAGGCAACGGCTACAAGCGGGTAAAGGATTTCGACCCAGCTACCAATACCGGTGAGAAAGGGTTTTACTTCAATGGTGATGGTTTCTTCCGCATTTATGAAGATGAATACATTTTTGAGGTAACAGCCGGAACGCTGACCTACGAGATGTGGTGTAGCTGGGACACTTTTACTCAGCATAATTTTACGCGCTTCTGTTATTTTAGCAGCGATGATAACATCGACGACAAGTATAACTTCCGCCGCATTACAGAGTGCGATAACTACACTTGTGGTTGGGAAGATCACTTTTGCTATAGTGAACAGGGTCATCAAAGCCTGTTGGAGGAAATGGCAAGAGGCTGCCATTATTGCGGGAAAACGGATTGCATCAGCTTCCTCGCAAGAGAGAAAACTGGCTTCACAACGACGGATACACATTCCTGCCCGGAGTACGACGTCCGCAAAGACCCAACAGAG
>JBGVKN010000150.1:0-5200 GCA_045123795.1 Faecousia sp. | reverse complement strand
TAAATTGTTGTTTAGCGTTGCGAGGATGCTCCGCACCCTCGGCCCCCGCTTTTAAGAGGGGGCTGGCGAAAATCTCTGATTTTCGACTGGGGGAGTTCGAGAAAACAGACGTTTTTACTCCCCCCGACCTCGCTTACGCTCGGTCACCCCCCTCATAAATGCGGGGGGCAAGGGATTTCCTATACTCGTAAACAACAATTCACCTTACCCATTTATCTCATTCTTTTACGAAAAATTAAAAATTAGGGGCAGACAAGCGGCGAAAAGTGTGTTATACTATAAAAGGCTATAACCTTTTTAAGTATACGCAAAGGAGGCGCATCCTTTTGAAATATTGGCGCGGATATTTAGTCGCGGCGATCTTGGCTTTGACCACATGGGGTCTGACCCAACTGGCCGCAAAATATACCGTTCTGGTGGACATGGTCTACCCCTACCTGACCCGGACGATCCAAACCTTCCTGTCCGGCTGGTCCAGCGGCGTGGATTTCTGCGTCTGGCAGGTGGCTGTGGTATTGCTGATCGTCATGCTGCTGGCATCCATCGTGCTGATGATTGTTCTGCGGTGGAATTTTATCCAATGGCTGGGCTGGGTCCTCAGCGGCGTGATGCTCGTTGCGTTCCTGCACACTGGAATTTACGGCCTGAACTATCATGCCGGCCCTCTGGCCAAGGATATCCGTCTGGAAATGACCGAATACACCTTGGAGGAGCTGGAGGATACCACCGTCTATTACCGGGATCTTGCCAACGATCTGGCAAACAAAATGAACCGGGACGCCAACGGCGATGTGCTGCTGTCCTCTTTTGAGGACCTGGCTGAACAGGCAGGGGATGGCTTCGACACTCTGACCTACCAGCAGTGCTACTCCATTTTCGCCGGTGCCACCGACCCGGTCAAAAAACTGGGCTGGGCGGATATGTACACCTCCATGGGCATCACCGGCATGACCATGCCCATTACCGGCGAGGCCGCCGTCAATCCCCAGATTCCTGCCATCAGCTTGCCCTTTACCATGTGCCACGAAATGGCACACCGGATGTGCATCGCCGTGGAACGGGATGCCAATTTTGCCGCATTCCTGTCCTGCCGGGCCAATTCCAGCGAGGAATTCCAGTATTCCGCCTATTTCATGGCCTATCGCTACTGCTTCAGCGCCCTTTCCTCCGTCAGTAGTCCGGAAGCGGCCACCGCCGCAGCTCGTATTGCCTCCGGTGTGAACAAAAACTTCGCCCAAGACCTGAAAGCCTACAACAAATTTTTTGAGGATCATCAGGACGAAGATGCAACCAAGCTGGCGGATACCGTCAACGACACCTATATCAAAGCCAGCGGTGATGATCAGGGCGTTAAATCCTATGGTGAGGTTTGCGATCTGCTGGTGAACCTGTATATCAAAGAGATCATTCTACCCGCTCAGAAGGAAGAAAATGCGTCCAAATTTGATCCCTACGATGAAAATCAGGTGGATCTGGAGGGCATCGTGGGCGCACTGCCCGACGAGGTACCCGAGGAATGAGCATGATGTACGATACCCTGACCGCCGGACTGCCCGGCCTTGGTCTGGAATTACCTGAAGAAACGTCGAAAAAGCTCTGCGCCTTTGGTGAAGCAGTGGTCAAGCAGAATGAGGTCATGAACCTGACCGCCATTACAGAGCCTGATCAAGTTGCCAAGCTGCACCTGCTGGACAGCCTGAGCGTGTTAAAAACCGCCGATTTAAGAGGAAAAAGCCTGATCGACGTGGGCTGCGGTGCCGGCTTTCCCGGCGTTCCCGTGAAAATCGCCTGCCCGGAAGCAAATTTGACCCTGCTGGACTCCCTGGGAAAACGGATGGCATGGCTGGAGCAGATCTTGCCCGAATTGGGTGTGGATGCCCAATGCATCACCGCTCGGGCGGAGGAATTTGCCGCCAAGCGCCGGGAGCAGTATGATTTTGCCACCAGCCGAGCCGTAGCTCGACTGAATATCCTGCTGGAGCTGACTGCCCCCTTCGTCAAGGTCGGCGGCGCAGTGCTGGCCATGAAGGGAGCCGCCGCACGGGAAGAGCTGGCAGAAGCCAAAAATGCCATTGCCAAGCTGGGGCTGAAGCTGGAAACCGTTGCGGATTTTCCCATGGATGGGACGGCGCATTCCGTCATCGTTCTGCGCAAGGTCAAGCCCACACCGGCCCAGTATCCCAGACGTTACGCTAAAATGAAACAGTCACCCCTGTAAAAAACGCCCGGCCGATGGCCGGGCGTTTAATTTTTGAATATGATAAGATAAATTGTTGTTTACAGGGTTAGGACACGAATTCCGTAGGGGAGGGTCTTGACCCTCCCAAAAACCTAAAACACTTCGATACGTTAGTTATTTTACGGAAACAGAACGTATTCATAAAGAATATACAGCTCAAAAATCGTTGCGTTGTGGGAGGGTCAAGACCCTCCCCTACTAAGATCTGTTTCTCGATTACTCCGCTAAACAACAATTTATCGTACCAATCTATTCAATTTCTCCGTCAGGAACAATGCCAAGATCACTTTCATCGCATCGGGGATCAGGTACGGCACCACGCAGGTTAAGATCACCGGCCACAGGGCACCTGTGGCGTAAGCGAAATAATACCACGCCGTACCGCAAATGTAACAGCACAGAAGCCCCAGCGCAAAACACCCACACCGGGGCAGCCGGTTCTCCAGCCCCCAGCACACCAGACACGTTAGGACAAATCCCCACAAATAGCCTCCCGTGGGCCCAAGCAGAACACTGATGCCGCCCCGAACTCCGGCAAACACCGGCAGTCCCACAGCGCCCAGCAGCAAATACACCAGCACCGTCACGGTGCCCAGCCTGCCGCCCACCAGTCCAAGGGTCAGAAACACGGCGAAGGTCTGCAACGTCACCGCCTGATCGCCCACCGGGACGCTGATCCATGCGCACACCGCCAGCAGTGCCGCCAGCATGGCACAGCGGGTCATTTTGCGGATCTTCATTCTAACACCTGCCTTCCGTTGCATACAATACCATCTGAACCGAAAAAGGTCAACCTTCACAGGTAGACGGATATAAACACTAAATGTTTTTGTAATTGCGAAAAAACTGCACAAAACCCACTGTTTTCTCCTGATAAATATTTGAATAACTCCGTTTTTTTAGAGTAAAATAAATAATGGTCATTAGTTTTCTTTGTGGTTATGTGACCATGATATACAATTTAGTGAACATCTGTATTCTGTTTTTCCCTTTTTCCGGGTAAAATAAGAACCTAACATTATGGTTTGCTCAATTTGGTCCTTCGCCGGATTAAAAAGACAGAAAATTCCTTCTCAACCACCCATTTTTGAGGAATACGTCAATTGACGCACATCTGTATTTCTGCTATGATATTTTCACAACCCAAACACAGCAGAAGGGAGGTAACGATATGAATACAGCTGCTGTAATTTGGTTCGCCCTGATGGTGGCATTTCTGGTGGCCGAGGCGGCTTGCCCCTTCCATCTGATCTCCATCTGGTTCGCTGCCGGTTCTCTGGTGGCTACCATCGTCAGCCTGTTGGGTGGGCCGATTTGGTTGCAGGTCACGCTGTTCTTGGTGGTATCCGGTGCTCTGTTGGCTGCCTTGTGGCCCTTCGTCAAGAAGTTCCTCAAGCCCAACGTGGTCAAAACCAACGTGGATGCCATGATCGGCACCAGCGGTTATGTGACTGCCGCCATCGACAACGTATCCGCCACCGGTCAGGTGAAGCTGGGTGCCATGGAATGGACGGCCCGCAGCACCGACGGTGCCCCCATCCCGACCGGTACGCTGGTTCGGGTGGACCGCATTGAGGGTGTCAAAGCCTTCGTTTCCCCCATCACCGCAAATGTAAACGTGTAAACCAAACATACTTTAGGAGGTAAAATTATGGGTCCTTTCGTTATTGCGGCAGTTGCCGTCATCATTCTGTTTTTGATCGTCATTTCTAACATCTACATCGTTCAGCAGTCCCGGGCTTATGTTGTGGAGCGTCTGGGTGCCTTCCATGCCGTCCACGGCGTGGGTTTGCACTTCAAGGTGCCTTTCATTGACCGCATCGCCCGCCGTGTTTCCCTGAAGGAGCAGGTGCTGGACTATCCCCCTCAGCCCGTGATCACCAAGGATAACGTCACCATGCAGATCGACACTGTCGTGTACTTCCAGATCACTGATCCCAAGCTGTACGCCTACGGCGTGGAGCAGCCCATGGCCGCTATGGAAACCCTGACCGCCACCACCCTGCGTAACATCATCGGCGATCTGGAGCTTGACCAGACTCTGACTTCCCGCGACGTGGTCAACACCAAGATGCGTGCCATTCTGGACGAAGCCACCGACCCCTGGGGCATCAAGGTCAACCGTGTGGAGCTGAAGAACATCCTGCCCCCCGCTGACATTCAGAGCTCCATGGAGAAGCAGATGAAGGCCGAGCGTGACCGCCGTCAGGCCATTCTGCAGGCCGAGGGTCAGAAGAAGTCCGCCATCCTCATCGCCGAAGGTGAGAAGGAGTCCGCTATCCTGCGTGCCTCCGCTGAGAAGGAAGCCGCTATTCTGAAGGCCGAGGCTGAAAAGCAGGCCGCCATTTTGAAGGCCGATGGTGAAGCCCAGGCGATCCTGGCTGTGCAGAAGGCTATGGCTGACTCTCTGGCTCTGCTGAATGAGAAAGCCCCCAACGATCAGGTCATCAAGCTGAAGTCCATCGAGGCCATGCAGAAAATCGCTGACGGCAAGGCCACCAAGATCATCATTCCTTCCGAAATGCAGGGTCTGGTTGGCATGGCCAACGGTATCGTCGAGGGTGTGAAAGACAATGGCTAAAAAAGAAACACGCTTTCACGCGATCAGTGCCGGCGATGATGCATTCCTTGCCGACGCCTCGATCTGGATTGACAAACAGACGGGTGTCAATTACCTGTTCATTCAGAGCGGTAATGCCGGCGGTCTGACTCCTCTGCTGAACCGGGATGGTACTCCTGTGGTTACCCCGGTGCCGAACCAGTACGATGAATAACATCGATCCCCCGCCATCCGGCGGGGGACTTTTTGTGTTGATAAGGTAAATTGTTGTTTACAGGGTTAGGACACGAATTCCGTAGGGGAGGGTCTTGACCCTCCCAAAAACCTAAAACACTTCGATGCGTTGGTTATTTTACGGAAACAGAACGTATTCATAAAGAATATACAGCTCAAAAATCGTT
>JBGVKN010000149.1:0-1930 GCA_045123795.1 Faecousia sp. | reverse complement strand
GCTCCGCACCCTCGGCCCCCTCTTTGAGGGGGCTGGCGAAAATCTCTGATTTTCGACTGGGGGAGTGTCCTAAAACCGTTACGACACCCCCTCAGTCACGGCGTTCGCCGTGACAAGCTCCCCCAAAGGGGGCGCCAAGGGTGGTGCTCCGCGCAGCGAATACAAATCGGTCGATTGCCAGTGGCAATCGCACCTTTGCTATCGGCTACGCCGCCGGAGGGGTACTCCGCTAAACAACAATTTATCGTTCCAATCTATAAGGATGTGAATTATGAACAAGGAACAACTGACCGCTTTGGTGGCGGAAATTTTAGGTCAAATGGAGCCGCAGGTCAAGGGCAGTGATTACCACTCCACCTCCCCCGGCCCTCAGCCGGTGGACAAGCACCATCATGACGGAGATTTCGTAGCCGATGTCACGGAACTGGATCTGCGTAAGCTGTACCTGACAGAAAACCCCGCAGACAAGGAACGCTTCGCCAAAATGAAAGCCAAAACCCCCGCCCGTCTAGGCTCCGGCAAAGCAGGTCCCCGGTACAAAACGCTGACCATGCTCCGTTTTCGAGCCGACCACGCCGCCGCACAGGATGCGGTTTTCTCCGAGGTGGACACGGAATACGCTAAAAAATACGATCTTCTACCCACAAAAACCCGCTGCGAAAACAAAGACGTATACCTGACACGCCCGGATCTGGGCCGCTGCTTTGATGAGCACAACGCCAAGACCATCAAAGGCGTCATCGACACACCGCCCACGGTGCAGATCGTCATCGGCGACGGTCTTTCCTCCGCCGCCATTGAAGCCAACGCCATGGACTGCATGGCAGCCTTGCAGGACGGCCTGAAGCTACGCAACATCGGCTACAGTAAGCCCATCTTTGTGCGCTACTGCCGGGTGGGTGCCGGCGATGCCATCGGCGATATCACCGGCTGCGAGCTGGTGTGTATGCTGGTGGGCGAGCGTCCCGGCCTTGTGACGGACAAAAGTATGTCCATTTATATCACCTACAAACCCCACACCGGCGTATCGGAATCCAGCCGCACCGTTATTTCCAACATCCACGCCCAAGGAACCCCCGCTGTCGAAGCAGGCGCTTACGCCGCCGAGCTGATCGATACGATTTTGAAACGAAAGGTTTCCGGCGTAGGGCTGCATCTGGAGGGGGCAAAATGATCCCGGTCAAGGTACTTGCTCTGCGGTATATCGCCAACGCAGACCCGGGTTTGAGCCGCAGTCTGGGTGCCCCGGCGGGATATCCTTCTTTGGGTATTCTGACTACGGATTCTGATGATGCCACCTATATCGCACTGGACGAGGCCACCAAGGCCGCCGATGTAAAGGTCTGCTACGCCCGCAGCTTTTACGCCGGAGCCGCCAACGCCAGCACGCCCTACGCTGGAGAGGTCATCGGCATTCTGGCAGGCCCCACCCCAGGGGCGGTGCGCAGCGGCATGGAGGCGGCACTGGCTGCATTGGAGCGCATCGGATTTGACGAGGTGGGCGGCGTTCCCTACCTTGCCCACACCGTCAGCAGCTCCGGCAGCTATTTATCCAAAGAGGCCGGGGTGCGGCAGGGGGCAGCTCTGGCTTACCTGATCGCTCCGCCGCTGGAAAGTATGTACGCACTGGATGCGGCGATGAAAGCAGCGGACGTAAGGTTATGTAAACTATATGGGCCGCCCAGTGAAACCAACTTCGGCGGCGGACTGCTCACCGGAACCCGGTCTGCCTGTGTGGCCGCCTGCGATGCCTTCGCCAACGCTGTTGCAGAGGTTGCCCAAATACCACGGTAAATTGTTGTTTAGTTGAGGAAATGTGTCGCCCCGATGGGGCGACAGCGCCCTCCGGGCGCAAAGGCTCCCTCTGACGAGGGAGCTGTCAAAAATCTCTGATTTTTGACTGAGGGAGAGATAAAATGTGCAGTTTTCC
>JBGVKN010000148.1:0-2155 GCA_045123795.1 Faecousia sp. | reverse complement strand
TCGAAGCCGGAAACAGTCATGTTACGGCGCGCAGGGGTGTAAGGCTTAAAAGTTTTAATAGCCATTTGCGTTTACTCCTTTATTGAGATTGGATTAGACCATACCCTCGAAGAACTCGATGGTCTTGGAGTCGGCGGTCAGGGTGACGACGGCCTTCTTGTAGTCAGCGCGCTTGCCCTTGGGGTAAGCACCGGTGCGCTTGACCTTACCCAGCTGACGCAGGGTGTTGACCTTAGCGACCTTCACGCCGAAGATTTCCTCGACAGCAGCCTTGATGTCAGTCTTGTTGGCATCGATGGCCACCTGGAAAACGTACTTCTTATCAGCAACGTCAGCCATGGACTGCTCGGTGATGATAGGACGGATAATGATATCGTAAGCGTTCATTATGCGAATACCTCCTCGATCTTGGCCAGGGCAGCCTTGTCAACGACCAGCTTCTTGGCGTTCAGAACGTCATAGACATTGATCAGGTTGGCGAAGGTGACCTCGCAGCCGGGGATGTTGCGGCCGGACTTGACCACATTCTGGTCAGCGGCAGCAGTGACGACCAGGCACTTGCAGTCAGCGTTGACTGCAGCCAGGAACTTAGCGAACTCAGCGGTCTTGGGAGCGTCCATCTTGATGGAGTCGATGACCACGATGTTCTGCTCAGCAGCCTTAGCGCTCAGCACGGACTTCAGAGCCAGACGGCGGCTCTTCTTGTTCAGGCTGTAGCTGTAATCGCGAGGCTTGGGAGCGAACACGATACCGCCGTGGGTCCACTGAGGAGCACGGGTGCTGCCCTGACGAGCGCGACCGGTGCCCTTCTGACGCCAGGGCTTACGGCCACCGCCGGAAACCTCAGCGCGGGTCAGGGAGGACTGAGTGCCCTGACGCTTGTTGGCCAGGTGGTTCTTGACCACGTCGTGGACAACAGACTCATTGGGGGTTACGCCGAACACAGCTTCGGAGAGTTCGATCTCGCCAACCAGCTTGCCGGACATATCATAAACGTTAGTCTTAAGCATGATTTAAGATCTCCTTTCCTTAGCCATTTCTTGCGGAGGCCTTCTGGGGATTTCTGCCGGAAGCCTTCTGCGGGTTCTTGCTGATGCCGGTATCGGCCTGCTTGACCTTGTTGTTCTTGACGGTGTTGCGGATGTAGACCAGACCGCCCTTGGGGCCGGGGATGGCGCCGCGGATGACGATCATGTTCAGCTCTGCATCAACCTTCACGATGTCCAGGTTCTCGATGGTGACCTGCTCCAGACCCATCTGGCCGGCGCCGATCTTACCAGGGAAAATACGGGACTGATGGGAAGAAGCGCCCATGGAACCAGCGTGACGGTGAACAGGACCGCCGCCGTGGGTCATATCAGTGCGGTGAGCGCCGTGACGCTTCACAACACCCTGATAGCCGTGGCCCTTGCTGATGCCGGTGACGTCGATCTTATCGCCAGCGGCGAAGACGTCAGCCTTGATCTCGTCGCCAACGTTCATGTTAGCAGCGTTCTCCAGCTTGAACTCCTTCAGGTGCTTCTTAGCGGCAACGCCAGCCTTCTTCAGGTGGCCTGCCTCAGGCTTGCTGAGCTTCTTGTCGGCGACGTCGCCGTAGCCCAGCTGGACGGCGGTGTAGCCGTCGGTCTCAACGGTCTTCTTCTGAGTAACGACGCAGGGGCCTGCTTCCACAACGGTAACAGGGATTACCTTGCCGCTCTCATCGAAGATCTGGGTCATACCCACTTTCTTGCCGATGATTGCTTTCTGCATTTTGGTTTACTCCTTTTTAATAGGTTATTGGTTGACACAGCATTGGGGACTGCGCCAACATGACCCGTCCGCCCGATGCCAGACAGTGCGGGCAGCGGTAGTTCCTTATATATAATGTATAAGGAATTACAGCTTTATCTCTATCTCAACACCAGCGGGGAGATCCAGGCTCATCAGAGCCTCGACGGTCTTCTGGTTGGGGTTGAGGATATCGATCAGTCTCTTGTGGGTTCTGCGCTCGAACTGCTCACGGCTATCCTTGTACTTGTGGACAGCGCGAAGGATGGTAACGACTTCCTTCTTGGTGGGCAGCGGGATGGGGCCGGAAACAGCAGCGCCGTTGCGCTTAGCGGTCTCCACGATCTTTGCAGCGCTGGAGTCGATCAGCTGGTGATCGTAAGCC
>JBGVKN010000147.1:0-5645 GCA_045123795.1 Faecousia sp. | reverse complement strand
GATAAATTGTTGTTTACGCTTCTGGTGCGGGAACACCCCAAGCCTCCCTCTGATGAGGGAGGTGGCACGCCGAACGGCGTGACGGAGGGAGAGAAAATGCGAAAATCACCTCACTGCCGAGGAAAACCGCACATTTTATCTCTCCCTCAGTCAAAAATCAGAGATTTTTGACAGCTCCCTCGTCAGAGGGGGCCTTTGCGCCCGGAGGGCGCTGTCGCCCCATCGGGGCGACACAATTCCTCAACTAAACAACAATTTATCTTCTCAATATCTTAATTAATAACAAAACAAGGCAGGAAGCGGGTGCTTCCTGCCTTGCGTATTTACAGAAGTTCGATGACAGCGTCAGCGTATTCCTGACAGGTGGCGGCGGAGCCGTCGGACTTGACCGTCAGGGGGCAGTCTGCCATAGCCTTCTCCAGCTTCTCGGCCTTGTCGCCACGGCAAATGTGGCGCAGCAGCAGGGCAGCAGCCTTGAGGATGGAGTCGGGGTTGGCATAGTGACCCATGCCACGCTCGATCATCCGGGGAGCGGAGCCGTGGATGGCCTCAAACATGGCGTACTTGTCGCCGATGTTGGCGGAACCGGCGGTGCCCACACCGCCCTGGATCTGGGCGGCCTCGTCGGTGATGATATCGCCGTACAGGTTGGGCAGCAGGATGACCTGGAACTTTTCACGCAGACCTTCCTTGATCAGGTTTGCGGTCATGATGTCGATATAGTAATCCTCCACGGTGATGCCGGGGTAATCGGCGGCAACCTCGTGGGCGATGGCGGTGAACTTGCCATCGGTCTTCTTCATGATGTTGGCCTTGGTGACGATGGAAACGTGGGTCTTGCCGTTGTTCTTGGCGTACTCAAAGGCAGCCCGGGCAATGCGGCGGGTACCCAGATCGGTGGTTACCTTGAAGTCCACAGCCATACCGGGCAGCTCTACGCCCTTGGAGCCCAGGACGTACTCGCCTTCGGTGTTCTCACGATAGAACATCCAGTCGATGCCCTGCTCGGGGATGGACACAGGGCGGCAGTTGGCGTACAGATCCAACTCCCGGCGCATGGCCACGTTGGCGCTTTCCAGCGTGCCGCCGTGGGGAGTAGTGGTGGGGCCCTTCAGGACAACGTCACAGGACTTGATCTCAGCCAGAACGTCGTCGGGGATGGCCTTGCCCTGAGCAACACGGTTCTCGATGGTCAGACCCTGGATCTCCTTAATGACGATGGAGCCAGCTTCCACCTCGTCTGCCAGCAGCTTCTTCAGCACACGGGCGGCGTGCTGGGTGATGATGGGGCCGATGCCGTCACCATCCACAACACCGATGGTCACCACCTTTTTGGTGGTGAAATCGGTCTTGGTGGTATCCATATTCGCAATGCGGTTCTGCTGTTCCTCCAGCAGCTTCTTAAATGCCTCGCAGGCCTGTTCGATATTCATTATTGGCCACCCTCCTTGGTGTAGTTCAGCAGGCCGCCGGCCAGCAGGATTGCTCTCTGCCGTTCGGTCAGGCTGCACAGGACGTTGAATTTGTTGCCGGTAGTCCGGTCGGTGACGGTCAGCTTGCCTGCTGCCATGCCGGATACGATGCCCTCGATACACAGATCTGCATCCTGATCCAGCTTGTCATAATCGGCGGGATCTTCAAAGGTCATGGGCAAAATGCCGGAGTTGATCAGGTTGGCAATGTGGATACGGGCAAAGCTCTTAGCGATGACACCACGGATACCCAAGTACATGGGAACCAGTGCGGCGTGCTCACGGGAAGAACCCTGACCGTAGTTGCTGCCGCCGACGATGATGCCGTCACCCGCTGCTTTCGCACGCTCGGGGAAGCTGGGATCGCAAACCTCGAAGCAGAATTTGCTCAGATGCGGAATATTGGAGCGGTAAGGCAGGATCTTGGCGCCGGCGGGCATGATGTGGTCGGTGGTAATGTTGTCGCCAACCTTCAGCACCAGCTTGGCCTCCAGAGAATCGGTGAAAGCCTTGCTCTTGGGGAATTCCTTGATGTTGGGGCCACGCAGGACTTCTGCGTTGGCGGCTTCCTCGGCGGGAACAGGGGCCAGCACGGCGGAGTCATCGATCTTGAAGCTTTCGGGCATGGTCACATTCAGCTCGCCCACAGTAGTGGTAGGATCGGTGATGTAGCCGGTCAGAGCGGAAGCCACGGCAGTTTCCGGAGAAACCAGATAAACCTGACCGTCCTTGGTGCCGCTGCGGCCCAGGAAGTTACGGTTGAAGGTACGCAGGCTCACGCCGCCGGAGCTGGGGGAGAAGCCCATGCCGATGCAGGGGCCGCAGGCGCATTCCAGAACTCTTGCGCCACTGGCCAGAATATCCGCCAGCGCACCGCAGTCTGCCAGCATGCTAAGAACCTGACGGGAACCGGGAGAGATGGACAGGCTGACGCTGGGGGCGATGGTCTTGCCCTTGAGCATGGCGGCGACCTTCAGCATATCGCTGAGGGAGGAGTTGGTGCAGGAGCCGATGCAGACTTGATCGACCTTGGTGGTGGACAGGGTGTTGACCTGCACCACATTGTCGGGGCTGTGGGGGCAGGCAATCATGGGCTCCAGCGTGGACAGGTCGATGTCGATGATCCGGTCGTAAACGGCATCGGGGTCGCTGCACAGGGGGGTGTAATCTGCCTCACGACCCTGAGCCTTCAGGAAGGCACGGGTAGTTTCGTCGGAGGGGAAGATGGAGGTAGTGGCACCCAGCTCGGTGCCCATGTTGGTGATGGTGGCACGCTCGGGAACGGACAATGTTGCAATGCCCTCGCCGCCCCATTCAACGATGGCACCCACGCCACCCTTGACGGACAGGATACGCAGCAGCTCCAGAGAAACGTCCTTAGCAGTGACATAGGGACGCAGCTTGCCGGTCAGATTGACCTTAAACATCTTGGGCATGGTGATGTAGTACGCACCGCCGCCCATGGCAACCGCCACGTCCATACCGCCGGCGCCGAAGGCCAGCATGCCGATGCCGCCGCCGGTGGGGGTGTGGCTGTCAGAGCCGATGAGGGTCTTGCCGGGCTTGCCGAACCGCTCCAGATGCACCTGATGGCAGATGCCGTTGCCGGGGCGGGAGAAGTAAACGCCGTGCTTGGCAGCTACGGTCTGTAAGTAACGGTGGTCATCGGCATTTTCAAAGCCGCACTGCAGGGTGTTGTGGTCAACGTATGCAATGGACAGCTCGGTCTTGACACGGGGGATACCCATGGTTTCAAACTCCAGATAGGCCATGGTGCCGGTGGCATCCTGGGTCAGCGTCTGGTCGATGCGCAGGGCAACCTCGCTGCCGGGGGTCATATCACCGGAAACCAGATGCGCCTTAATGATTTTCTGTGCAATGGTCATTCCCATTTTCTTATTCTCCCTTGATCATGTGTGCTTTTGCGTTGGCAATGTGCTGCTTCATCAGCTTTTTGGCCAGGTCCGCATCACCGGCGGCGATGGCCTTACAGATCTCCAAATGTTCCTTGGTGGTCTGGGTGGTGCGATCCCAATCGTCCATGGCAATTCGGCGGTAACGCCGGGTTTTACGGTGCAGGGGGGTCAGCGTGTCGCTGATGACCGTGCGCTGGCTCAGACGGCAGATGGCATCGTGGAATTCATCGTCCACTTGACGCAGGCGGTCTGCGTCGTGCTTGGTGTAGTAGAAATCCTGCAGGTCAGTCAGATGCTTCAGCTCTGCCACGCCCTCGGGGGTGATGTTCTTAGCGGCGTAATAGGCCACCAGACCTTCAATACGCTCGCGGATATTCATGATGTCCAGCAGATCGTCATCAGTAATACCCAGAACCAAGCTGCCCTTGCCGGTATCGGCAATGAGCCGCTCCTGCTCTAAGCGACGCAGGGCATCTCGGATGGGGGTGCGGCTGACACCCAGCTGCTCCACCAGACGAAGCTCGGTTAAAACCTCTCCCTTGGGGTAAACACCCTGAATAATATCATTTTCCAGCTTATCAAAAACCTGATCTGCCAGGGAAGTGCTCTTAAATGTTTTCATAGTGCCCTCTCCTTAATCTTTGTGGAAGCGGCCGGGAGCCAGCTCCTGGAGCTTCTCGTCCATTTCCTTGTCGGTCATGGCGGTCTGACGCTCGTTTTCGTACTGTTCGTCGATCCATTCCTTCAGGGCGACCACCAGCGGATCACGTTTGTCGAGCTTTTCCTCGTCCGGCAGGTTGTAGGTCTGGTTGACCCAATAGGCGATGCCGGCAAGGCCGGAGGTCTTGCTGATCTGGACAGTGGCGGGCTTGTTCAGGATCTTCTTGGTATCGAAGATGGTGTAGATCTCCTCGTCCTTCATCAGACCGTCGGCATGGATACCGGCACGGGTGACGTTAAAGGCGGAGCCAACGTAGGGAGTCATGGGCGGGATCTCGTAGCCGACGTCCTTCTTGAAGAAATCGGCGATCTCAGTAATCACAGTGGTATCCATACCGTCCAGAGAGCCCCGGAGAGAAGCGTACTCAAAGACCATGGCTTCCAGCGGCACATTGCCGGTGCGCTCGCCGATACCCAGCAGAGAGCAGTTGACGGCACAGGCACCGTACAGCCAAGCAGTGGAGGCGTTGGCGACGGCCTTGTAGAAGTCGTTGTGACCATGCCACTCCAGACACTCGCTGGGAACGTCGGCGTAGTGCTGCAGGCCGTAGATGATACCGGCGACGGAGCGAGGCATGGCAGCCTCGGTGTAGGGAACGCCGTAGCCCATGGTATCGCAGGCGCGGATCTTAACGGGAATACCGGCCTCACGGCTCAGAGCCTGCAGTTCATTGACAAAGGGCACCACGAAGCCGTAGAAGTCGGCACGGGTGATATCCTCCAGATGGCAGCGGGGCACGACACCGGCGTTGAAGGCATCCTTCACGGTGCCGAGGTAGTAATCCAGACACTGACTGCGGCTCATCTTCATTTTCTTAAAGATGTGGTAGTCAGAGCAGCTGACCAGAATGCCGGTCTCTTTGATGCCCAGATCTTTAACCAGCTTAAAGTCCTCCTTGCTGGCACGAATCCAGCTGGTGATCTCCGGGAACTTCAGATCCAGGGACATACATTTTTCAATCGCTTCCCGGTCCTTCTTGCTGTAAATGAAGAACTCGGTCTGGCGGATGATGCCGTAAGGGCCGCCCAGCTTATTCAGCAGCTTGTAGATGTTGACAATCTGATCAACGGTGTAGGGCTCCACGGACTGCTGACCGTCACGCAGGGAGGTGTCAGTGATCCAGATCTCCTCCGGCATCGCCATGGGAACACGGCGGTGGTTGAAGGCGACCTTGGGAATGGTACCGTAGGAATAGACATCCCGGTGCAGATTGGGCTCAGCCACATCCTGCAGGGAGTATTTGTAGGATTTCTGCTCCAGCAAATTCGTCTTGGAAGAAATTTCGAGCATAATGTAAACTCCTTTCGAGGGGTATTTTTGCTTCTATGTTTCAATGTATACAATTATACACAGATACGCCATAATGTCAATAGAAACTTTTTGTACGGCATGAAAGTAAATTGTTGTTTAGCGGTTTTATGCGCCGGAGGCGCAATGCCTTCTCCTTGAGGAGAAGGTGGGCCGCCGTGTACGGCGGCTCGGATGAGGTGTAGCCCCGAAGGGGCGTTACAATGTAACGAATTCGCCGAAATGCTA
>JBGVKN010000146.1:0-2453 GCA_045123795.1 Faecousia sp. | reverse complement strand
ACCTAATTTCATATATTCTAAATCTCCTTTATTTTCAATGGTTTTTCGGGTTTTGGGGACACACTCCGCACCAATTCCGCACCAATTTTTCGCAGCGCACCATTTTTAACTTGCCACATTGGTGTCCTGTTCGAACAGTTTGATGGCGTTGGTCAGGGATGTGTCGGTGACATGGACATAACGATCCATGGTTGTTTTAATGCTCGCATGACCGAGCAGCTTCTGCAAGACTTTCGGCATAACGCCCCGTTCAATCGCACGGGTAGCGTAGGTGTGTCTCAGAGCGTGCATACAGAACCGCTTGATTTTCGCCTCATCGCACAGCTTGTACAGATGGGTGTCATAGGAACTGTTTTTTGCAGGCTCTCCGGTACGGAAATTGATAAACACCAAATCTCGCATACAAAGGTACTCTGTCTGACCTGTCCGGCGATCCACATATTCCAGAATCTGAGATAACAGTTCTGATTCTTTGCGGGTGAAGCGTTCATCGTAGCACGATTTCAATACATCGTATGCCCGCTTCGTCAGCAGGATCGTGCGGTAGCTGGTCTTTGTCTTAGGAGGACCAGCACGCCAAATGCCTTCGCTGTGGCGATATTCCAAGGTCTTGTTGACAGTCAGTGTCCGCTTCTTCCAGTCAATCGCATCCCAAGTCAAGCCGATCATTTCCGAAGTGCGCAGTCCGGTCTCCAACAGCAATACATACTGTCTGTAGTTGTGAGAGCGTTTTGCGGTTTCCAGAAACAGCGTCTGTTCTTCCACAGTTAAGAACTTGATGTCATCCACAGCCCGGACGGGCTTCGTATAACGAACCCCGTCCATAGGATGTTTTGTAAGCATATCGTTCATGACTGCGGCTCGGAACATGGTTCCCATGGCAATATACGCCTGCCGAATGGTGGAGCCAGCATAAGTGGCTTCCATCCGATTCAGGACAATCTTGCAGTGCATGGGTTTGACATCACATAAGCGCATATTTCCGATAACAGGCTGGATGTTCTTTTGATACCGTTCCCGGTAATTTCGCCGGGTGTTGGGAGCCAGATCCGCAATCAGATTGGTGATCCAGAACTCAAACCAGGCATCCACCGTCATTTCGGAGGATGTGTTGCAAACATCGTGCTTATCTTCGTACTGCGCATCAGCCAGCCAGTTGCGAGCTTCCGGAAGTGTGTCAAAGTGCTTTTCCTTGCGGGAGCCGTCCTTTGCGGTATATCTTGCGGCGTACTTTCCGTCTTTTCTCTGGCAGATACCTTTGCCAATTTCTTTGCCTTTTAAGTTTTTGCCCATTTAATGAACTCCTTTCCTGAGTGCCGGAAACGAGAGTTCATCACGACACTCCATTCTATCATGAAAGTGCTTTTTTTTCAATAGATTTCGATGTTTTTGGTGCGCACCAATTTTGCCTGTTCTGTTCATCAAATCGCAACTCTCCCTTCGATAAATTCCTCAAAAGCCTTGCGTTTGACCAGTTTCTTTGTACCTACATACAATACAAAGGGACAGTTGGGTTGTTTCAGCATCTCGTCAATCTTGTTGATTCCGATATTGCTGTATTCAGCCGCTTCCCGAATGGAAAGCAGCATTTTACGGTCGATAGGCAGGATCGTTGCCTGCTGGTTCTGATTCATCATAGGCACAAATAATTCCTTTCTTATATTTCCATATCCCGTCCGTGCTTGCGGGCAGGAGCCTTGTGTTCACGAGTTTCCTTTCCTCTGGCGAGGATGGCAGAAAGAAAAGCCCTGACCCGTTCTGCTGCGATTTCCAACGCATCCAGATAGGGCTGGGCTTTTTCTTTCAGTTCTTTATATTTTTCGTTCAGTTCGTCATGCCGCTGTTTCCAGATGGAAGCGGATTTTACAGCGGAAGCCAATTTTTCTTTCAGGCGTTCATTCTCAGCATTGAAGATAATTCCGTTTGTGGCGTATCGTTTCAGGGTATCGCACTGGTCTGCTGTGAGGGTGACATTTCCGGTGAAGGAATTTTTCTTACCCATCGCTTCAATATCCTGCACGGTCACTGCCACCGTCTTCGCAGTCTTGGTTTCCTTTTGCAGAGCTTTCAGCTTCTTTTCCTGTTTCTCCACAGCAGATTGGGTATCCGCCAATGCCTGTTCCGCTTGGTCTGCCCGTGCCGTCACAGCTTCCAGACGCTGGGTTTCGGCTTGCACCTTAAACTGAGTAACGGTCAGATGTTCCTCGGTGCTGCCACGCTCTCCACGCTCCACATCGGTATATCCGGCAGCTTGCATGAAATTGAAAAAGTCATCCTGCAACACACTGTAGGACGACTTCAAAATCTTTTTTCCTTTTGTGTTCAACATGGGATTGCCGTTCCCGTCAAGAACAGGTTTGGATTCCCATTTCTTACTGCGGCTGACCTGCATGATCGTTTCCTTGACTGTTCCCCGGAGGGCTTCGTCCTTGCACCGCTTCGACCAGAGAATC
>JBGVKN010000145.1:0-7021 GCA_045123795.1 Faecousia sp. | reverse complement strand
AGACCAGCAGCCATCTAACTCCTTACGAAAGCTTTTTACAGAGCGCCGTCAATGACGCTCTACTTGTCATGCCGTTTTTGCGGTAGCAACTTCTCTACATCATTCCGACGTTGGGGATTGACTTTTAATAGTTAGTCTTATAAATGTATATCTTTCACCAGAAATGGTTGATAAAGTCACTAAGGTCAAGACAGTAATTCACATTAGTATGTCTTAATCATACCAAAAAGTGACAGAATACACAAGAATAAAACTCTCCCAACCATATCTGCAAATAGCAGAACCCCTTACCGCCATGCACCACCTAACAATACTCATAAAACAAATTAAACTCTTCCAGATGCCAGCAGCACCGATCCATGTTCAGATCGGTGCTGCTGTATTATTCCGCTGTCAGTTCTGCCTGTAACAGAACGCCAATCTTGATCCCCTCGATGAACCCAGACCGCTCATGATCCCGGCAGAGCTTGCACACTGGATAGATGATCCGATCCATCTCCCGCAGCTCCATGCCGTTCATCAGGCGGTAGAGCTCGTTGAAATCCTCCTTTATCTGCTCGTTATCATAGGTATTACTTTCGTTGTGGCATTCGTAGAGCATGGTCAGCACAGACTCACCATCACCATAGTTGGGTGGTTTCGATTGGATATAAGCTTTCAGTTTCACAAAATACGATTTCATGGATACATACCCCCTTCAAAATTTGTGGTATGTTAGCTTAGAAATCTTTGAATTGCAAGTTCTTTTTTCTCAACCCAAGATGCGAAAGAAATCCCTTGCAAATAGAACCCTTCGACATAATTCGCACAAATGTTCTTGATTATTTCTTTGCCGCCTGATATAATGATTCCATCATCAGGCACCCAACTTATGAATTAATCTACTAAATGTTCCGATGAGGTCGGCAGATGTTCGACCTCATCCCAACTGTTCCGCTCCAGGATGGAAGGGCTGCAGCGTGATGGCTGTATCGGTCAACATCTGCCGGCCTTTCGTACTGGAAAGGCGGTATCGATGAAAAACATCAACTACTATGGTCAGCAAATTTCTGTATCCGACGAAGTCGCGGAATTTTTGGAGCAGGATCGTTTACGGGAAAGTGCACAACGAAGAAGTGACCAGCGTCACCTGGATTTCGTTGGAAATGAGATTTACACGATGCCCGGTCTGTTCTCAGACACGCCAACCGATCCAACCTTTGAGCAAGCATTCCTGCTGTTGCGGAAGCACAAACTCCGAGAGATTTTTCCAACCCTGCCTGATGATGACCGGAAGCTACTTCGGCTTTATTACTTTCGGTTCTATACATTGGAAGAGATCGGCAAAGAGTTTGGTGTGACCAAAATGGCAATTTCGAAACGGCTGCGGAAAATCCTTGACCACCTGCGGAGCCTCATGGAAGATGGGGCTCCGTATATTTTTTGCAAATTTCCCTTGAAAATTGGTTTACACTTTGTCTGCGAGTGTCCTATTAAATGAAGCCAAAAAACTATTTCATAAGGAGGACACTATTTGAGAACAAGCAAGTACAAAAATTATGAGGACCTGCCGCTGATGCTTTCTGTGCCGGAGGTGGGTGAGGTGCTGGGTATTTCCAGAGCCGGTGCATACGAATTGGTTCGCTCCGCTGGATTTCCGCACATCAAAATCGGTAATCGGATCGTGGTTCCCAGGGACAAATTCATCGCATGGATCGATAAAAGTTCGGAGGTGGACGAATGAAAAAGTGGAAGAAGCCGACGAAAAACTTTTACATGATGCCCAATAATGTGTTCAGCCTGGGACTCGATCCGTTTGAATTTATGATCCTGTCGTACATGGTTCGCCGGATGAATGGGGACAGTGAACGCTGGCCCAGCTTCAAAACTATGAGCAAGGACTTGGGTATTTCCGTCAGCACCTTGGAAGATCGTGTTGCGAAAATGTGCAAGCGCAAACTGATTTCTGTTCAGAAGAACACCGGCAGCGGAAAGCATCGGAATAATGTGTATACGCTTTGGTCGTTAGAAAATCCGGAAGTCTATTGCAATCCGAATACTGTTTCAGATGATGAGATTCCCCTCACCATTGCATAACTCTCACCCTGTGAAGGCAGTGTTGCCCCTGTGTGGGCTTTTCTGAAAAGGCTGGAGGAAGTACCCAACCTCGACAGAGAGAACCGCCACAAGAGGAAATTTCCCAGACTTTAGTCTGGGGCAAGCAGAGCGCTTGGCTGTCCGCCCAGCACAAAGAATATTGGGCAGAAGCCCAAACCCACTTTTATGGAGGAATTTAATGAGAAAGAGAAATAAGACACTTACCATCCGGTTGACGGAGCAAGAATACGAAGCTGTCATGAAAAAGGTGCTCCGCTCCGGTATGAGCATGACGGATTTTCTGGTCACTGCCGCACAGCAAACCCAGATCCATGTAGCTGAGGATACGAAGCCCCTGGTGACGGAGCTGAAGCGCATCGGCAACAACCTGAATCAGATCACCGCCAAGATCAACGCCGGAATCTTCCACTCCTACAACTTCCAGGAGGTCATCGATCTTCAGCGTGCGATCTATGAGGAAGTTCGCCGTATCGGGCGGGGTGATTGAGCTGGCATCCATCACCTATATCAAAGAAGCCCGGCAACGCCCCAGCGATATGCAACGGGTCATGGAATACTGCATGCAGGAAAAGAAAACCTGGGATGAAAAATCCGGCATCCGCTGGGTCAGCGGAGTCAATTGCGATGGACTGAATTCCATCACAGAGTTTGAAGCTACCAAGGCCGCATGGCACAAAGAGGAAGGCATCCGCTTTTACCAGTATGTGCAATCCTTCTCCCCGCAGGAGAATATCACGCATAAGCAAGCCCATGAGATCGCATTGGAATTTGCGGCGAAGGCCTGGCCGGGGTATGAAGTGCTGGTGGCTACTCACTGTGATACCGACCACATCCATTCCCACTTTGTGATCAACTCCGTCAGTTTCGAGAACGGCTTGAAACTGCGCCAGCACCCGGATACCTTGCTCCATTTGCGGAAGCTCAGCGACGAACTCTGTGCATCGCATGGTCTCTCCACCTTGAAGCCTTACGAGAAGGGTGGCACAAAGATCTCAGCCAGAGAATATCGTGCCGCCGTCAGCGGCGCAAGTTGGAAGTTTCAGCTGATGTATCATATTGGAGAAGCTATGAAGCGCAGCCCGGACAAGAAAACCTTTATCCAGGAAATGAAGAAACGGGGCTACGGCGTGACCTGGACGGAGGAACGGAAATATATCACCTACACCTGCCCCAACGGCAAGAAGTGCAGAGGCATCAAACTACACGAAGAGAAATACAAGAAGGAGATGATGGAATATGAGTTTGCCATCCGAAAACAAGAAACAGACTGGCTTATCGCTGTCGCAACTGGTGCAGCGCAACGCGGAAGCCCTGGAAACCAGGGAGCGGATCCCGTATCAGCACACGGTGTACGCTATCCCGGAGGAATGGCGCAAGAAGGAAGAACAACTGCTGGCAGACGCAGTGCAGTTCCAACCGACACTGTACCGGCAGATCTCGAACCTGGCTACCAGGGAAGAATGGAACGAGATGCAAGAGTCGCAGAAAATGCAGATCTATCGGGTGTTGGACAGCTATGCCAAGGATGTGGTATACCAACTGCAACAGGATGGGAAGAAGAGAGAGGAATTCTCTTCCAGCTTATCCAGGAAACTCTCCGAGCATCTGCGGGATCTGGACAACGCAAAGGAGAATTTGGAAAGAACCTGCCGCAAATGGGTGCTCATCGCGGCGGGCGTTTCGGCGGCATCTTCGATGCTGGCCTGCATACTTTGGCTGCTCTTGGCAGGCTGACCGAGGATGCGGAGGACGAGGAAGAGCAACGCAAGCGCATCCAAAGCCAGGAATCCGGCTCCGCAGTTGGTACAGCCCTGGGCCTTGCCATCAGCGCCCTTCTTGCAATCCGTGACGAAGAGATCCGCAAGGAAGAAGCTGCCCTGCAGGAAGAGCTTGCAGAAGAACAAAATCACATCTGGCAGCTGTCCATGTGACGGCTGCCTTAATTTATCGAAAGTGGAGGAAAAAGCCTATGATGAAAACCCCAATGTGGGGAAATGCATTACTAATCTTAAACGTTCACCTGGAGCATGACACCCTTAATTACAATCAATCTACAAGGAAGGAGGCATCAGATGATGCGCACAAATGAGATCCCCTACTGGGAGAAATATATGCTGACGCTGCGGGAGGCGGTGGAATATTTCCACATCGGCGAAAAGAAAATGCGCCAAATTGTGGATGACAACCTGGATGCCAATTTCCTGTTGGAAAGCGGAAACCGGATCATGATCAAGCGGAAACTGTTCGAGGAATACCTGGACAGAGCGTCTGTGATCTGAGTTTCTGCCATAGGAATTCGGCGAAAATATCATAAATGACTGGATATACGAGTCCCGATGTGATACAATGGCTGTGTCATATCGGGGCTCTTTTCCAAACGAAAGGAGAACTATATGAGTGAAAAGCGGCGGGACAACCGCAACCGCATTTTACACGTTGGAGAGAGCCAACGCCCTGATGGCAGATATGCTTACAAGTACAAAGACCTAAACGGCGACTACAAATTCGTTTACAGCTGGAGATTGGACAAAAATGACCGTACCCCGGCCGGCAAAGCAAGGGAACCTTCCCTGCGGGAAAAGGAAAAGCAGATTCAGCAGGACCTGTTCAACAAGATCGTTCCCAACGGCGGCGATCTGACGGTGTTGGAACTGGTGGAGAAATACCTGTCCCTGAAAGTCAACGTCCGTCACAACACCCAGGCCAATTACAACTTTGTCCTGAATATCCTCAAAAAGGAAGCCTTCAGCCAGATGCGCATCGATAAGGTCAAACTGTCCGATGCCAAAGCCTTTCTGATCAAGTTACAGAAGGATGGCCGTGGCTACAGCACCATCCATTCTGTGCGTGGTGTGATCCGACCGGCCTTTGAGATGGCTCTGCAGGACGATCTGATCCGTAAGAACCCATTTCAGTTCGAGTTGGCAACAGTGGTGGTCAATGACAGCGTCACCCGTGAAGCCATCACCAGGGCCCAGGAGCGGGCCTTCCTGAAGTTCATTCAGGAGGACAAGCACTTCAGTAAGTATTACGATGGGATCTACATCCTGTTCAATACGGGCCTGCGTGTATCGGAGTTCTGCGGATTAACCATCTCGGACATCGACTTCAAGAAAAAGCGGATTCGCGTGGACCATCAGCTGCAGCGCGCCAGGGACATGACCTATATCATCGAAGATACCAAAACCAAAAGCGGTGAGCGGTTCGTACCCATGAGCAATGAAGTCATGGCTTGTTTCCGTAGGATCATCAATAACCGGAAGAAGCTATTCAAAGAGCCGATGATCGATGGGTATACGGGTTTCCTGTTCCTGGACAAGAACAATATGCCTATGGTCGCCCTCCATTGGGAACATTACTTCAAGCATATTCTGCAGAAATACAACAGCATTTACAAAGTTCAGCTTCCAAAGATCACACCCCATGTGTGCCGCCATACCTTCTGCTCCAACATGGCCAAGAGCGGTATGAATCCAAAAACCTTGCAGTATATCATGGGTCATGCGGATATCAGCATTACGCTGGACACCTATACCCATGTCAAATTTGACGATGCAAAAGCGGAATTTGACCGGGTCGCGGAGGGGTAAAAACAGGGCAGAAATAGTGTTCGTCTGCCGTTTGTAGTAAAGCCAGTAGTAAACGGTGTCGATTTACTACAAATTTTACTACAAAATCTTAAAACAATATGCCACGAAATGCCACGAAATGCCACGATAGGGGACGACACGGCGAAAGAGCCGAAAGCGAAAAAACCTTAGAGGCTCTAGGCAAATCGTGGTTTTTCAGAGAGGATCGTAGCAATGAAAAAGATACTGTTCGTCTGCCACGGCAATATTTGCCGCAGTCCTATGGGAGAATACGTGTTCAAAGACATGGTCGCCAAAGCCGGACTTTCCCACCGTTTTGAGATTGCCTCGGCGGCAGTCAGCCGAGAGGAATTGGGCAACCCCGTTTATCCTCCCGCCCGGCGGGAGCTGGCAAAGCACGGCATCCGCTGTGACGGTCACGCCGCCCGCCAAATCACCATGGCCGACTTCGACCACTTCGACCGGATCTATTACATGGATCGCAGCAACGCCCGGTACCTTGCTCGGATGCTACCGGCTGATGCAAACAAAATCCGTCCTTTGCTCCCCCATGATGTGGCCGATCCGTGGTATACAGGGGATTTTGAGCAAACCTACGCCGACATTGTAGAGGGTTGTCAAACCATTTTGGAGGAATTCACTTGATGGACAAAGAGAAATTGGAGCAGGCTCTTTCGGAGCTACCCCTGTATGTATACGAATTTATCGAACCTGCGGATCTGGAATTTTCAGACCGCATCCGCTGGATCTGCGAGCACGAATGCCCCATGTATGGGCGCAGCTGGGCCTGCCCTCCCGGCGTGGGCAGCGTAGAAGGCTGCAAGACCAAGTGCTTCAGCTACAATAAATGCCTGATGATTTCCACCATTACCGAGGTGCAGGACATTGCTGACATAAACGAAACTCTCGCCACCCGCCCCGCCCACGAAAAAATCACCAATCAGGTGCGGGATCTGATGCGTGAGCAAGGGATAAATCCCTACATACTGTCCACAGAGGCCTGCGCCGAATGTAGCCGCTGCGCTATTCTGGATGGTCTACCCTGCCGCCTCCCGGGTCGAATGCACCCCTGCGTAGAAAGTCACGGCATCAACATTCTGGGCCTGCTGGAGCAAATGGGGCTGTCCTTCCAGTACGGCGAAAATGTTGTCACTTGGTTTTCCCTACTGTTTTATAATGAATGAGACTGTTGATAAGATAAATTGTTGTTGTGGTTATCGGCTTTAGTAAGCAAACCACAAGATATGGGTAATCGTCCATTTTATTGGACTGCAAGACATATACAATAGCACCAAAGGAAGGTGCCGGATATGTCTAAAAAGAAAGTGTTGAGT
>JBGVKN010000144.1:0-6808 GCA_045123795.1 Faecousia sp. | reverse complement strand
TCAAAAATCTCTGATTTTTGACTGAGGGAGAGATAAAATGTGCAGTTTTCCTCGGCAGTGAGGTGATTTTCGCATTTTCTCTCCCTCCGTCACGCCGTTCGGCGTGCCACCTCCCTCATCAGAGGGAGGCTTGGGGTGCTCCCGCACCAGAAGCGCAAACAACAATTTATTGTACCAACCCCGTTCTCCACATAATCCTGACAAAATGTTAAAGAATAATTCAAAAACGTCCTCTTGACTTTTTTAGCACTCTCTGGTATAGTGTGCTTAGCACTCAGAGATACGGAGTGCTAAGAAAAGGAGGAAGGCTCATGGAACTGACCGAGCGAAAGAAGAAAGTCCTGCGATCCGTCGTGGACCTGTATATTCGCACCGCCGAGCCGGTGGGCTCTAAAGCCATCACCGAGCTGCCGGACATGAAATATTCCTCCGCCACCATCCGCAACGAAATGGCAGACCTGACGGCTATGGGTTTCTTGGAGCAGCCCCACACCAGTGCGGGCCGCATTCCATCCGCCGCCGGCTATCGCCTGTATGTGGATGAGCTGATGGCGGATTACCGCCTGAGTATTGACGAAACCAAGTCCATCAACACCGCCATTGAGGAAAAGATGCAGCGGGTGGACAAAATGATGGAGAAGGTAGCAAAGCTGGTATCCCAAGCCACTGACCTGCCGGCAATCAGCGTTGCCTCCCGGCACGGTGGTGCCACCGTCAAACGGTTTGATCTGATTTTGGCTGGGCAAAACAGCGTGATCTTGGTGGTGATGCTGTCCTCGGACGAGGTGGTCAACAAGTTGATCAAGCTGCCGCTGGATGTGACAGATACGGATATCAAGCTGCTGGGCGCTGTGCTCAATGCCGCCATGACCGGCTTGACTGCCGATGAATTTACCGCCGAGCTGCTGGAAAAGGTGATGATGGCTGCAGGAGCGGCTGCGCCGCTGGTTCCGGTGATCGTGGATTTCACCACCGAAACCCTGCGCCGACAGGGCAGCACCAATATGGCCATCGCCGGACATTCCCGGCTGCTGGGCCTTCCCGAATACAGGGATGTGGATAAAGCACAAAAAGTGCTTAGTTCCATCGATGAAGATGCCCTTTCTAATTTGCCCGCCGTGATGATGAACGAACACGGCACCAAGGTTCTGGTTGGCCCGGAAAATGTGGCGCAGGAACTGAAGGACACTTCCGTTGTGATGACGAAGTTCGACATCGGCGACGGAATGCAGGGCATGATCGGCGTGGTTGGCCCCACCCGAATGGATTACGCCAAAGTCACCGCCCGACTGAGCTACTTCGCAGAGAGCCTGTCGAAGATGTTCACAAAACCCGAAACACCCCAGCTGCCGGAGGGGCAGGAAGAAAACGTTTGATATATGGAACCAGGTAGCCGTTTCCTCTGTCATTGCGAGGAGGTCCACTTGTGGGCCGACGTGGCAATCTCCTGGTACCATCTTAAATACTGCATTGCAGACATAAACATCGTACCGGGAGATCGCCACGGGCCTGAAGGCCCTCGCGATGACACGGTAGTTTGAAGTCAGGAGGAAATGCTGTGTCCAAAAAGGAAAAAGAGACCGTAGAAACTCCCATCGAGGAAACCCCTGAGGTGACCGAGGAAGTCACCGAGGAGGTCGTTCCCGAAGTCAACCCTTGGGAGGAAAAATACAACGCCGAACGGGATGCCCACTTGAGAGTGGCGGCGGAGTTTGACAACTTCCGCAAGCGCACCATCAAGGAAAAGGAAGCCTCCTACGGCAATGGCAAGGCCGATGCGGTGGCGAAGATGCTCCCCGTTTACGACAATCTGGAACGGGCGTTAAATCAACCCACCGAGGATGCTGCCTACAAAAAAGGCGTGGAGCTGACTATGAACGAGCTGGTGAAAATTTTCACCGGGCTGGGCGTGGAAATCTTCGGCAACGTGGGCGATACATTCGATCCCAACCTGCACAACGCTGTCATGCACATCGAAAACGAGGAGCTGGGCGAGAATGTGATCGCACAGGTCTTCCAGAAGGGCTTCAAGATCGGCGACAAGGTCGTCCGGTTCGCTATGGTACAAGTGGCGAATTAAAAAAACGCAGTCATCGCGAACCAGTCCGCAGACTGGTGTGGCGATCCCCCGGATATTCCGAAAACCTTAGGGGATTGCCACGCCAGTGTGAGCACTGGCTCGCAATGACACTGAATATTGTAAACTATTTTTCATTAAATATAGGAGGAATTTATTATGTCTAAGATTATCGGTATCGATCTGGGTACAACCAACTCTTGTGTTGCCGTTCTGGAAGGCGGCGAGCCTGTTGTCATCGCCAACGCCGAGGGCGCACGTACTACCCCCTCTGTTGTTGCATTCTCCAAGACCGGCGAGCGTATGGTCGGTCAGGTTGCGAAGCGTCAGGCTGTTACCAACGCCGACCGCACCATCGCTTCCATCAAGCGCCACATGGGCGAAAACTACAAGGTCAACATCGACGGCAAGGGCTACACCCCTCAGGAGATCAGCGCCATGGTGCTGCAGAAGCTGAAGGCTGACGCCGAGGCTTATCTGGGCCAGACCGTCACCGAGGCCGTTATCACCGTTCCCGCTTACTTCTCCGACGCTCAGCGTCAGGCCACCAAGGATGCCGGTAAGATCGCCGGTCTGGAGGTCAAGCGTATCATCAACGAGCCCACTGCTGCTGCCCTGGCTTATGGCCTGGATAAGGAGCAGGAGCAGAAGATCATGGTTTACGACCTGGGCGGCGGCACCTTCGACGTTTCCATTCTGGAAATCGGCGACGGCATCGTGGAAGTTCTGTCCACCTCCGGCGATACCCGTCTGGGCGGCGACGACTTCGACCAGAGAATTATGGACTATCTGGTTGCCGAGTTCAAGAAGGCTGAGGGTATCGACCTCAGTAACGACCGTGTTGCCATGCAGCGCCTGAAGGAGGCCGCTGAGAAGGCTAAGATCGAGCTGTCCGGCGTGACCTCTACCGCCATCAACCTGCCCTATATCACCGCTGATGCCACCGGCCCCAAGCACCTGGACGTGACCCTGACTCGGGCCAAGTTCAATGAGCTGACCGCCGATCTGGTGGAGCGTACTATGAAGCCTGTCCGTCAGGCTATGAGTGATGCCGGTCTGAAGGCTTCCGATCTGCACAAGGTTCTGCTGGTTGGCGGTTCCACCCGTATCCCCGCTGTTCAGGAGGCCGTTAAGGGCATCACCGGCAGCGAAGGCTTCAAGGGTATCAACCCCGACGAGTGTGTTGCTCTGGGCGCTGCCATTCAGGGCGGCGTGCTGACCGGCGACGTGAAGGACGTTGTCCTGCTGGACGTTACCCCCCTGTCCCTGGGCCTGGAGACCATGGGCGGCGTGTTCACCCGTCTGATCGACCGCAACACCACCATCCCCACCCGCAAGAGCCAGATCTTCTCCACCGCTGCTGACGGCCAGACCACTGTTGAGGTGCATGTCCTGCAGGGCGAGCGTGAGATGGCTGCTTACAATAAGACCCTGGGCCGCTTCCAGCTCAGTGGCATTGCCCCCGCTCCCCGTGGCGTTCCTCAGATCGAGGTCACCTTCGACATCGATGCCAACGGTATCGTCAACGTGTCCGCTAAGGATCTGGGCACCGGCAAGGAGCAGAAGATCGTCATCACCGCTTCCACCAACCTGAGCAAGGATGATATTGATAAGGCTGTCCGTGAGGCTGAGCAGTACGCCGCTGAGGATGCTGCCCGCAAGGACGAGGTGGACACCCACAACAACGCCGAGCACATCATCTACCAGACCGAGAAGACCCTGGGTGAGCTGGGCGACAAGATCAGCGCTGATGAGAAGGCTTCCATCCAGGCTGAGGTGGATGCCCTAAAGGAGCTGAACAAGGGCACCGATGTTGCCGCCATCAAGGCCGGCATTGACAAGGTGCAGCAGGCCTTCTACAAGGTCAGCGAAAAGCTGTACCAGCAGGCTAACCCTCAGGGCGGCTGTGACCCCAACTGCGGCGGTAACTGCGGCAACGACGGCGTTGTGGATGCTGACTACGAAACCGTTGACTAATCAAAAACCCAAAGGGGCGGCACCCGCCGCCCCTTTTTTGAAGTGTTATAAATGAGGTAAACATCCATGCAGGGAATGACACGAAGAGAAAGACAGATAGTTGACCCTCAGCAGATCGAGCGGATTTTGGACACAGCCAAAGTGCTGCGTCTGGGACTTGCAGTGGGCGATGAGCCTTACGTTGTGCCCATGAACTACGGCTACATCATGGAAGAAGGAAAATTGACGCTGTATCTTCACAGCGCCGTCCGAGGGAAAAAGCTGGATATGATTCGCCGGAACCCCAAGGTGTTTGTGGAAATGGCCTGCGATATGGTTCCGTTTGAGAGCAAATTGCCCTGCCAGTACGGCGTGTCCTATTCCTCCATCATGGGACGGGGCGAAGCCCAAATCGTTGAGGATGTGGAGGAAAAGAAGAAAGCAATGTCCATCCTGATGAAGACCCAGACGGGGAAGGACTTTTCTTTTGAAGATAAATTGGTGAGTATCGTTACGGTCATTCGGGTGGATGTGGAAGAATATACCGCAAAACATCGCCCGATCCCTGAGAATTTGAGGTAAGTACATGGCAGAAAATAAACGTGACTATTACGAGGTGCTGGGCGTCGAAAAGGGTGCCAGTGCCGAGGAGATTAAAAAAGCATACAGAAAAAGCGCCATGAAGTACCATCCTGACCGCAACCCCGGCGACAAGGAAGCCGAGGAGAAGTTCAAGGAAGTGGGCGAAGCCTACGAGGTGCTGTCTGACGACCAGAAACGCTCCCGCTACGACCAGTTCGGCTTTGCCGGTGTCGATCCCAACTACGGAGCCGGTCAGGGCAACCCCTACGGCGGCGGGTTCGGCGGCTTCGGAGATTTTGGCGATCTGGGCGATATTTTCGGCTCCTTCTTCGGCGGCGGTGCCAGCCGAGCTCAGAGCCAGAATGCCCCCCGCCGGGGCGAAAACGTGGGCGCACGGCTGGAGCTGACCTTTGAGGAGGCGGCCTTCGGCTGTGAAAAGGAAGTTTCCACCCAGCGGATCGAAAACTGCGCCGCCTGCTCCGGCTCCGGCAGTGCAGATGGCGTGATCGAGACCTGCTCTCAGTGCCGTGGCTCCGGTCAGGTGCAGACGGTGCAGAATTTCATGGGCATGTCCATGCGTTCCAATGCCGTGTGTCCCAGCTGTTCCGGCCGTGGTCGGATCATCAAGACCCCCTGCAACACCTGCCGTGGCAAGGGCAAGGTGCGCCGCACCCAGAAGATTCGGGTCAAGGTGCCTGCCGGTGTGGATGCTGGCCAGAGCGTCCGTGTTCGGAACGAAGGCTGTGTGGGCATCAATGGCGGCCCTAACGGCGACCTGCTGGTGGAGGTTTATATCAAGCGCCATCCCATTTTTGAGCGGGACGGCATGACGGTTTACTGCGAGGTGCCCATTACCTTTACGCAGGCGGCCCTGGGCGCAGATATTCAGGTGCCTACGCTGGATGGCAAGGTGACTTACACCATCCCCGAAGGCACCCAGACCGGCACAACCTTTACGCTGAGAGAAAAGGGTATCCCTGCCGTCAACAATCCCCGCCGCCGTGGCGACGAGCGGTTCACCGTTGTGGTGGAAACCCCCACCAAGCTGACCAAGGAGCAGAAGGAACTGCTTCGCCAGCTTGATGAAGGGCTGGATGTGAAATCCAGCCCCAAGCGGAAGAAATTCTTTGACGTGGTCAAGGATTTCTTTGATTAAGGAAAATAAAGATCCAGATCAACGTCCCCGTCAATGCCGGGGACGTTTCCTTTGTCCGAATACTGCCAGAAATCTACCCTGTGGGGGAAATCCATCTGATCGGTGTACATGGCCAGCCAGAAAGGATATTGGCTGACTTGGGTAAGATCCAGCAGGGTGGAGGAAAGCTCCCGGTTGAAGTAGACCATGGGCGCAAATCCCGCCTGCTCCACCTCTGCGCAGAATGCATCCACACAGGCGAGCAAGGCGTCGGGCGTCATAGCCCCGGTTCGTGCGCTTTGGCTGACGTATTCCCAGTCGTAGACCAGCGGCAGATCCAGCGTGATCCCCTCCAGCATGGTAAGTGCGAAGTTCGCCTCCTCCAGTGATTCGGTTTCGTTCAGTGCTTGGGAGAAAAAGTAGGCGCCAATCTTCAGTCCGGCGGCTTTGGCCTGATGAAGATTCGTCAGAGCCGCTTGATCGGCGTGGAGTGTGCCGGTGTCATAGCCACGATAACCCACCCGGATGAAGGCAAATTCGATGCCGGCGGCCTTGACCTTGGGCCAGTCGATGGTTCCTTGATGGGAAGAAACGTCAATGCCGGGGATGCTTTCGCCGGAAAGGCAGGTCAGGTAGCCGTCCTCGGTGTACTCAAAATCCGCCGGGCCGTAGGGATTGGGCTCCAGCGTGGGGGCGATGGTTGGGAGTGGTGTGGGCTCGGGGCGGTTTTTAAGAAAGATCGCCAGTGCGGCCATGACCAGCAGTACGGCTCCCAGCGCAATGATCCACCGCAAGAGCAGTTTTTTATCGCCCTTTTTCGACCTTCGTGCCATCAATTCGCCCTCCTCTCTTGTTTTACGTCCAGTATAGCATAAATGGACTCGAAACAAAAGAGGGGGATTTTTTGGTTGATGAGCTAAATTGTTGTTTACAAGGATTGCGGCGAAGCCGCCTTGCCTCCCTCTCTGAGGGAGGTGGCACGCCGAACGGCGTGACGGAGGGAGTGTCGTTATGGCGATGCGTCTAACGCAGGACACTCCCCCAGTCGAAAATCAGAG
>JBGVKN010000143.1:0-4772 GCA_045123795.1 Faecousia sp. | reverse complement strand
TTTTGACTGAGGGAGAGATAAAATGTGCAGTTTTCCTCGGCAGTGAGGTGATTTTCGCATTTTCTCTCCCTCCGTCACGCCGTTCGGCGTGCCACCTCCCTCATCAGAGGGAGGCTTGGGGTGCTCCCGCACCAGAAGCGTAAACAATCATTTATCTTCCCATCCTCTCATCTTCCACACAATTCCACATTTTTATACAATAATATCAAATTTGGACTGGAAAACCGAAAGCATGTATGCTATACTGACTATGTATGATTTCCAAGTACGATTTTGTAAGGAAGGTGAGCAATTGGAAAACTATACTAAGTACGCCTTGAAGGCCGAAGGTGAGTTGGAAGCACTGCTCAGTGGCAAGGACAATCTGTTTGTCATTGCCTGCAACAAGTGCTTCAAGGAATTTGAAACCACCAACGAGCCTGATTGCGAAGCATTTGTGAAGTTTGCCACAGAGCACGGCAAGACCATCACCGGCACTGCCAAGGCCGATTTCCTGTGCAACATGACAAAGGCGCAGAAAAATCTGCCCAACATGATCCCCGAAGGCACCGAAAACGTGGTGACCATCTCCTGCGGCCTGGGCATTCAGACGGTGGCCAGCGTAGTATCTCTGCCTGTGATCGCCGCCAGCAACTCTCTGAACTACACCGGTCATCACGGCATGGCTCTGACCAAGAAGGCCTGCGATGCCTGTGCCCAGTGCTACCTGAACATGACCGGTGGCATCTGCCCCATCGTGGACTGCTCCAAGAGCTTGATCAACGGCCAGTGCGGCGGCGCCAAGAACGGCAAATGCGAGGTCAGCCCCGACAAGGACTGCGCATGGGAAAAGATCCAGCAGCGTCTGGCCGCTCAGGGGCGTCTGAACGAGCTAACCAGCCAGAGCGTTCAGGTTCGGGATTACTCCAAGGTTAATTACAAGGTCATCAATGACTATGTCACCGCCATTCGTGAAAAGCGTCTGGACGGCTGGTACGGCGGCATCCACCCTGTTGAGGGTAAGGAACCCACCGAGCACAAGAGCCTGGTTCGTTTCCCCGAGCCGGACAGCGTGATCATCCCCATGTCCATGCATCTGGGCGCACCGGCTACCCCCATCGTCAATGTGGGCGACACGGTGAAGGTAGGTCAGAAGATCGGTGAGGCCGCCGGTTTCATCTCCGCCCCCGTTCACTCCAGCGTCAGCGGCACGGTCATCGCCATTGCCGACTGCCCCCACGCTACCCGTGGCACCTGCCAGTCCATCGTGATTCAGTCCGATGGAAAGAACACCCTCCACGAGTCCGTCCAGCCCAACAAGCCCCTGGACGAACTGACCGGTGACGAGATCATCGAGATCGTTAAGAACGCCGGTATCGTAGGTATGGGCGGCGCTGGCTTCCCCACCTATGTCAAGCTGAAGCCCAACAAGCCCATCGAGGCAGTTCTGCTGAACGGCTGCGAATGTGAGCCCCTGCTCACCGCCGACCATCGTGTTCTGCTGGAGTTTGCTGACGACATCATCTTCGGCCTGAAGGCCATGATGAAGACCCTGAATGCCCCCCGTGGCATCATCGTCATCGAGGAAAACAAGCCCGATGCCATCGCTCTGATGCGTGAAAAGGTTGCCGGCATCGAGGGTATGGAGGTTCTGGAGGTTTCTACCCAGTATCCTCAGGGCGGTGAAAAAATGCTGATCAAGCGTGCGCTGAACCGCAGCGTTCCCAGCGGCGGTCTGCCTGCCGATGTGGGTGCCGTGGTCAGCAACATCTCCACTGTTAAAGCTATTTCCGACGCTATTCAGAAGGGTATGCCCCTGATCGAGCGTGTCACCACCATTACCGGCAAGTACATCCCCAACCCCGGCAACTTCATCGTCAAGATCGGCACCAATACCGCCGACCTGATCGATTACTGCGGCGGTATCAGCGGCACCCATGTTCTGGTGAAGGCCGGCGGCCCCATGATGGGCTTCCCCCAGACAGAGCTGAATGTACCCATTATGAAGGGCTCCAACGGCATCATCGCCATCGACACTGACCACACCGAGCCTCAGGAGTGCATCAAGTGCGGCCGTTGCGTGGATGTGTGCCCCATGGAGCTGAAGCCCCTGCACTACTTCAAGCTGGTAGGTGCACAGGATTGGCAGGGCTGCAAGGATATGAACATTATGGACTGCATGGAGTGCAGATGCTGTGAGTACATTTGCTCCTCCAAGCTGCCTCTTGTCACCATGATCAAGATGGGCAAAAACGGTGTAAGGGGGTTGAAGTAAGATGCTGATTACTGAACTGAAATCCAAGGATACCATCCTTTCCCTCATCAAGGGCAAGGCTTTCATCATCAACTGCCACGGCTGTAAGGAAATTTACTTCCCCGAAAAGGAAGCCGACGAACTGCAGAAGGAGCTGGTGGATGGCGGCAACGCCACCGGCATCATCACCACCGACTACATCTGCAATCCTGAAAATTTGAAGCTGCGGCTGGAAAAGCACGCTGCCGCCATTGATGCCGCCGACACCATTCTGGTGTTCTCCTGCGGTGTTGGCGTGCAGACTGTTTCTGACTATTTCCCCGGCAAGCGAGTCTGCGCTGCCTGCGATACCTATGCCTTGCCCGGTTTCCAGGGTGTCACTCCGCTGACTGTGGACTGCAAGCAGTGCGGCGAGTGCTACCTGAACCTGACCGGCGGCATCTGCCCCATCACCGCCTGCTCCAAGAGCCTGATCAACGGTCAGTGCGGCGGTGCTAAGAACGGCAAGTGCGAGGTCGATCCCAACATGGAATGCGGCTGGGAGCGAATCCAGAAGCGTCTGGCACAAGTCGGCCGTCTGGATGTGCTGAAATGCCCTGTGCAGGTGCGCAATTACGCCACCGATGATGATGTGAAATAAAGGAGTCATGTATCATGAGAATTACCGAATTATTTGATAACGGTGAATTTGTCGTTACCGCAGAAGTCGGCCCTCCCAAGGGCATCGATGCCAGCCATGTGGTTGCCGAGGCTAAGGAATTCCTGTCCGGTATCACCGCCGTCAACGTCACCGATAACCAGTCCTCCGTCATGCGTATGGGCAGCCTGCCCGCCTGCGTCATGTTGAAGAATGCCGGTCTGACCCCCATTCTGCAGCTGACCTGCCGTGACCGGAACCGTATCGCCCTGCAGTCCGAGCTGCTGGGTGCTGCCGCTCTGGGCATTGAAAACATCCTGTGCCTGACCGGCGACCACACCAAGATGGGCGACCATCCCGGTGCAAAGCCCGTGTTCGATCTGGACTCCGTTTCCCTGCTGCACACTGTCTGCCAGCTGGAAAAGGGCGTGGATCTGGCAGGCAATCCTCTGGTAGGCGAAGCCCCCAAGTTTGCTAAGGGCGCTGTTGTATCCCCCTGCTCTGACAGCGTGGACGCTCAGCTGGCCAAGATGGAGCGTAAGGTCATGGCCGGTGCGGAGTATTTCCAGACTCAGGCCGTATTCGACAGTGAGAAGTTCATCAGCTTTATGGAGAAGGCCAAGCAGTTTGGCAAGCCTGTGCAGCTGGGTGTCATCATTCCCAAGTCTGCCGGCATGGCAAAGTTCATGAACAAGAACGTGGCCGGTGTCCATGTTCCCCAGTGGATGATCGACGAGCTAGCTGCCGACAAGGAGAAGGCCAAGGCCGGTATCACCGGTGTGGAGCTGGCTGCCAAGGTCATCAAGGAGTGCCGTCCCTACTGCCAGGGCCTGCACATCATGGCTCTGGGCTGGGAAGCCAAGGTCCCCGAGCTGCTGAAGCTGGCGGGTATCTAAATTCCATAGACAGCAAGAGCGGAGTGGATTTCCACTCCGCTCTTTCGACAAAAGGCTGCGGCTTGCGGCAGCGCATTCGTTGTCTGCTTTCCGCAGACAACTCCGGCGACGAAACAATGCTGTGTGATTTTTGAATGGAGGGCGAAAAATGGCAAAATGTTCACCGAAGCTCTTTGGCAATAACTTGGAGTGTACACGGCGAGTGGGTTACGGCGGTCTGTACGCCGAAATGATCTACAACAGCCGCATTCTGAATGATGCCGTCGGCTTTACGCCTGTGGAATATCAGGGGATCCAGGGCCTGGCCCAGTCCCAGGAATGGCTCCATCTGCAGCCTGGCCGGGTCTACGAATGGCATGTGGTGGCGGGCAAAAATGTGACCGTCCGGGTGGCACCCGAATTCAAGCGCTATGTCTTGTTTGAAGGCACCGGCAGCCGGGGCACATTTTCCATCAAACACAACTGCCCCCGGTGCTGGTTTGAAGTGTACAGCGACGGCCCCATCTCCTACATTTCTCTGATGCCCGCGGACCATTTCCATGGCTGCCGGAGGGATGTGCTGGATGCCATCAAGTCCCTGCAGCCCAAGACCATCCGGATCCCCGGCGGTATCTTTGCCGAAAAGACCGACTGGAAGGATGGTTTGAAGCCCATTGAGGAGCGGCACCCGATTCTCCACGATGGAAAAGACATCCTGTTCTGCTGCCATGAAAACTATGACAGCCATGAACTGAATATTGACGATTATGCTGCCATCTGTGACTATGTGGGGGCGGAAATGGAGATCACTGTCCGGCTGAGCTTCTGCGATCTGCAGGATGCGGCGGATCTGGTGGAATACTGCAACGGCGATGTGTCCACGCCCTACGGCGCCATTCGTGCCCAGCGGGGCCACCCGGAACCCTACAATGTCCGCACCTGGTATGTGGGCAACGAGGCGGCATATATTGCGGGCTTCCCGCTGGAAGAAGCCGCCCGGCGCAGCGACATCTGCGTGGAAAAGATG
>JBGVKN010000142.1:0-8404 GCA_045123795.1 Faecousia sp. | reverse complement strand
ACTTTTCTTCCGCACTCCATACTTTGTTTTGACTTTTGTGCCGCAAGATTTCCTCTCCACACGCATCCTCTTGCCGAACCCATACTCGGATCTTGTCGTGAAACGTTTTATCTTTTATCCCTTTGGGTGTATCTGGCCATTTCCCTTGCCGATACATATCCACACACATTAACTTAAACTCGTAACTGTACTTCATGAAAATACCCCCAATACTGGGTGTCCAGTATTGGGGGTACATATCAATATCTCCGGTCAATTTTTATATCCTCCTTGCAATCCTTTGTATTATTTGATAATATATTACTATCTGTCGAATGGAGGCTTTTATGGACAAGAAGTCATTACGCAGTATGATCCGGGAAAAAAAGAGAGCCATGACGGAGGAGCAGATCGTTTCCGCCAGTCAGCGGCTGGGTGAACTATTCCGTGCCCACCCTTTATATATAAAAGCAAAAACCATCTATGGCTACCTTCCTTACAATCAGGAGGTTCGTACCGTTCCTATGCTGGAGCAAGCAATTAAGGATGGAAAACGTATCGCCGTCCCGAAGGTATTTGGCGATGAGATGAAATTCATCTATTTAGATGATTTAAGAAGGATCGAAAAGGGCTACTGCGGTATTCCGGAGCCAATTGCTGACGGGCCAGTTGCGGATGATCCCACTGCCCTCGTCCTAATGCCCGGTCTGGCATTTGATCCCCAAGGTCATCGAATTGGCTATGGCGGCGGTTTTTACGATAAATTCCTTGCCACAGAGCCCAATCACCCGACTTTGGCGCTTTGCTATGAGTTCCAGATGGTCGATCATTTGGAAACAGAAGAATTTGATATACCCGTAGATTTTGTTCTTTGGGCTTGATGGGAGCAGCGTATGAAATTTATTCCTATGATTCTGATTGCGGCGGCTACCTTTGGTGTCTGTTTTTTGGTGGATAAAGGCTTTCACAAAACGTTTCGTGGCAAGGTGCAGCACGCCTCTGGGCTATCTGTTCGCCTGAATAAGCGGTATGCCACCATTGGTATCGTCCTATTTTTTCTTGGCGTATGCGCACTTTTTGCCGGTCTGAAAGGATATCTGGCATTGTTGATTGGCGGGGCTGTGGTTACACTGATGGGGATTGCCTTGATCGTGTATTACATGACATTCGGGATCTTCTATGATAATGATGGATTTGTCTTGACCACCTTTGGTAAGCGCAGCACCACCTACCGCTATAATCAGATCGCCGGACAGCTTCTTTACAACGCTTCTGGCAATCTGCTCATTGAGTTGCACATGAAAGATGGACGCAGTGTGAACCTGCAAGCTGGAATGATCGGTGTGTACCCTTTCCTTGATACTGCTTTTCAAAACTGGTGCCGTCAGAAGGGTATCGACCCCACTTGTTGCGATTTCCATGATCCGGACAATAGCCTGTGGTTCCCTATGATGGAGGATTAATATGCATATTCCCAACGGTACGACTGCTGAGCTGGAACTGGTTACCTTTGCGCAAGCATTAGAGGCTGCCAATACTCCCAGCCCGGAATACGATATCAGCAAGTGGCTGTATGCCCCCAATTTTTATTCCGAATACCGATACATTCTTGGCACCAGAGGAAAAAATCCCCTGATCTGTATTGGCATCAATCCATCGACAGCCAAGCCCGATGATTTGGATAATACACTGAAATCTGTCCAGCGCATTGCCGACGGCAATGGATTCGATAGCTTTATCATGTTCAACGTCTATGCCCAGCGGGCCACCAAGCCCGATGACATGGAGCGCCAGTGCAACCTGAGCTTGCACCATGAGAATATGGAAGCGTTCCGCTATGTGTTGTCGATTTCGGATCATCCCACGGTCTGGGCAGCTTGGGGAGCCATCATTGAAAAGCGAAATTACCTTTCTTATTGCGTACGGGATATGGTTCAGATCGGTCAGGAATACGGTGCATCGTGGCAATGTGCCGGAGCCATCAGCAAGAAGGGCCATCCTCACCATCCTTTGTATCTGCGCAAGGATGAAAAATTGAAGTCCTTCGATGTGACTGCGTATCTAAATATGTTGGAGGGACGGTAAATGGACCCGAATTTGTGCGATACCTGCTGGCACTTTGACTACGATGAGGAATACGACGAATATTATTGTATGATGGATTTGGATGAGGATGAGGTCTACCGCATCTTCTCATCCAAACAAAGCCGCTGCCCTTATTACCGGCAGGGCGATGATTATACTCTTGCGAGGAGGCAGTAAAATGCAACGACTAATTGCTCTTTTTCTGGCGTTGCTGATACTTCTGTGCGGATGCGCACAGAATGTGCCCGACCCGACACAGCAAGAAAGCTCGACAGCAACAACGCCTACTACGGAGCCCCTGCCGCCGACCCGACCGGATTTCGGCTTGTACGAGCCGGGCAGCTCGGTGGAAACCCTGACCGCAGGTGCCGTCAAATACTTCCGATTGGAAGATACATTTCATTATGCCGTTGAAACCATGGGGGAGGGACTTCTCCTGTTCTCCGGAGAGGATACGACGACCTTGACGCTGCTGCGTGAAGAATGTGATCCAATCGTGCTGTCGGTGGACTGTTTCTTGTATCCCGACTGTACCTTGCGTATCAGTGACGAGGGTGTATGCTACTTCGATAATATGAAATCGGAGATTGTTGTACTTAGCCCCAGCCTGCAGGAGATCAGCCGTACGCCTATGCCGGCGGATATGATGGGCACTCCCGCTCTATCCGGCGACGGAAACCGGGCGTATTACTTCAGCGAAACCGCCCTGCGGTGCTTTGATTTGGATACCGGTATTTCTCGCTTGCTGCGGGACAGCACTTATGCAGTCCAGGAAATCTGGGACATTCATTTCGATGACACGATGTTGGAGTGTTTTGTGCTGGACGACAACGAGAGCCAGTGCTTGTTTGTGTCTACCCAGACCGGTGAGCTGCTGGAAGCCAGAGATACATACCCGGATCTGAAAACTGCAGGAGATCAGTATTTTGCAGAGCACTTCGATGGTCATATTTCCCAATATCTGAGCGGAAAGCGGGGAGAAAAGCCCCTTTGCTTAACGGTAGGGTATTCTGAGACCATGGTAAGACCCATGCTGAATGTGGGTGCGGCGCTTGGCATTGTCTATGATGATACTGGCGTTACCCTGAATCACTACGACCTGACCAGCGGATTGTGCAGCGCTCAGGTGCACTTGGATGGCATGGGACTACCGGAATGGATGATGGCAGATCAAAATTCCGGCCTTATTTGGATGATCGCCCAAAGCGTGGACGAAGGTAAGCAGGCTTTGTATTGCTGGGATCCGTCTCTCAGCAGCACCACCAATGAAACCATTTATTTGAGCCCTTACTATACGGCTTCGGAGCCGGATACAGCCGGCCTTGCCCGGATCGCCGAGCAGACCAAAGCCTTGGGGGAAAAATACGGTGTGCGCATTCGTGTTTGGGAGGAAGCAGGAAAAGTTCAACCCAGCGATTACACCTTTGAACTGGAGCATCTTGTGCCGGCCTATGAAAAATACCTGCCTGTGCTGGACAAAACCCTCGGTGCATTCCCGGAGGGCTTCCTGAAAAAGCTGGGAAAATCCTCTGCAAATGGCGTTTTGACCATTTCTCTGGTTCGTGGGCTTCACGGGAATAATACCCTTGGGAGCTTGACCACGGCCAGCGGTGTCCATTTCTGGAATGATGGCAGTGGATATATCGCAATCTCAATTAGTTCAGGAGAAACAGATCAAAATCTGTTCCATGAAATCTTCCATGCCATTGACAGTTACGTTATGGCGGATTGTGTTACTTATGATAACTGGCCCGACCTGAATCCAAAAGAATTTTTCTACGATTACAGCTATGTGACCAATCAATTTCGAGAGGATTATCAGTATCTGGAAGATGAAAATCGGGTTTTTATCGATATGTACTCCATGAGCTACCCAAAGGAAGATCGGGCGCGCATTTTTGAGTACGCCATGATGGAGGGCAACGAAAGCTACTTCCAGTCGGATATCATGCAGTTGAAGCTGAAAACCCTGTGCAAGGGCATCCGAGAGGCGTTCAACCTGAAAAAGTATACAGAACCCCTGCTTTGGGAGCAATACCTGAAATGAAAAATGACCGGAGAACCATTTGGTTCTCCGGTCATACTGTTTTACAGGTAACGTTCAATGATGTCAATCAGCTCTTGTTCGGATTTGTAGCCGCCTACATCGATCTTAAGGATCTTACCGGTGCGGTCGATGAATACGGTGGTGGGATACATGGTCATGCCAAAGCCCTCTTTGAAACCGATATTCTCCCGGATCATAGGGAAGGTCACACCCATCTGCTGCCGCAGCTCAACGATTTTGTCTACGTTGTCCCATTCTACATGGTCTATGGTCAGAAGCTGCACATCCTCGGAATAGTTCTGGTGGATCGCCTCCAAATAAGGGAATTCAGCTTTGCAGGGAGAGCAGTCAACATACCAGAAATTCAGGATAACCAGCTTCTTTTCTTTCAGAAGCTTGGATAGGGTGTAGCTGTTGCCGTCCGTGTCTGTCAGGGTGAACTCGCCCATGGTGCTGCCAACTTTGTAGTTGCCCTTGCTGTGATCGTTGGGGGTGGTTTGAGAAAGGGTGGTCAGATTGATGTTAGCACGGGTGGAAGTGTAGGTGTAGCTTTCCTTTGCGGAATAGCCCGATGGCACATCGGACAGCACGATCCTGTAACTACTGTGGGACAGTAACGTCATAGTGGCAACACCGCTGCTGTTCGTCCTGCCGGTGGCGGCAGGACTTGTGCCGGTGGTATAAATGGTGACGGTAACACCTTCAATCAAAGTACCCTTGTCCGAGCGAATCTTGACGGTGTAGGTGACCTCTGTGGGCACGGAGGGATCTGCCGCACCACAGCGGCTGCATTTGCCGTCAGTATAGCTGTGACCCAGTGCGCTGCCGGAGGTCGAGCCACAGACGGAGCAGGTTTTCGTCTGCTCGCAGGTGGCATCGGTGTACTTATGACCGTTAGCGGTAACGGTTTCGGTGTACAGGTGACTGCACTTGTTGCACTTGTAACTGATGCTACCGGCGGCGGTGCAGGTGGGTGCCTTTTGCTCGGAAACCTTGTAATCGTGGGAGCAGCCTGTGGGAATCTCCTCAGGGAGCTTGTCGCCGCAGCGGCGACACTGACCGGATACGTAGTCGTGACCCAATGCGTTACCTTCGGTTACACCGCAAGCGGTACAAGTCTTTGCCTTTGTGCAGCTAGCGTCTTCAAAATTGTGCCCCAGTGCATCCGTAACTGCAGTAAACTCCTCACCGCAGAGGGTGCATACGGAAATGATGTGCCCGGGCTCGGTGCAGGTGGCAAATTGCGTATCTACTGTTTCCAGCTCGTGCTGGCAGTCCTCCGGTGTGATGGGATGGGAAGGTTCACTGTTGTTGGTAGGTTCAGTTTGTCCGATAGTTCCGGAGGGTTCAGTCTGTCCTGCGGTGGTTTCCGGTACGGAATTGCCCGGTTGGTTGTCGGCTCCGCAAGCACACATAGATACTACCATGACTGCCGCCAGTAGGAGCGCAAAAAGTCTTTTCATAGGGAAAAACCCACTTTCGTGTCGTAATCTTACATTTGTATTGTATCATAGATACTTCAATGGCGCAAGTGTCTATAACTGGCGGTCATGTAAATTGTTGTTTGCGGGCATGGCCCGCCGCAAATGCGTTACGAACTCGGGCGGTAGATTTCACACCATAGGGTGTCACTCGGTAACGAAACTGCCCCATTTAGGCAACAAAACGATACCGAGCGGTACCCAATGGCGTAACGATAACCGACCAGCCGAACACGAATTGTCCGCCGGCACTGCCGGCAAACAACAATTTAGCGCCCATATCACATAACACAAAAGACCTCTGAACCTTTTGGCTCAGAGGTCAATTTGTTTAGAAATATTAGCCCTTCAGGGACTCCTCAACAGCCAGGTCAACGGTCATACCGACCACAATATCGTTATTCAAAACGAATGGTTCCGCTGGCGCTGATGACAGTGAAGCCTTCCACAGTTTTTACATAACGGGAATAGCCTGTTTTACCGGCGATGACCACGATAGCATGCTGTTGAATATAATGCTCCAAGGTCAACAGATTCGGGTGGAAAGAAGACTGCTTTGTTATTTCTTCAACTGGCTCTCCATCAATGATTTCTCCAATTTCGAAGGTCTTGTTTTCCGTATTGGAGCTAAGCTCTCTGGAGACCCATGTACCGGACCATTCTACATCCAAATTGGTTTCGGCAGAAACAGTTCTGTCTGCATATGCATCTTTCAGACCGAGGGCAAAAGTGATCATGCAGCCGTGCTCACGCCATTCCACTACCTGCTTAAGCTCCAAATATTCGTGCCAGTTTTCTGTTGTGATTACGATTTCTTTGACAGGTGCTGTGTCGGTTTCTTCTGGCTCTGTAGGAGCTTGCGTGGGACCTGCCATATTGTTGTCGGGGGCGCTTTCGCCTTCGGTGGGGTTGGGAGCCGAATTGTGATTATCAGGTGCCTTAGCGGGCTGCGTCTCGGTGCTTTCTGTACTTTGACACGCGCACATGGTCATGCAAAGCACAAAAGCCAATGCAAATGCGATAATTCGTTTCATTCTGGTTCTCCTTTTCACAAAAAATGGGATGGAAAACAAAATTGTTTTCCATCCCCAAAATTCTATTAACCCTTCAGGGACTCCTCAACGGCAACAGCCACGGAAACGGTCATACCGACCATGGGGTTGTTGCCGGCGCCCAGGAAGCCCATCATCTCAACGTGGGCGGGGACGGAGGAAGAGCCGGCGAACTGAGCGTCACCGTGCATACGGCCCATGGTATCGGTCAGGCCGTAGGAAGCGGGGCCAGCTGCCATGTTGTCGGGGTGCAGAGTACGGCCGGTGCCGCCGCCGGAAGCAACGGAGAAGTACTTCTTGCCCTGCTCGATGCACTCCTTCTTGTAAGTGCCGGCAACGGGGTGCTGGAAGCGGGTGGGGTTGGTGGAGTTACCGGTAATGGAAACATCAACGCCCTCGTGATGCATGATAGCAACGCCTTCACGGACATCGTCACAGCCGTAGCAGTTAACAGCAGCGCGCTCGCCGTTGGAGTAGGGGATCTTGTTCACGATGGTCAGCTCACCGGTGTAGTAGTCAAACTTGGTCTGCACATAGGTGAAGCCGTTGATGCGGGAGATGATCTGAGCAGCGTCCTTGCCCAGGCCGTTCAGAATGACACGCAGGGGTTCCTTACGGGCCTTGTTGGCGGAGCGGGCGATACCGATAGCGCCTTCAGCGGCAGCGAAGGACTCGTGGCCAGCCAGGAAAGCGAAGCACTTGGTCTCGTCGCGCAGCAGCATAGCGCCCAGGTTGCCGTGGCCCAGACCGACCTTGCGGTCCTCAGCGACGGAGCCGGGGATGCAGAATGCCTGCAGGCCGATGCCGATGGCCTCAGCAGCCTCAGCAGCGTTCTTAACGCCCTTCTTCAGAGCGATGGCAGCGCCGACACAGTAGGACCATGCAGCGTCTTCGAACGCGATGGGCTGAATGCCCTTGACGATCTCATAGGGATCGAAGCCGGCAGCCTTGCACATCTCGCGGCAAGCCTCAACAGACTCCAGGCCGTACTGAGCGAGGACGCCGTTGATCTTGTCGATTTTTCTTTCGTAACCTTCAAACAGAGCCATTGTAACGTCCTCCTCTTATTCGTGGCGGGGATCGATGTACTTGGCAGCGCCTGCGAAACGGCCGTAGGAACCCTTGGCCTTCTCCAGCGCCACATTGGCATCGTCGCCCTTCTTGATGAAGTCCATCATCTTGCCCAGGTTGATGAACTCGTAACCGGTGATCAGGTCGTCCTTGTCCAGAGCGATGCGGGTAACGTAACCCTCAGCCATCTCCAGGTAGCGGGGACCTTTGACCTTGGTGGCAAACATGGTGCCGACCTGGCTGCGCAGGCCCTTGCCCAGATCCTCCAGAGAGGCGCCGACAGCCAGACCATCCTCGGAGAAGGCGGACTGAGTACGGCCGTAAACAATCTGCAGGAACAGTTCGCGCATAGCGGTGTTGATAGCGTCACAAACCAGGTCAGTGTTCAGAGCTTCCAGAATGGTCTTACCGATCAGGATCTCAGAAGCCATAGCTGCGGAGTGGGTCATACCGGAGCAGCCCAGGGTCTCGACCAGAGCTTCCTCGATGATGCCTTCCTTAACATTCAGGGTCAGCTTGCAGCAGCCCTGCTGAGGTGCACACCAGCCGATACCGTGGGTGAAACCGGAGATATCGGAGATCTGCTTGGCCTGAACCCACTTGCCCTCTTCGGGAATGGGAGCGGGGCCATGGTAAGCGCCCTTACCAACGGAGCACATATGCTGTACTTCTGCACTATAAATCATGGC
>JBGVKN010000141.1:0-20871 GCA_045123795.1 Faecousia sp. | reverse complement strand
GGTTGCAAATGTATCTTAGCGAGTTTTGTTACCGCTTCAATCGTAGACACTTCGGCGGTGCGATCTTTGATCGGCTTTTGATTGCTGTTGCCCGCTGATACTATATTTTGTGTCGTGCTTACTAAAGCCGATAACCACAACAACATTTTATCTTACCATCGCCATATAGACACAAACGACCCCCGGTTTTCACCGGGGGTCGTTTTCCATTTAATTAGCCGATGGGGGTCTCATCTTCGCCCAGATCGCCGCCTTCATTGCCGGAAGTGGTGATCACATCCATAGCGTTGAACTTAACGATATCCATCTCAGCAGCTTCGTACTTCATCATGTTGCAGACTCCTTTCTCAGTAATTAATGGAAATATGCGTAGGCAGAGGTCGTAAACTTCATGACCATCTCATACAGCATATCGCCCTCTACCATACGGACAGCATAGCTGTTGACCGTATCGGTTGCATAAGCTACCTGATTACCGTTGGCATCATAGACAGTAACAGTAACCAGCTTGTCGCCATCGGCGACCACAAGATCATCGATCACAACACCCAAATTAGCGCCGTTCTTCTTGAAATCACTGCCATCCACACGAATCTCGTGGGCGTTGCCCTTGTGATCGGTGAAAGTGATCTTGGCATACATATCACGGGTGACGTTCTGGAAGTACATGGTCATCATGATCTTGCTCTTCAGCGTCAGGGTAGAACCATAGTAGTTGGTACCCTTAACACGCTGATCGGTGCAGTTAACACTCTTTGTGGCGTAATCCTGCTGAGAAGCCAGCAGCTGGTTGTTCGCCAGATCATCGGTGTTGTAGCCGAAGAAGTTCTGAGCCGCAGCACCGTAGTTCAGCATATCGACCAGCATAGTCTTAGCTTCGTCCTTCTGGTTCTCCAGAATACGCATAGCGTAGCTGCGGATGCTGTCAGTGTGCATGACACTGGCCTGAACGCCATTGCTATGGTAGATGATCACATCAATCTTATCAGCCATCTGACGAGTGGCCAGACCCTTCAGGGTCACGACCTCGTAGTTGGAACGATGCTCCCACTGCTCATAGGGAATGGTGGTGGTAATGGTTTCATCCTCAGCGTACAGGATCAGCTCAGCGTAGTAATCGGTGCCATCCAGATCGGAAGGATTGATGAAGAAGTTCATATCCAACTCGCCGCCCAGGACAACGTTACTACCTACCAGCTTGAACACATCCTCGCAGGAAATGTGGTTTGCCACATATTGATCCTGACAGACGCTGCAGCAGCAGATGGTGTAGCCATCGGTGGTCTCAGTGGGACGGATGATGTCGGTCTCGTACTCGTGACCCAGAGCCTCCACAAAGCTATCCTCGTAGCTGTAGTAGCATTCGGTGCAGGTGTGGATGGTGTAACCATACTCATCGCAGGTAGGAGCAATGACCTGAATCTCGTAGTAGTGGGTCTCATTGTCACCAGCGAAGGAGTAGTCTCTCATACCCCAAGCAGCGGAAGTAACGGTGTAACCGGTCCAGCTGCCGTCATCGGGGCAGTACATATTGTAGCCAGAATCGGTTTCAGGCACGTACAGGTTCTTGGTCTGGATGCCCTTGCCGTTATTGAAGATCACGTTAGTGGCGTCGGTGGTCAGCTCGAAGGTGTAGATACCGCTCTCACCGGAGGCAAGGGTCATGGGAGTGCCAGGCCATGCGCCGGTGTACTGGGTGTCGCCGGTCCATGCGTAGATGTATACTGCCTTCCAGCCCACAACGGAAGCGTCGCAGTACAAGGTGATCACGCCGGGATCTTCCACATCGGTGGCGGCATAGCTCTTCCAGGAAGCGGTAGCAGAATGGTACATATCCAGGCCGGAGGATGCCGCAGGCATGGTCAGGTCACAGGTCTTCAGCTCCGCACCGTTGTTGAAAATCAGGTTCTGTGCGTCCGCAGCCAGCTCGAAGCTGTAAACATTGCCGTCCACAGCGGTCATCGGCAGACCGGGCCATGCGCCGGTGTAGGATGTCTCTCCGGTCCATGCATAAACATACACATTGCTCCAAGCGGTAGCGCTGTTATTGAAGTAAACGGTACGGGTAGCCACGGTCTGGTTCTCCAGCTTGCCGCAGCCGGTGCAGGTGCCGTTGGTATAGGTGTGCTGCACAGCAGCGCCGCAGCTGGTGCAATAACCGGTGGTGCTGTGTTTGATGTGGCTGCACTGGATGTTCTGCTTGTTGTAGACAGAATTTCTATCCACCAGCTCGCCCTTAACCAGAATGGTGGTGGAAATGGGCTCCACATCGATGCTGCCGGAGCCGTTGCCGACGTTCAGACCCCACAGGGCTGCGTTGCCCGCCTTGTCGCCATGGACGGTTGCCTGCCAGTAGCCGCTGGGTACGTAGTTGCTCAGGTTTACCGTCTGCTTGCCGCTGCTGGCGTTGAAGATGATGACGATGCCGTCAGAGCACTCGTTATTATACGAACCGTTGATGTAGAACAGCATCACCTGATCGGACAGCTTCCGGTAGGTCACTGCATTCCAAGCGTCGCCGCCACCCACACAGCGCAGGGCCGCATGGTTCTTACGGAACTCGATCAGACCGGCGTAATAATCGTTGGTAGTCTGAGCACCGGACTTATTCACCAGATCAGACCAATAAACCTTGTTGATGGCATCGTTTGTGCCGTAGGCATTTTCATATCGTACGCCGTTCTCGTCCTTCTTCTCACGCAGCAATTCCTCGCCGGAGTAGAGGAAGGGCACGCCCTGGGCCATCATCACAATGGCTGTGGACAGGTTGTTCATCTTCACCAGATTGTTCCAACCCGCACTGCCACGGCTTTCGCTCAGCTTATCCATCAGACAGTAGTTGTCGTGGCAGGAAACGTAGTTGATGGTCTGGCTGGGAGTGGTGGACCAGCCGTTGCTGGCACGGAAGTAGTAGGACAGGGCATCGGTGAAGTCCCAGCTACCGGAGGCAAAGCCCCAAGTCTTGCCGTTGTCGCCGGCGATGGCGTTACGCAGGCCGTCATTGAAGAAGCCGAAACCAGGCACCATGCTGGCATTGCCCTGGGTGGTCTGGGTATAACCGCTTTCCATAGCAGTACCACCGGCGGCCCAGCCCTCGCCGTAGAACATGACGTAGGGGTACTTGGCGTGGACAGTGTTAACGATCTCATTGATGGTCTGAGTATCCAGCAGACCCACCAGGTCAAAGCGGAAACCATCGATGTGATACTCCTCAACCCAGTGGATGATGGAGTCCACGATGTAGTTACGGGCCATGGCACGCTCGCTGGCGATATCGTTGCCGCAGCCGGAGCCGTTGGACCAGTTACCCTCGCCATAGAAACGGCAGAAGTAGTTGGGAACGATCTTGTTGTAGCAGAAGTTGCCGCCGTCGAAGGCATGGTTGTAGACAACGTCCATGACCACGTTGATGCCGTTTTCATGGAAGGTCTGGACCATTTCCTTAAATTCGCCCACACGGACGCTGCCGTCGAAGGGATTGGTGGAGTAGGAGCCCTCGGGAACATTGTAGTTCTTGGGATCGTAACCCCATGCGTACTGCTGCCAATCCTCCAGATGATACTCATCCACGGAGTTATAGTCATAGGTAGGCATCAGCTGAACGTGGGTCACGCCCATCTGCTTCAGGTGATCCAGACCTGTGGCGTAACCGCTGTACTTGGTGCCGGACTGGGTCAGGCCCAGGTACTTGCCCTTCCATGCGTCCTTGACGCCGGAGCTCTGGTCAATGGTGAACTCACGGATGTGCAGCTCATAAATAATAGCATCGGTGTAATTCATACCCTCATTGGGGCTAACATCCTCGTCCCAGCCATCGGGGTCAGTGGCATCCAAGTTCAGGATCATGCCACGGTCGCCGTTGGCACCGGTGGGCACCGCATAGGGGTCTGTTGCTTCTGTGGTGTAGGTGGAGAAGGCCACATCATAATTATAGTAATAGCCATCCCAGTTGCCGGAGGCGTAGATCTTAACATTAACGCTCTTGGCGGTGGGTGCCCACACCTTGAAGGTGGTTGATTTTTTAGACCAGGTAGCGCCCAGATCGTCGCCGCTGTAAGTATACTGGGAGGCGAATTCAGAGGTATAGAACAGGCTGTGGGTATCCATGGTCATGGTGGCCTCATAGCCGTTCCATGCAATACGGAAAGCCGCAACCTCGTGGGGAGTCAGCTTTCTGCTGAAGGTCAGGGTGTAAGAGCCGGTGTTCGTGGTGATGCTGCTGATGCTCACATCGGTAACGGTGCCGTAATCCGCCACCAGCGTCAGGTTGTTGACCTCGGAGCCGCTGAGGGGCAGGCTGCTGTACAGCGTAGCCACGCCGGAGCTATAATCATAGGTGGCGTTGGTCAGCTTGACCGCAGAGATGGCATCCTCACCCAGAACACGGCAGCCGGTCTCCTCCTGGGATTTCAGATAGTAGTGCACCGTACCGGAGCACACGTCAGTCAGGTCGATGAAGCGGTCGGAGAACTCCTGGTCGGACCAGTCGCTCTTGCGAATCACGTAGCCGGCGTTAGCGCTCCAGTAACCGTTGATGGTAAAGGTAGCAACCATGCCCTTATCGCCATCCACAGGCTGGAAGCTGGCGGCGCCAGTCTTGTCACAGCCCCAGTACCACACGTCCCAGCCGTCGTAATCGCCGCTGGGGCGGTAGAAGTGGAGCACCACGGTGATCTTACCGGTGTTTTCCGTTACATCATCGGGGGGAACCACCACGATGCTGCTATTATCATAGCCGCCCACAACGCCGTTGCTGGGGTCCAGCTTCTGGCTGCCGTTGACGAGGAACTTGTATTCGTACACGCCGGGGTTCAGGGTCAGGGTCACAGACCAGACACCGCTGGAATCCTTGGTCATCTTATTGGCGGTCTTGCTCCAGTTATTCATGGAGCCAACCAGATAGACGGAGGTAGCACTGGTATTCTTGTAACGGAAGGTCACCTTGTTACCGTTGATCTCCGGGCTGATGAGCGTGCCGCTCTCGCTGGTCACAACGGTGCAGGAATACTTTCCGGCGCTGTTGGTGGAGGTGCTGGGCTTGATCCAGACCTCATTACCAACGCTCAGGGTAGCATAGCTCAGGGTGATATCCGCCGTCTGGCCGCCCTTCCAGTTGTGGAACAGGATGCCCAGACTCTTGCCGGAGGTGGGCTCGTAGTCCAGGTTCAGGGTATAATAACCCTCATGGTCCAGGCTGACCACCTGACCGGGCCATTCATAGCCGCTGAGGGGGGGTGGTGTTGCTGCCGCTGATCTCCCAGACATAGGCAATGACGCCATCCCAACCTAAAGTGTTGATCAGGTGGATGGTGGTGCCGTCAGAAGCCTTACCGCAGACGGAGCAGATACCGTCAACATAGTTATGAGAGCAGCTCATGCTACAGGTCTGGCACTTGCCCGCCGCCCAAGTATGGGAGCAAGTCTTGCCGCAGTAGGAGCAGGAACCATTGTTCCAGCTATGGGAACAAGTAGTGCCGCAGTTGGCGCAGGCACCGTTGCTCCATGTATGACCCAGCGCCGCCACGGCGTCGCCGGTGTAGCTGTTACCACAGGTGCTGCAGGTATAGGTGGTATAGCCGCCGGAGGTACAGGTGGGCTTGGTCACCTTGCTGGTATATGTATGGCCGGTGGCAGCGATGGTTTCCGTCTTCTTGTTGCCACAGGTCGTACAGGTATAAGTCTTGATGCCGGTAGCAGAGCAGGTGGGCGATTTGGTCACCGTGCCGCTGTTGTAGCTGTGGGAGCAGCTGGAGCCGCAGGTGCTGCACTTGCCGTTGGACCAGCTGTGGGAGCAGCTCAGGCCGCAGACGCTGCACTTGTTACCGGACCAGCTATGGCTCACCGTTTCGCCGCAGGTGGTGCAGACACCGCTGGTATTGTGACTGGAATGGGAACAGCCATGGGTGCTCCATGTGCCCTTTTCCCAGCTTCCGGCCGTCATAGTATAGCAGTTGTTGCCATTGGTGGGAATGGTCAGGTCACCGGTTTGGTTCCACTTATTATCCCAACCATTATCGGCGGTGCTGGGATTCATTCGGACGAAAATGACCTCGTCATATCCGGACGGAACGCCGACTTCATAATAGCCATCCCCGTCGGAATCGGTCATACTGGCCCATGTATAGTTGTTTCCGCTAAAGAAATAGGCCGCAAAGCGCGCATTTGCCGTCAGCCACTCACTGTTGGGCTTCAGATAAAGCACGCTGGGCGCTGCGGCGAGTGCCACGGCGGGCATCATGCTGAGAACCATGCAGATCACCAGCAGGATGCTGAACAGTTTTGTGATTTTCCGTTCCATAGTTGCCTCCCGTATTTTTCAGACTCACCCAAAATTCGTGCTAATACCAAATTTCGGGCAAAGATATCCATATTAATAAATAGTATAACAGGAAACGGTTTCATTTGTCTATGTCATTTTCGCCAAATTTACACTTCGTTTTTTGGTTTATTTGCTGTTTGCAATCCGTATTTGCGAGAAACTGCTATGAAAAGTTTTCATATTCACACAATCTACACATTTTGTGCAAAGTAAGGCCGCAGGTTCCGAAAATCGGAGCCTGCGGCGTAAAACAATGAAATTTCTTTTGAAAAAATGGAATATCAGTCCGAATCCATATAATTCAGGCTCAAGCCCATCAGGTTCATCGCCTGCTGGTGATCTTCCATACGCTCATCCGTCATATCCCGAATGATTTGCAGCTTCATGTTAATATTCTTGCGCCTGTGAAGCAGAATATCCACCCAGCGCACCGGCCAGAAGAAGGGGTACAGAATCGGGTATTTGTACAGGATATTATACGATAACTGCATCCTCTCCAGGGGGAAGAATATCTCTCTGAAAATCGAACGCACCCTGGAACTGCCGGTGTGCTTCTTTTGCGCAGCGTTGATGATCCCCTCGACATACAGCTTGTTCTTCTCCGAACCGAAGCTGCCGCTATTGAACACATACTCCGTGATCAGCTCCGTTACCGGATCGCTGGGTGCATCCTCAAACCACACACGGAAGGCCCGGCGCAGATTGCGGTAAAAATCCAGCATCTGCAGTTGCTCCAGTGTCTTTTCCACCTGCCGCTCATCCATATCCGGATAAGCCCGGTGGTATACATATAAATCCACCAGATGCCGGATGCCGATGCCGCAGTGCCGGAAATGCTTCGCCATGTGGGTGAAGATATAAACGTATTCATCCTCCCGAGTCATGCTGAAGCGGCAACCGGACTCCCGATGTGCCTTTTCCCAGCCTGTTCCGAAATAACCGCAAAGATCCACCTGATTGGGGTCAAACAGCCGTTTGTGCAGCTCCAGATACAAAGCCTTGGCCTTCCAACAGAAATCATAGGTCGATTCTTTTACTTTCTCAAATCCCAATTCCTGCATGATGGGCTTGATCTGCTCATACTGCTCCAAGCGAATCAGGACATCCGCATCACCCATGACACGCATCTCCTGCTTGGGGTACAGCTTTTTCATATTGCAGCCCTTCAAGAGCATATAATCAATGCCATTTTCCTCAAATGCGGCGCAGATCCGTTCAACTGTGCGCACCTGTCTGTCGCTGAGGGTAAAATGCTTAAAATACCAAGCCTGATAAGCCTGAACCAGAGGATCGGACACATCATAACCACAGTTGAATAAACCGAAGCAAATCAATGGTACCAGCGACTGGTCGCGAATCAAACTATCCGCATCCTGCAGCGAGAAGCCTTCCGGCATAGACAGCTTTTCATCATGGAGCGCACTTCTGATCAGGGTCAGTATACCCTGATGTACGATTTTCATCATCATTCACCTCCCCTTACGCCGGGAATCTTATGCAGCATTTTTCTGATTAGCTGCTTTTCGTAATCATTCAGTCCCAAACACCAGAACACCGCCGCATACACCGCAGAGTACACCACGGCAGATACCATCAGCATCCACCAGCCGGTGACGGTCACAAAATGCGTGTAAACCGCACCGAACAGGCACACCAGCACCAGCGCCGGAATAAAGCCACTGATCTTCTTCCAGAAATAGAACATATCCAGTCCTACTTTTTTGTGATAATACCAGTTCATAAAGAATACAGTGCCCGCCACCTGAACGATGCCCGTTCCTGCCGCCGCACCCACGCTGCCCCAGCGCTTGATCAAGAAAATGCTGATGATTACATTGGTAACAGATAAAACCGTGTAAACCAGCGACCGGATGCGGTGCATATTTCTGGCTCTCTGGATCTCAAAGCCCAGATTCTGTATAAGGGGGACAAACATGGAGATCATCAGTGCCAGCGCCACTCCATAGGCATTCTCATAGCCCTCACCTGCCCACAGGTAAATAAAGGGCTGCCCAAAGAAAATAAAACCCGTCAGGATCAGTGCCATCAGCAGAAACTTCACTCTGCCCACCTTGGTCATCAGCCGGGTCAGCTCCCCATCGTCATTGGAGCCCGCCACGATGCGGTTGACCTGGGGGATAAACACCAGCGTAAAGGCCACCGCCATCTGTCCATACAGGGACTGGACTTGGGCACCGATGCCGTAGACCGCCGTTTCCTCCGGGCCGCTGATTCGTCCCAGCAGAAATTTATCCACGCTGAAATTGACCTGTTCAATGATCTGCTCCAAAAATACGAAGAATGTGAACACCCACATTTCCTTCAGCAACGAGAATTGCAGCCCATGGAAAGAAAACCGCATCTGAAGCTTCTTGAAGCAGTAGAAAATATTAACAAGGAGCACTGCCACCGTCAGCACGGTGGTCACCATGACCACCGCCACAGAACCGTAGCCCATCAGCAGCAGCGGCAGGGTCAGGAAGGGGTTAAATGCATACTGCGCCAGCCGCAGCAGCTTCTGAAACAAAAAACGCTCCTGCGCCGTCACATAAGAGTCGAAAATGCTGTTGGGGAAAGTCAGCGCCATATTCACCACCAGAATCACCAGCAGTATTCTGGCAGTCTTATGCTCGGCAGCCGTCAACCCGTTGCCGAACACCAGCTCACTATTAGCAGCCATCACGCCGCCGCAGAGCAGGCACAGCACCGACATTGCGCAGAAAATAATGGTGAACATACCATTGAGCCGCGCAACACCGTCGTGATCTCCCTTCACATGATAGCGGGAGTAAAACCGCACATAGGCGTTGTTAAATCCGAAGCTCAGCAAGCTCAAGCTGGCCACCACGGAAAATACAATCTGATAAAGGCCGTATTCGCTCTGCCCCAGCAACCGCAGCATGACCGGGGTATACAGCAGGGCAATGGCGACCTTAACCAACTCGCCGGCACAGGAAAGTACCAGACCGATCTTTTTCTGATTTGACTGCATAGCTTATCCTAGTTTCCGTTTTACATAGGCGATGACCTTACCCACATAAGATACCCGCTCCGTTTCCAGAAGGGGCAGCTCCCGACAGGTGCGTCCATTGCGGTTCAGCCAGATATCCAGACAGAATTCGCTGAGGGCACCGGCGTAACGGCGCTGATCCTCCCGATCTGCGCTGAGCGCAACCACCCGGTCAATGACCGGGAACAACCATGCGCAGTAGGCACCAAAATCCTCACCGCTCATAATGAACATATTGAGCATATGGGCGCTGCGGCCGGTCAGCACTTGGTTCGCAGCAGCGTCGTACTCCGGGCTGCAGGTGTGGATGGCCTCCCGCAGTCGAGCAATGTCCTTGGCGTGGATCATCTCATAGCCCTTGAGGGAATGGATATAATGGTTTTCAATGGAAGAAAGGTAGGTGCGCTTAGGGGTAACGTACACACCGGGGCCAAGGTCTTCCAATTCCTGTGCGGTAATGGCTTTATCCAGCGTCCGTGCCTTTGGGGTCAGACTGAAGTGCCGCCGATAATGGGCAACACCCACATAATCCAGCGCTTTCAGGTCTAGATTTTTCCACGCCCAGTAGATAGCCGTCAGCTCACAGTAGGTTCTGTTCAGGCCACTGATATGCTCCCCTGTGTTATCCGGCTGAAATTTGCCGGACAGGGTGGGAATGCCCGTGCCGACACAAACAGGCAAGTAAACGTCACCCGCAGGCATATCGTAATCTTTATGCGTAACAACAATTATTTTCCCTTTCAGCATTTTTATCTCCCTTAAAAAATAATATCAGCACGCAAGACTCACTGAGTGCCACTTTCCCCAGCCCGAACAGCAAGGGCTAGATTTTAGATAAACACCATTCCTTGAGAATAGACCGATCCTCATTGGATCGTTTATGCTTTCGCTTTACAGGGTTTTTCTCAAAGTATATTCTAATGGCAAATAACAAGACCGGATAGCAAAGCATGGCACAGAAGTAAACGTAATGCATATTGAAAAACGCATTAAAGAACCATGCCATAAATGCGCAGACTCTTACGACAAATGATATCTTGACACGCCGATAGCCACGCTTAAAAAGATGACCTGTCGAATAGAGATAGTGCACCAAGCCGATGATTCCGAAGCTGCAAATAACCTCAATGAAATCATTGTGGGCCCATAACCCTGATACTTCCGTTGTAAATCCCAGTCCATTTCCCAGCAGCTTATTCAGTAGAGGACTCTCGGCAAATCCTGTCAGGTCTTGCTCCCACAGCACCGAACGGCTACTGGTCACACGAAACCAAAAGTCACCATACTGATTCTCGTCCAGGGTGTACGCAATTTTATCGCCCATTGCAGACACTGTCACAAGTCCCAGCACGCCCAGCATCAGCGGAACGACTGTGCCCCAGAACATGATTTTCTTTTTGCAGGCAAAGTACCACGCAATTACAAGCAGACAAGATCCCACCACAAGGTAGGTGCGGGACGATCCCATCAGGTAGCAATACATGGGAACCAAATGAACCAGCAGCGCACTTTTCTTCCCATGCATCACCTGCATGACGATCGCTAATACCTGAATAAACACCGCTGAGGGGCCAAGCCGAAAAATCGAACCGCAGAAGGAACCGAAATATACGCTCTCATTCTCTACCGTTGTATAACAGCTGGGCACGAAGATCGAGATTCCAACCAGCACGCTCCAAACAAAAACGATCAGCTTCACGTACCCACGGTGCTTGGAAAACCAGTTTATGATGATATCACTGTTATCGCACATAAAATACGTATACAGAATGTAAAACGGAAAATATATAAACAGGTTAATATTCTCCATAGGGAACACTGTATAGCATAATGTGAAGACGTAATTTACAACCAGGATGGAGCACATAACAATGGTTTGCCGTCTGACAGGTCTGGACATTAGCATACAAATATGCAGCACTAAGAGTACGCCAAACATGATCTTGTTCACTGCGCCGCTTTCTATCAGCGTTGTTGCAATTGGAAATACGCATATTACGCCAAGGTAAAGATCCAAAAGCGTAACTCGCAATGACTTTGTGGTTAACATCTTCTCACTCCATTTGCGCGGCAATATCCGCCTCTACGATCTCCTCACCAGACTTATCCTTGAGCTGAGCCTTGGAAATATCCGAAAGGCCGTCATTGGCCGTGGCGCACAGGTCGCAGGTGGAACATTTGTCCAGCTCCTCCTTGGTCACCTTACCGTCCCGATAATCCCGAACGATCTTATTCTCGTACATGGAATAGGGCTTTTTCGTAAACAAAGCCTTGAATTTATGCCAAACCACCCAGAAGCCGGGCTTCCAGATATACTTATGCATGGCAGGCGACACGGAGCCGATCATCCAGCAGTCCCGGTCGCAGCAGCGAACCTTGGCACGCACCTGCTCCGCTTCCGGGCTCGACCACAGCTCGTCCCAGCTTTGACGGTTCAGGTTGCCCATGACCTCCTTGTCCTTGGTGCCGTTGCAGGGCATCACATCGCCATAAGGGTCAATGAAGAAGGTATCGAAGCTCATATCGCACTTGAGCAGGCGTTTTTGACCGTAGATATAGTTGATCAGGCCGTGGTTAAAGTAGGCACGCATCCACTTCTTCGGGCTATTGGAACGCAGAAGCTCATTGACCAGCGCTTCAAAATGCCCCGCCACCATGGGGCGGTCGTGGATGATGTTCTTTGCCTCCACGAAGTAAAAGCTGTTGTGCAACGATGCGGTTGCGAATTCCATGCCCATCTCATCGGAAATCTTGTACAGGGGTACCAGATCAGGGGCATTCATATCCTGCACGGTCATGCCGAAGCCCACGTCCTTCATGCCCATTTCACGGAGCTTTTTCAGCGTGGTGTAACCCCGGTTATAGCCATCCGCCAGACCCCGGATCTCATTGTTGGTCTGTTCCAGACCCTCGATGGAGATACGGATGCCGATCTCCGGGAACTCTTTGCACAGGTCAATGATCCGATCCGTAAAGAAGCCGTTGGTGGAGATGACGATGCGGTCACTCTTTTTGTACAGCTCCCGGACGATCTCTTTCAGATCCGTGCGGATAAAAGGCTCGCCGCCGGTGATGTTGGTAAAATACATAGGCGGAAGCTTGCGAATGGTTTCAATAGAGATCTCCTCCTCCGGCTTGGAGGGGGCCTTATAGCGGTTGCACATGGTGCAGCGGGCATTACAGCGATAGGTCACAATGACCGTGCCATTTAACTTCTTACCGGACATGACGATGTCTCCTTACTTTCTTGTTATCTCAGCGATAATACTGCATCAGGCTGTGACAGTATGCTTCCCCGTCTGCAAAGCGAGGCTGCACACAAGCCCCGGCGTATGCATCCATTCTTTTCGGATCGTTCAACAGAAGTTCGATCTTCTGCTTCAGTTGTTCCACATTGCCGCTTTCAAACAGCTCACCGGTCTGCCCTGGCTTGATCAGCTCCGGGATACCGCCAATGTTCGCACCCACAACCGGGGTGCCGTACATCTGGCTCTCCATCACGGAGAAGGGGCAGTTTTCATACCATTCGGAGGGGTAGACTGTAAATCTCGCCTCTCGAATCAGCGTTTCCAGCGCAGCTCCCGACTGGAAGCCCACGTTTTTGATATTAGGCACATCTGCCAGCAGCTCTTCCAGCGGGCCGGAGCCGGCAAACACAAAGGGAACCTCCGGCAGTGCCTTTGCCGCAGAGATTAGGGTTTCGATACCCTTTTCCTGAGAATAACGCCCAAAATACAGCACGTAGTCCTTCTTTTGGACCGGTTTTGCTTCCACCGGCTCCAAAAAATTGTGCAGCGCCACGGTTTTGCCGGCGAACACCGGGTTGGTGTCCAGCTTGGTCTTCATAAACTCGGAACAGCAAATCACCGTATCGATCTGCTTGTAGACCCCCATCCACTTCCAGAAGGTGGCCTCCATGGTGCCGATGACACTCTTAGCAAAGGAACCGTGAATGCACTTACCCTTGGCGCAGTTCAGGAAATGACCGCCCAGACACTTTTCGCAGTTTTCCCCGGTGCCGGGATTGCGGCACATATGGTTGGGGCACACAAGCTGGTAATCGTGTGCCGTGTAAAGGATGCGGCAGTGCTTACTCCACTTGCGAATCTCCAAAATGATGCTGGGGGTCAGCTGATAATTAAAATTGTTCAGGTGGCATACATCGGGCTGAAAATCCTCCAGCACAAGACGCAGCTTTTTCCGGGCCTCGGAAGAATAGATGGTCTTGATGGGATACAGGAGCTTGCTCAGCTTGGAGCCGCCGTGGAAATCCATGTCGGCGGTGTATGCCTCCACCCGGTTGCCTACGATCCGGCCCTCATGCTCCATGCCGAAATACTGCACCTCGTGGCCCAGGGCTTTCAGGCAGTCGCCTAATTTAAATATGTATGTTTCCGATCCGCCGTTAGGGTGCAGAAACTTGTTGATCAGCAAAACTTTCATGGTACAACTCCAATGTTTTTCTTGCTACATCGTCCCAATTGTATTTTTGGGTGATAAAATCGCCGGCGTTTTCCCGATACCGGGCCACCCGAGTCGGATCATCGCACAGAGATTGCAACTGACTGCGCAGGTCGTCCACGTTTCCTGCCTTAAAGACGGCGGCATGTTCCTCCACCACTTCGGTGCATTCCGGAATATCCGACACCAGACAGCAGTTTCCGTAGCTCATAGCCTCCAGCAAGCTCAGGGGCATACCCTCCACATCCGAGGGCAGTACGTAGACATAAGCATTACCGTACAACGCCTCCAGCTCCTTGCCCTGAATAAAGCCGGTGAACAAGATCCGCTCATCATCTTGGGCCTGCTCCTTCAGCCGGCGGATGTAGTCATCCGTGCCGGAGGTGCCGCCGGCGATTACCAAGCGCTTGTCCGTTTTGATCTTTTTATATGCATCGATCAGATAATGGATACCCTTTTCCGGCACCAGCCGTCCCAAAAACAGGATGTAACCATCCTTTTCAACGCCCAGCCCCCGAAGGGTATCATCTGCTTTCATCCGCTCAGGCTTGCTGACACCGTTGGGAATCCACACGGTTTCCCGCCCGTAGGTTTCCCGGAAATAATTCTGGACATTGCGACTGAGCACAATGATTTCATCTGCGCAATGGACTGCCATCCATTCTCCGGCGTGAATATATTTGGAAGCAAAGCCATGCTTCCACTTTCCCCGCTGCCAATCCAGCCCGTGAACTGTCACGATCACACGCTTGCCAAACAGCTTAGGCAGCCAACTCATAAACGCCGGACCTTCGGCGTGGATATGCACCACATCGGCCTTGCTGAATGCCGTGCGGAATGCCGCCGACAGACTGGAGGTCATGGCCGCCAAGCCCTTCCGATCCACTGTCCAGACATCACGGATGCGGACACCTTTGAATGCACCGGTTTTTTCCGTATCAACTTGTGCGCCGCTGACATGGTGCCCCCGCCGATTGTAGCAGGACACCTGATGACCCTGAGCCACCATACGGGTGCTCAGTTCTTCCACCACGATCTCCACGCCACCCTCCCGGGAGGGAACACGCTTATGTCCAAACATTGCGATCTTCATTTTCTCACTCACTGCTCCTGCGATCCGGGCGGCAAGCCACCCACAGTTTCCATTGCATCCATGCAGCCATAATTACGGCGCACTTTTCGCATTCTACCTTTTATCTTATCATAATTACCCTCCTTTCGCAACCCTTGAATTGATATTTTTGTTTAGTCGTCACGAAGATAAATTGTTGTTTAGAGGAGCAATCAAGGCCCCCTCGTCAGAGGGGGCTGTCACGGCGAACGCCGTGACTGGGGGAGAGAAAATGTGAAAATCACCTCGCTGCTGAGGAAAAACGTACTTTTTTATCTCTCCCTCAGTCAGCTTCGCTGACAGCTCCCTCGTCAGAGGGAGCCTTTGCGCCCGGAGGGCGCTGTCGCCCCATCGGGGCGACACATTTCCTCAACTAAACAACAATTTATCTTATCAAACGCAAAACCCGCACGGCGGATACCGTGCGGGTCGAATATCAATCTTCGTAATAGAACATGGCGGCCTCGTAAGGACGCAGGCCAGGCGCATCGCCCTCGTAGTTAGACAGCAGCATCTGGGCGCCGTTGAAGCGTGTCGGGAAATCAAACCCGACTTCCTCGCCGGAGAAGTTACACACCACCAGCAGGTGGCCGTGCTCCGTATCCCGGGTGTAGGCAAAGACCTTCTCATCCTCCGGGCACAGCAGGCTAAAGCTGCCGGAGCGGATCACATCGTACTGCTTGCGGATGGCGATCAGCTTCTGATAATAATAGAAGGTGGAATTAGGATCCGCCAGCGCCGCCTCGGCGTTGATGGTTTCCTTGTTGGCATTGACGGTCAGCCACGGCGTACCGGTGGTGAAGCCGGCATTTTCCCCGGCGGTCCACTGCATGGGGGTACGGGCATTGTCCCGGCCCCGCTTCCAGATGGACTCCATCAGCTGCTCATGGGTATAGCCCCGAGCAGAGCGGTCACGGTAGAAATTCTGGATCTCCACATCCACATACTGATCCAGCGGAAGCTTGATGTTGGTCATGCCCAGCTCCTCGCCCTGATAGATGTAAGGCGTGCCCTGCATTCCATGGAGCATGGTCGCCAGCATTTTGGCAGATTCCACACGATACTGCCCATCATTGCCCCAGCGGGACACGATGCGGGGCAGGTCGTGGTTATTGAAGAACAGGCTGTTCCAGCCCTCTTCTCCCAGCTCCTGCTGCCAGCGGCGGTAGCAATCCTTCAGCTTCACCAACGGCAGAGGGGCAAAGTCCCACTTTTCCCAAGTGGTCGAATCCATGCACATATGCTCGAACTGGAACACCATGCTCAGCTCGCTGCCATCGGGGGCGCTGTACAGCTTAGCACGCTCCACATTGGCACCCCATGCTTCGCCCACGGTGACCAGACCTTCTTCAATGAAAGCCTCGGCAGACAGTTCCCGCAGGAAATCATGGAGCCGGGGGCCGTTGGAGGTGATCTTGTTAAAGGGCTCCTTGGCGATCTGGTCGATGACGTCCAGACGGAAGCCCTCCACGCCCTTATCCACCCAGAAGCGGATAAAGTCGTACAGTCCACGGCGAACCTTGGGGTTTTCCCAGTTCAGATCCGGCTGCTGGGGGGCAAACTGGTGGAAATACCACTGGCCCAACTCCGGCACATAGGTCCATGCGGGGCCACCGAAGGTAGACCACATATCGTTAGGAGGGGTCACGCCGTCGCCGTCTGCCCAGATAAAATAATCATGGTAGGGGTTATCCTTGCTTTTCTTCGCTTCGGTGAACCAGAAATGCTGGTCAGAGCAGTGGTTCAGCACCAGATCCATGATAATGGAGATGCCACGCTTTTTTGCCTCCACGATCAGCTGATCCATGTGCTCCATGGTGCCGAACATGGGATCGATGGCGCAGTAGTCGGACACATCGTAGCCATTGTCCACCTGCGGGGACTGGCACACAGGGGACAGCCAGATACCGTCGATGCCCAGTTTTTGCAGGTAGTCCAGCCGGGTGATCACACCCTGCAGATCGCCGATGCCGTCACCGTTGGTGTCCTGAAAACTCTTGGGGTAGATTTGATAGAAAACGGCGGATTTCCACCAGCCGTGCTTAGTCTTGTCGAGCATACACAAACTCCTTGTAATAATGGTTGGTGCGATAAATTGTTGTTTAGACAATCTGTCATTGCGAACCAGTGACCGATGTCACTGGTGTGGCAATCCCCCACGGCGATGGGGAAATGTTACGACTACCAACGAAAATGCCGGAAAATCCAGGAGATTGCCACGCCAGTGTGCGCACTGGCTCGCAATGACATACTTCTTTTTTAGTGCGTCGCTAATCAACTAAACAACAATTTATCTTACAAAATCAATTTTTCTCAATAGCCTCGAAGACACGGAGCATTTCGCCCACGCTCCAAGCCTGACCGAAGCAGCCCTTGCTTTCTGTGGGGAAGTCGCCCTCGTAGATCTCCGGCAGCTGACCGGCGCAGCCCTCCCGGAGCATGGGCTCCAGAGCGTCCAGCTGGCTGCGGACATAGGCGGCTACCTCCTTGCCGTGGGTCTTCAGGTACGCCAGATAGTATGCGCCCATGGGGAACACCCAAGTGGTGCCCTGATGGTAGGCCATATCACGGCTGACCATGTCGCCGCCGTAGTGGGGATGGTACTCCGGATCCTCGGGGGACAGGGTACGCAAGCCGCAGGGGGTATACAGGTGCCGGCGAACCGTATCGACAACGCTTTTTTCCTGCTCAGGGCTCAGCATGGTGAAGGGCATGGAAACTGCCCAGATCTGATTGCAGCGCAGCTGCTCATCATTATAAGTACCGGAGATCACGTCCTTCAGGTAGCCCTTGTCCTCCATATAGAAGGTCTTGACGAAAGACTCCTTCACCTGTGCCGCCAGTGCGCCGTATGCGGCACCATCCTGCCCCAGCAGAGTGGCGAACCGCTCCATGATCATCAGGGCGTTATACCAATAAGCGTTGATCTCAACAGGCTTGCCGTGACGGGGAGTGGGCAGAATGTCGTTGACCCGGACATCCATCCAAGTCACCTGATCCAGACCGCCGCCGGCACAAATCAGACTATCGCTGTCCATGTAAATGGAATGCTGGGTGCCCTTCTTGTAATTGGCAATGACCCGCTCCAGCACAGGCATGGCTTCCTTTACAAACTCTGCGTCATTGGTGCGAGTATAGTACTGCCACACCGCATCCACCAGCAACAGTGCTGCGTCCACGGTGTTGTACATGGGCTGGGTTTCGCCCTCAGGGAACAGGTTGGGCACCAGACCGTCCTTCTCATAAGCAAGGAAGGTGCGCAGAATGCTCTTGGCATCCTCAAAACGTCCGGTGGACAGGCAGCAGCCGGGCAGGGAGATCATGGTATCCCGGCCCCAGTCGCTGAACAGGGGGTAACCAGCCAGAATGGTCTTGCCATTGGTGGAATCCCGGCGGGCGATGTAGGCATCGGCAGCCAGAACCAACTGCTGAGCCAGTGCGTCCTTCAGCCCAGCGGCCTTCACCAGCTTCTTCTGGCGGGCGTAGTGGAGCTTGACCAGCCGCTCGCCGGACACCTTCTTGTCGTCCATGCTGAACTGGATCTCAAAACGCACCGTTTCCTCCGGTGCTACCGTCTGAGTTGCCTGACAGACGGCGCAGGTCAGACCCGCATCAGGGCGGCCGTCCTTGGCATCCTCAGAGTAGCGCAGGCTCTGCCACACCGGCTTAATCTTTTTCAGAGTGGCACCGGTACGGATATACATCCGGTGGCCATCGGAGGTAACCACACCTCTTTGATAGGTGAATTCCTTTTTCGCTTCGATAATGTTCTCTCTGGGCACAAACTTCAGGAAGGGGCGGATGTTCAGAGAAACCTCCTTGCCGGAACGGTTCTCAATCTCATACAGCACCACAGCCGTATTTTTCTCCTGTGCCAGCACCAGGCGGCGGGTCACCCGCACGCCCCACACATCGTAAGTCCAGCAGGGTAAACCATCATAGGCAAAGACAGCCAGATTCTTGTGGCCTTCCTCGGCGGGGGTGCCATCGGCAAATTCCTGCGCAGACAGGAACAGCTCCTTGTCGCCAATGGTCAGCACCTCCTGCAGGCGGTGAACCATATTAATTCGTACATTGGGGGCCTTCACTGCCGCTACCAACACGCCCTGATCGCACCGGGGCACGCCGAAGCCTGCCATGGTGGAGGCGTAGCCGCCCAGACCGTTGGTCAGCAGAAAGCCTGTTTCCTGCGCTCTTTCAAGGGTGCGCACATCCTGTTTTCCGTATAAAAACCGCATATTATACTCTCCTGTCGCTTGATATTTTCAAGATTTGAGGGTAATGCGCATACCGCCCATGGTATGCTATTATAAGTATATTATTTTTTCAGGGTTTGTCAATCTTCCCGGCGCAAAGTGGATCGATTCAGCGTTTACGACAAAACCGAAAACGCCGTCTGACACCGCTTCCGCTGTTTTGCCGATATTGGAAATTCCAGTTGTGTAAAATCAGTTTTTCTGCTATACTGAGGGGTAAGAGGTGAATTTTTCATGCAAGCAAATACATTATCGGATCGCAGGCAGTTATTCCATCTGACCTGGCCAATTTTTTTAGAAGCGGTGCTATTTTCCATCATCGGCAGTGTGGACACGCTGATGCTTTCAGGCTTTGACGACAACGCCGTGGGTGCCGTGGGTATCGCCAACCAGATCGTTTCTCTGTTTCAGGTGATCTCCAACATCATCACCACCGGCACAGGCATCCTGTGCGCCCAGTACATCGGCGCAGGCCGCTCCACCAAGGACAAACAGCCCCTGATCTTAGGCGCATTGCTGGTCAACGGTCTGCTGGGTGTACTGTTCAGCGTCGGCATCGGCGCAGGTGCCCCCCTGCTTCTGAAGCTGATGAACATCGCCCCGGAGCAATACGGCTACGGCAAGGAGTATTTGAGCATTGTCGGTTCGTTCCTGTTCCTGCAGATGATCGCTGTGACCTTTACGGTGCTGATCCGGGCTCACGGCAAAACACAAGCCACCATGGTCTTCTCCCTGATTATGAACGTGGTCAATATGGCGCTGAACTATATCCTGATCTACGGCAAGCTGGGCTTTGCGCCCATGGGTGCGGCAGGTGCCGCTGTTGCCACGGTGGTCAGTAAGTTCCTCGCTTGCTTCATGGCAGGCGGATACCTACTAAAGGCGGTTCTTCCCGGAATGTCCTTCCGGCCGGACTGGAGCGCCATGGGACAGGCCATCAAAAAAATTCTGGCCTACGGCAGTCCTGCGGCAGGCGAACAGATCTCCTATACCCTATCCATGATGGTGGTCATGGCTATGGTCACCCATCTTGGCCCGGTGGCGGTCAACACCTATACTTATGTGAATATCATCGTCCGTTTCGTGTACCTGTTCTCCGTATCCTTGGGTCAGGGCACCTCCATTATGGTGGGTTGGGAGGCCGGACGGCAAGGAATCGCCAAAGCCAAATCCATTTGCCAATTCTCCACCAACGCATCCTTCCTCATTGCCATTGGTACACTGGGTCTGCTGTGTCTTGTTCGCAAGCCGGTGATGGATCTGTTCACAGACGATCCCGCTATTATCGCCATGGGTGCGGCGGTGATTTTGTCGGACTTTGTGCTGGAAGCCGGGCGCAGCCGCAATCTGGTGCTGGTCAATGCCCTGCGTGCGGCGGGCGATGTGCGCTTCCCCCTGTATATCGGACTGTTCTCCATGTGGTTCTTTAGTGTGGGCGTGTCGTTCCTGCTGGGAATTGTCCTGAATTGGGGGCTGGTGGGCATCTGGATCGGACTGGGTTTGGATGAGTGCTTCCGAGCTCTGCTGATGCAGATCCGCTGGTCCCGTGACCGCTGGGTCAAATATATTAAGGTGTAAGATAAATTGTTGTTTAGCGGAGTAATCGAGAAACACATCTTAGTAGGGGAGGGTCTTGACCCTCCCACAACGCAACAATTTTTGAGCTGTATATTCTTTATGAATACGTTCTGTTTCCGTAAAATAACCAACGTAT
>JBGVKN010000140.1:0-5620 GCA_045123795.1 Faecousia sp. | reverse complement strand
TACCAACGAAAATGCCGGAAAATCCGGGAGATTGCCACGCCACTGCGCCCGCAGGCGCGTGCAGAGCGCAACCGCCGCAGAGCGGCGGCTCTTAGCGCGTCGCTGTGGCGCACTGGCTCGCAATGACATACTTCTTTTTTGGTACGTCACTAATCAACTAAACAACAATTTATCGCACTATACAAAATTCCTAACCACGCCGAAGATAGCAAACGCAATGGCAGCAATGATCACTGCAGCTCCACTGGTCATTACACGGGCGGCTCTTTCAGCCCACTTCACCTTCAGCAGCACCCCCACATTCAGCAGCACCAGTACCGCAGCCAAATAACAGATCAGCACAAAAAAGAAGGGATTAAACGAGAATGCCGCTCCAAAATCTCCACTGAAAAAGGCACGAACGCACCGTGTCCCGCCGCACGAGGGGCAAAGCACCCCAATTTTAGCCAAACTGCAATCCGGCAACGCCCACAGCATCCACTTTGCCAAGGGTACAACCAATGCGGCAGCAACCAGCAAAGCCCCATCCAGCAATAACACAACTTTCTTCTTATCCATGGTTACTCCAACAAAAAAGCAGTTGCCGGGGCAACTGCTTTTCGTAATTAATATTCCTTCGTGTACATTTCCATTTCAGTCATAAAACTATCATAGTTGCCAATGAACGCCAGAAGCATGATCGCCGCAAACAGCAGTCCGATGGCGCAGCAGATGATACCGGCCAGAGCATAACCATTGGTCTTGCCGGCCTTTCTTCCCTGCACAATGGATACGATAGACAGAATCAAACCGACCACAGCACAAAGGCCGGAAATGTACCACACGCAGCAACACACCAGCGAAACAATGCCCAAGATCATACCGGCAATGCCCAGTCCCTTTCCGGGTAGGGGCGCCGGTTGCTGATAGGCCGGATACATAGGCTGCTGATAGTATGTAGGCTGAGCAGACGGCTGCTGATACATATTCGGCTGATAAAAAGGTTGCTGAACCGGCTGTGCTTCGCAGATCGGCTGCGGATTGCAAGCGCTCTGGGACTCAGAAATGGACATGGGGTCACAAACAGGCTGGGGATCGCAGACTGTCTGAGGCTCATAAACAGGAGCCGCCTCGAACACAGGCTGCGGCTGCTCCATCACAGGCTGTTCCGCACCTATTTTTGCGCCACATCCGGCACAAAACTTGGAATATTCAGCATTTTGTGTACCGCAATACGGACAAAACATGGTTTATCCCTCCCTATTCTCCACCGCTGCCGGTCGGGCAATGGCAGATGGATATGAAATCATTATAGCGTTCCCCCATTGCTTTGTCAAGCAATGGGGGAATTTTGTCGATTAGCCCTCTTCCACCACGATTTCCTTCAGCACAAGGCCGGGATTGCGGCGGCAGGTAAAGTCGATGGCCCAATAGCTGCTGAACACCAGCAGGCTGCGGCCACGGTAATCCTCCAGCAGCTCAGCGTCACTACCAAGGTTCAGGTCGGTCAGGTCGCCGTTATAGCTGTCAATCAGGCGGATCTCCTCATAGGGCAGGAACTCCATCCGCAGATCCACACCGTACTCATTCTTCATGCGGTACTGGAACACATCGAACTGCAGGGTGCCCACGACACCTACGATGACCTCCTCCATACCGGAGTTGGGCAGCTTAAAGATCTGGATAGCACCCTCCTGGGCGATCTGCTCCGTACCCTTAACGAACTGCTTACGCTTCATGGAATCCTTAGCAGAAACACGGCAGAAATGTTCGGGCGCAAAGGTAGGAATGCCGGAATAGCTGAACTTTTTGCTGGGCACTGTGATGGTATCACCGATGGCGAAGATACCGGGGTCAAACACGCCAATGACGTCACCGGCGTAGGCCTCCTCCACGATCTCACGCTCCGCAGCCATCAGCTGCTGGGGCTGGGAAAGGCGCATTTTCTTATTGCCCTGCACATGGAAATACTCCGTATCACGCTGGAACTTGCCGGAGCAAATGCGCATAAAGGCCAGACGGTCCCGGTGCGCCTTGTTCATGTTCGCCTGAATTTTAAAGACAAAGGCAGAGAAATTGGGATCAAAGGTATCAATGACACCGCAGTCGGCAGTCCGAGCCAGCGGGGGCGGGGTCAGCTTCAGGAACGCCTCCAAGAAAGGCTCGATACCGAAGTTGGTCAGCGCAGAGCCGAAGAACACAGGGCTAAGCTGGCCGTTGCGGACAGCCTCCAGATCCATTTCCCGTCCGGCGGACAGCAGCTCTACATCGTCAATGAGCTGCTGGTGCTTGGTTTCGCTGTCCAGAAGCTCCGCAACCTGAGAATCGTACAGATCAACACTCAGCTTATCAGCCTTAGCCTTGCCGTTCAGTCCGGAGAAGAACAGCAACTCGCCCTTTTCCCGATCATAAACGCCCTTGAAATCCTTACCGGAGCCGATGGGCCAGTTCATGGCATAGGTTTCGATACCAAGCTCCCGCTCCACCTCGTCCAGCAGGTCGAAGGGATCTTTCGTTTCCCGGTCCATCTTGTTTACGAAGGTAAAGATGGGGATATGGCGCATGGCGCAGACCTTAAAGAGCTTCCGAGTCTGAGGCTCGACACCCTTGGCACCGTCAATGACCATGACTGCAGAGTCCGCCGCCATCAGAGTACGGTAGGTATCCTCAGAGAAATCCTGGTGACCGGGGGTATCCAGAATGTTGATGCAAAAACCGCCATACTGGAACTGCATAACGGAGGAAGTGACAGAAATACCACGCTGCTTTTCGATCTCCATCCAGTCGGAGGTGGCGGCACGGGAATTTTTCTTACCCTTGACCACGCCTGCCTGGGCGATAGCGCCGCCGTACAGCAGGAATTTTTCAGTTAAAGTAGTTTTACCGGCGTCGGGGTGGGAAATAATCGCAAATGTCCGGCGGCGGCTGATTTCTTCAATTAAATTCGACATAATCTAATCTCCTAAAATGGGGGATTTTTCTTTCAAACTAATTCAGTTTACCACATTTTCTGCATTTTTACAAGGGGGTATTAGGAAGATAAATTGTTGTTTACAAGGATTGCGGCGAAGCCGCCTTGCCTCCCTCTCTGAGGGAGGTGGCACGCCGAACGGCGTGCCGGAGGGAGTGTCGTTATGGCGATGCATCTAACGCAGGACACTCCCCCAGTCGAAAATCAGAGATTTTCGCCAGCCCCCTCAGAGAGGGGGCCGAGGTTGCTGTGCTATCTCTTACTGCCGTAAACAACAATTTATCTTACTAAGACCGCATCCATCTGGCTTTCCACAGACATGGGCTGATCCGTCATGGGATGGATAAATTCCAGTTTTTTGGCGCACAAAGCCTGAGTATTCAACGAAAAAACTTCGGAAACCGCTTGCGAAGCGTCACTGCCATATTGCGGGTCACCAAGAATCGGAAACCCCATATGGGCGCAGTGGACACGGAGCTGATGGGTGCGTCCGGTGATGGGCCGCAGGGCCAGCTTTGCATATCCATCAAACCGCCCAATGACCCAATATTCAGTCACGGATGGCTTTCCCTCTGGGCCGATATAACGCAGCAAACTGGGCAGGGGGCGCCGGGCGATGGGTGCGTCGATTACACCGTGATCTTCTATCGGGCCGCCGTAAACAAGAGCATGGTAGGTTTTTTCGATCTGCGCCGTCTGGAGCAGATTGTGAACATGGGAGTTTTTCGCCAGTAGCACAACGCCAAAGGTGTCCCGATCCAGTCGGGTCACCGGATGGAAGGCGCAGTGCTGCCCGGTCTGGGCATAATGCCCCAGCACTAAATTGGCAAGGGTGCCGGTGTTCTTCGACCGGGACGGATGAATGAGCATACCAGCCGGCTTATCGACCAATAGAATATGATCGTCTTCATAAAGAAGAGTCAAATCCCCCACTTCCGCCGGATAATCCGGCTCCGGCTCGTCCAGCCGGACGGTAATGGTATCCCCACTGCGCACCGCATAATCCGTATGCTGGGGCTCTCCGTTGACCCGAATGGCATCGCCCCATTTCAGCTTATTTATTAGTCCCACGGACATTTTCAATTCACCTCGAAGAAAGGACGATAATCGCCCCTCCCGCTCTGCCGTATGCTTTAATTCCATCGGTTCACCTCCTTATCCTACAAAAAGCCCCTGCTTTGCAGCAGGGGCTTTTTTATGAACAATTAGTTCAGAGCAGCCTTAGCCTTCTCAACAATAGCGGAGAAAGCGGTAGCGTCCTGAATAGCCATCTCGGACAGGCTCTTGCGGTTCAGCTCGATGCCAGCCTTCTTAACGCCGTTCATGAAGCTGGAGTAGTTCATGCCGTAGGGAGCGACAGCAGCGCTGATACGGGTGATCCACAGGCGACGGAAGTCGCGCTTCTTCATCTTACGGCCGGCGAAAGCGTAGTTGCCGGACTTCATGACCTGCTGCTTGGCCATCTTAAAGTGCTTGGACTTAGAGCCCCAGTAGCCCTTAGCCAGCTTCAGGGTAGCATTTCTTCTCTTGCGCGTCATCATCGCGCCTTTAACTCTTGCCATTTCTGTATCCTCCTATTCGACTTACTTGTACGGAATCATCTTCTTGATGGCGTCGACATTGGTCATGTCGGCGTAAGCGGTAGCACGCAGATGACGGGTCCGCTTGGTGGTCTTCTTAGTGAGGATGTGGCTCTTGTAAGCGTGAGCTCTCTTAACCTTACCGCTCTTGGTCAGGTTGAATCTCTTCTTTGCACCGCTATGGGTCTTCAGCTTGGGCATAGTAGGTTCTCCTTCCGAATCTTTTGTATTTTTACTTGCTGTTCTTGGGGGTTAAAAACATCGCCATGAAGCGGCCTTCCAGCTTGGGATTCTTCTCCATGTTGGCGATCTCAGCGCAGGCTTCAGCGAAGTCAATCAGCAGCTTTTCACCCAGATTGGTGTGGGCCATTTCACGACCGCGGAAGCGGACGCTGACCTTGACACGGTTGCCGTCACTCAGGAACTTCAATGCGGCCTTGACCTTGGTATTGAAGTCGTTGGTGTCGATGCTGGGGCTCATGCGGATCTCTTTGATCTCCACGACACGCTGATTTTTCTTGGCTTCCTTCTCCCGCTTCTTCTGGTCAAAGCAGAACTTGGAATAGTCCATGATCTTGCAGACAGGCGGGACAGCATTGGGAGAAATCTTCACAAGGTCCAGACCCTGTTCCTCGGCCATTTCATTGGCCTGTGCGGCGGACATGATGCCCAGCTGAGCACCGTCGGCACCGATGAGCCGGATCTCCTTGTCGCGGATCTCCTCATTGAGCTGATGATCTAATTTAGCGATGGTAAGCACCTCCATAACAACAAAAAAGCGGATGCCAAGCATCCGCATACTCACACTGGTATCCCCGCAAAGGGAGTGGAATATTGACCGTTTTGCTTCTGCTTACGGTGAGGCGGACGTTCAGCCTTCTTTATTACTTGGGTATTTTACCATACCCCTATCCACTTGTCAAGCACTTTTTGCGAGATTTTTTCGAAAGGTAAATTGTTGGGGACCTCTAAAAACCACCCCATATCAATTGGTATTATCTTAGGCAGTGTTTTTTGCGAATGTCCCCTGCAAATTTCGGCTCAAATGCCCGGTATTAGGGCCTTTAGGCCGTGGTTGACACAGACCTGT
>JBGVKN010000139.1:0-2182 GCA_045123795.1 Faecousia sp. | reverse complement strand
ATGAAATACGCAGCTGATTTTAGAAGCATTGCCCGCAATGCCCTGAAGGGCAAATGGGGCATCGCAGTCGTGGCAGGCCTGATCGCATCTCTATTAGGCGCTATCGGCTCCAATGGACCGGAACTCAATGTGGAACTCAATGAAGGTAATTTTAACGCAAGCTTGCAGATCCTTGGACAGGATGTGGTTTCCACCAATGGCGGTGTGGAATTCTGGCCTGTCTTTGCAGGCATCGCCACCTATATTGCCATCTTTGCCGTCATTACAGGTATTGCCTTGTTTATTCTTGGCAGCATTGTAGAGGTCGGCTATATGAAGTTCAATTTAGACCTGGTGGATCGGCAGAAGGAAGCTGAGATAAGCACCATGTTCGGCTATTTTCAGTATTGGAAGACGACTGCCTGTGCAAGACTCCTACAGAGTGTCTATGTTCTGCTGTGGTCGTTGCTGTTCATTATTCCCGGTATTATCGCGGGTTATAGCTATGCTATGACAAGCTACATACTGGCAGAGAATCCGGAGCTGACTGCCAGCGAAGCTATCGAACGCTCCAAGCAGATGATGTCCGGCAACCGCTGGCGGCTGTTCTGTATGCAGATCAGCTTTATTGGCTGGGATATTTTGAGTGCGCTGCTGACCTTCGGAATTGGTGGTCTCTGGATCACACCCTACAAGCAGGCGGCAACTGCAGCGTTCTACCGTGAAATCTCCGGAACAGTTCAAGAAGTATACACGACTCCTGAAGCGCAGAGTCCTTGGCAGGCCAATTGATGATTGCAAAAGCTAAACGCAAATACCAAAGCAGTATACCAGACGCAAAATAGAGAGGATGATTAACATGCTTGATGTTTCTCATGTAACCAAAAAGTATGGAAAGGTTACGGCTTGCAATGATGTAAGCCTTCACTTAGATCCCGGCAGCGTTACCGTTCTGCTGGGTCCCAACGGCGCAGGCAAAAGTACCCTTATGAAATCGATCATCGGTTTTCTGCGCTATGATGGTGAAATCACAGTGGGAGGGTTTCCCAACAAGACTACCGCTGCCAGGAGATTGCTGGGTTACATACCCGAAATGCCCTCCCTCTATCCGAACCTGACCGCATCGGAGCACATGGAGTTCGTGGCCCGTGCTTACCGGCTGACAGATTATAAACAACGGGTGGATGAACTATTTGACCGCTTTGAACTGAACGACAAGCGCAAGAAATTTGGTGATGAGCTTTCCAAAGGTATGCAGCAGAAGCTGAATATCTGCCTTGGACTGCTCCCCGAACCCAAAATGCTGCTGCTCGATGAGCCTATGATTGGCCTGGATCCGCATGCCATTAAGCAGTTGAAAAGCATCATTGAGCAGATGCGCAACGAGGGCAAGACGCTGCTTGTCAGTACCCATATCATTGACAGTGTGGATATGCTTTGGGACCGTACTATCATTATGCAGGACGGCCAGATCCGCGCTAATCTGACCCGTGAAGAGCTGGAACAGGACGGGAGAACTCTGGAACAGCTGTTCTTCGATGTAACAGAAGGCATCGGCCGGGACGCTATGTCTCATACTGAGGATTCTGCATCCCAGGGAGGCTGATGCTATGCGGTTATTTGGTTATTACGCGTGGCATTCCGTTGTGAATCAGCTGCGCAAGCTGTTTAAAACCTGGGTTCTGATTTTTCTTGTCATCTGCATGGCAATCGGCGGTTTCATCGGCATCGGTGCTGCCATGCTGGAAGATGCCGCAGGCGGGGACGAGGAAATCGTGGAAAGCGAAGTGATTGAGGAAGAAGAACCCGGTCTTGCGGAAAAGCTTGGTATCGAATCGAAAGATTTGGTCGAGCTGATCGTGGGCGGTGTGATTCTGATTGTTTTTGCTTTTGAAGCAATCGGTGCCGATAAAAACGGAAGCCGGATCTTTTTACCCGCCGATGTCAACCTCCTGTTTGCTTCTCCTATGAAACCCCAGTCTGTTCTTCTGTTTCGGCTGATGACGCAGTTGGGTACCAGCATTCTGGCTAGTGTATATCTGCTGTTCCAACTGCCGAATTTGGTTTTTAACATGGGCTTAAGCATTTGGGTGGCACTGGCTATGATTGCTACATGGTGCCTGACGATTGTGGTCGGCAAACTGTTGCAGATCTTTTTGTACACAGTCTGTTCCACCCATGTAAAACTTAAAAACCACCTTCG
>JBGVKN010000138.1:0-8725 GCA_045123795.1 Faecousia sp. | reverse complement strand
ACGATTTTTGAGCTGTATATTCTTTATGAATACGTTCTGTTTCCGTAAAATAACCAACGCATCGAAGTGTTTTAGGTTTTTGGGAGGGTCAAGACCCTCCCCTACGGAATTCGTGTCCTAACCCTGTAAACAACAATTTATTTTCCCAATCATTGTAAGCATTATACAAAACCGGTGTATAGAAATTTAGCACAACGCCTAATCGGGTTACAAAATGTTGCTTTTTTCACGAATATCAGATATAATATCAAATATGAGCACGAGAAAAAGTTATGTAAACAATACAATGAGGATACGCTTATGAAAAAACTGATCGCGCTTTGTCTGCTGATCGGATTGTGCGTGGGTTTGCTGGTGTACAATTTCTCCCTTCGGGGGCAGGAAAATGGCACCACGGAGTCTGTCATGCAATCTACGGAGCCGACACAGCCTCAAGTGGGGCAGGTGCGCATCGCCAACCGGGACCCGGAGCTCCATGCGGCGTGGATGGCTGTGGCGCAGGATTATACCAAACGAACCGGCGTTCCGGTGACGGTGGTGCCCGGAGAGGATAGCACTGCCACGCTGTTTACCGTTCGCTCGCAGGAGGAACTGGCTGCAGTGAAGGATATCTGCCGAGATCTGTCTGGCACCGGGGTGCATGCCCAGCTGGCATCATGGGATCTGACTCTGCAGGCTGACGGAAAGGTCTGCGGCATCGCTGCGGAAATTGAGGGCTTTGGCCTGATCTATAACAGTGGTCTGCTGGGCCGTTTGGCAACACCGCAGGAGATCACCGGCCTGTCCGCCCTGAAAAACGTGGCAGAAACCATTACCGCCGACGAGGAATTGGGCTTTGCGGCCTTTTCCTGCCCGGACCTAAGCAATGGCTTTGCAGCCCGACTGCTGAGTGTGGGGGTGGATTGCCGTGCGTTTTGGGAGGTTTATGCGGCAAATGCGGTCTGTCAGCCGGATGCGCTGCGGCAGATTACCTCACAGGACAGCCTGAATGAATTTATCAACGAAAAAGCGGTGTTCCTCTTGGGAAGTACCTCGGATTATGATCGGATCAGCAATCTGGGGGATCATAATTTGGGCATGATGCCCTTGTACTTAGGCGGAGAGAATGAGCAGCGGCAGGGTCTGTGCGTGACTTGCAGCAGCTATTGGTGTGTGCGTGGCAATGTGGATGCGTTGGATGTGCAGGCAACGCTGGATTTCCTGAACGATCTGGTGCGGCCTCGGGCAGACGGCACAGTGCCGGTGGATGATCTTCAGATCGTTGCCCCTTACCGGCAGGCCACCTATGCGGCCAACCCCTTGGAGCGGACGCTGCGGACGGATCTGGCGGCGGGCAAGGAATATGTGGTCTGCAAGGATGATGTGACTGTTTCTGCGGCGCTTGTGGATGCGCTGTCGGCCTACGCCGTGGAGCCAACGGATGATAATTGGGCCATTGTGGCGGCATTTTTAAATGGATAAAACTACAATAAGTAAGGGCGTGGCCATAGGCCACGCCCTTACATTATAATACAGGGAATTACTTGAAGTACTGCACCGCAGCCTTGAACAGCTGGATATCGTACTCGCCGGGGACGTTCTTATACAACCCAGCGCCGATACGCTCGCTGTGGCCCATCTTACCCAGCACACGGCCGTCGGGGGAGGTGATGCCCTCGATGGCGTACAGGGAGCCGTTGGGGTTGAAGTGAATGTCGGCAGTTGCCTCGCCATTCAGGTCAACATACTGGGTGGCGATCTGACCGTTGGCGGCAAGCTGAGCAATCAGCTCCTCGCTGGCAAGGAACTTGCCCTCGCCGTGGGAGATCGGCACGTTGTACACGTCGCCCACATTGGTCAGAGCCAGCCAGGGGCTCTTGTTGGATGCCACACGGGTGCGGACGATCCGGCTCTGGTGGCGGGAAATGTTGTTGAAGGTCAGAGTGGGGCAGTTTTCATCGGTGTCGATGATCTTGCCGTAGGGCACCAAACCCAGCTTGATCAGAGCCTGGAAGCCGTTGCAGATGCCCAGCATCAGGCCGTCCCGGTTTTCAAGCAAATCGGTGACGCCTTCCTTGATGGCGGCATTGCGGAAGAAGGCGGTGATGAACTTGCCGGAGCCGTCGGGCTCGTCGCCGCCGGAGAAGCCGCCGGGGATGAAGACCATCTGGGCGTCCTTCAGAGCCTTGGCGAAGTTTTCCACACTTCTTGCGATGCCGTCAGCGGACAGGTTGTTGATGACCATGATCTCCGGCTCGGCACCGCCGTCACGGACGGCCTTGGCGGAGTCGTACTCGCAGTTGGTGCCGGGGAAGGCGGGGATCAGCACCTTGGGCTTTGCAACCTTGATGGCGGGAGCCACACGGCTGACTGCTTCATAGGAGAAGGTCTTCATTTCGCCCTCGGGAGCGGCAATGTTGCAAGCGTAGACACTCTCCAGCTTGTTTTCGTAGGCGTTCAGGATCTCGTTCTGGGTCAGAATCTCACCCTTGTAGGAGAAGTCGCCCTCGGTGGTCACGCCGATGACCTGACCGACGGTACCCTCGGCCATTTCCAGCACGAATGCGCCGTAATTGTAGCCGAACAGGGTGTCCATGGACACATTTTCGTCAATGGTCATGCCAAAGCCGTTGCCGAAGCCCATCTTCATGACGGCCTCTGCCACGCCGCCCATGCCGGGGGTGTAGGCGGAAACAGCCTTGCCACTGCGTAGCAGTTCGGTGACGGTGTTGAAATTCTCGATCAGAGAAGCGGTCACAGGCAGGCCGTTCTCGTCCAGCTCGGGCTTGAGCAGGCATACAGTATGACCAGCGGCCTTGAATTCGGGGCTGACAACATCAGAAGTCTTGCCGGTGGTCACAGCGAAGGACACCAGCGTGGGGGGCACATCCAGATTTTCAAAGGAGCCGGACATGGAGTCCTTGCCGCCGATGGAGCCGATGCCCAAATTCATCTGGGCCTTGAAAGCGCCCAGCAGAGCCGCCAGGGGCTTGCCCCAACGCTTTGCGTCCTTGTTCAGACGCTCGAAATACTCCTGGAAGGTCAGGTAAACGTCTTCAAACTTCGCACCGCTGGCGATCAGCTTGGAAACGGACTCCACAACTGCCAGATAAGCACCGTGGTAGGGGCTCTTCTCGGTGATGAAGGGGTTGTAGCCGAAGGACATGAAGGAGCAGTCGTCGGTGTGCTTTTTCTCGACGCTGATCTTCTGCACCATGGCCTGAATGGGGGTCAGCTGGTTCTTGCCGCCGAAGGGCATCAGCACAGTGCCGGCACCGATGGTGGAGTCGAACCGCTCGGAAAGGCCACGCTTGGAGCAGGTGTTCAGATCCGTGGCGACGGCCTTGAAATTCTCGGCGAAGGTGCCGGAAACGGTCTTGTCGTAAGCAACAGGAGCGGCGGGAGCGCAGGTGATGTGCTTGTCCGCACCGTTGGAGTTCAGGAAATCACGGCTGATGTCGCAGATGGTCTTGCCGTTCCAGTGCATGACCAGTCTTGCTTCCTCGGTGACGGTGGCCACGGGAACAGCGTTCAGGTTCTCGGTCAGAGCCAGCTCAAGGAAACGATCAACGTCCTTGGCTTCGACCACCACGGCCATACGCTCCTGGGATTCGGAAATGGCGATCTCAGTGCCGTCCAGACCCTCGTACTTTTTGGGAACGGCGTTCAGGTCGATGGTCAGGCCGTCAGCCAGCTCGCCGATGGCAACGGAAACACCGCCTGCGCCGAAGTCGTTGCAGCGCTTGATCAGCTTGGAAGCCTCGGCGTTGCGGAACAGACGCTGGAGCTTGCGCTCCTCGGGGGCGTTGCCCTTCTGAACCTCACTGCCGCAGGTTTCCACAGACTGGACGTTGTGAGCCTTGGAGGAGCCGGTGGCACCGCCAATGCCGTCACGGCCGGTGTTGCCGCCCAGCAGGATGACCACGTCACCTGCTTCGGGGCGTTCCCGGCGGACATTTTCTGCAGGAGCGGCGGCGATGACCGCACCGATCTCCATGCGCTTAGCGGCGTAGCCGGGGTGATAGATCTCATCGACAATGCCGGTAGCCAGACCGATCTGGTTGCCGTAGCTGGAATAACCGGCGGCGGCAGTGGTGACGATCTTGCGCTGGGGCAGCTTGCCGGGGATGGTTTCGGATACGGGCTTCAGGGGGTCAGCGGCACCGGTGACACGCATGGCGCCGTAGACGTAGCTTCTGCCGGACAGGGGGTCACGGATGGCACCGCCGATGCAGGTCGCCGCACCGCCGAAGGGCTCGATCTCCGTGGGGTGGTTGTGGGTTTCGTTCTTAAACAGCAGCAGCCAAGGCTCCACCTCGCCGTCTACGGTCACGTCGATCTTGACGGTGCAGGCGTTGATCTCCTCGCTCTCGTCCAGCTTAGGCAGCTTGCCGCTCGCCTTCAGGTGGCGGACAGCCACAGTAGCCAGATCCATGAGGCAGATGGGCTTATTCTCTCTGCCGAGGGCATTGCGGGTGGCAATGTATTCCTCGTATGTACGCTGCAGCAGCTCGTCCTCGAACTTCACATCGTCGATGATGGTGCCGAAGGTGGTGTGACGGCAGTGATCAGACCAGTAGGTGTCGATCATGCGGATTTCGGTGATGGTGGGGTCACGATCCTCGGAAACGAAGTAGCTCTGGCAGAAGGTGATGTCGTCCAAGTCCATGGCAAGGCCATAAGACTTGATGAAATCAGCCAGACCATCCTTGTCCAGCTTGGTAAAGCCGGTGATCGTGGCAACCTCGGTGGGGATTTCGTACTGGATCGCCAGGGTTTCGGGCAGCTCCAGAGCGGCCTCCCGGCACTCCACGGGGTTGATGACGTACTTCTTAAAATCAGCGATGTTCTGCTCGGACAGCTTACCGTACAGGGCGTAGACCTTGGCGGTGCGGATCAGGGGGCGATCGCCCTGAGAAATGATCTGGATGCACTGGGCGGCGGAGTCGGCACGCTGGTCGAACTGACCGGGCAGAGCCTCCACGGCGAAGACGATGGCACCGGGCAGATCCACCTCGGGAGCGGCAACGTCCAGCTGGGGCTCGGAGAACACGGTCTTGACGGCGTAGTCAAACAGTTCCTCGGTGATGTTTTCTGCGTCGTAGCGGTTGAAGATGCGCACATCCTCAAGGTTCGTCAGACCCAGCAGGTTTTTTGCTTCACCCAGCAGGCCCTTGGCCTCGTTGTCAAGGCCTTCTTTCTTTTCAACATAAATGCGATAAACCATGGGGGGTTCCTCCTAGTTTATTTTTCTTGTGTCATTGCGAGGGAGCGCAGCGACCGTGGCAATCTCCCGGTATTCACGGAAACCTTAGGGGATTGCCACGCCGGTGTGCGCACTAGCTCGCAATGACAGTATAAATTATTTGCTCTCTCTCAGCGCTCTCTGGCCAATATCGCTTCTGCAATAGGCATTGGCGAACTTGACACCGGCGGAGAGCCGGTAGGCGGCGGTGATGGCTTCTTCCAAGGTAGAGCGCACGGCGGTGGTGCCGGTGACACGGCCGCCGGAGGTGACCAGCTTGCCATCTTCCAGCTTGGCACCGGCAACGAAGGTTGCGGCGGCGGCACGGTCGGACATGGTCAGCTTGTAGCCCTTCTTGTAGCTTTCGGGGTAGCCGGCAGATGCCTTGACCACACAGCAGGCGTGCTTCTTGGAGAACTTAACGGGGGTTTTTGCCAGCGTGCCGTTGGTGCAGGCCATCATAACGGTCAGTAGGTCGCTTTTCAGCAGGGGCAGGACAACCTGCGTTTCGGGATCGCCGAAGCGGCAGTTGTACTCAATGACCTTGGGGCCGTCCTTGGTGATCATCAGACCGAAGTACAGGCAGCCCTGGAAGGTGCGCTTTTCCTTCTTCATGGCACGGATGGTGGGCTTGAAGATGGTTTCCATGCAAACCTTGGCGATTTCCTCGGTGTAGCAGGGGTTGGGGGCGATGGTGCCCATGCCGCCGGTGTTCAGGCCGGTGTCATTGTCGCCGGCACGCTTGTGATCCATGGAAGACACCATGGGGCGCACGACCTTGCCGTCGGTGAAGGCCAGAACGGACACCTCGGGGCCTTCCAGGAATTCCTCAATAACCACAGTGGAGCCGGATTTGCCGAACTTGGCGTTTGCCATCATATCGGTGACGGCGGTGACGGCCTCCTCACGGGTCATCGCAATGATGACACCCTTGCCCAGCGCCAGACCGTCGGCCTTGATGACCGTGGGGATGGGGGCGGTTTCCAGATATTTCAGGGCCGCGTTCAGGTCGGTGAAGATCTCGTAAGCGGCGGTGGGGATGCCGTACTTTTTCATCAGGTTCTTGGCGAAGGCCTTGCTGCCCTCAATGATGGCGGCGTTGGCCTTGGGGCCGAAGCAGGGAATGCCGATCTCATTCAGCCGGTCAACACAGCCCAGAACCAGGGGGTCATCGGGTGCGACCACGGCGTAATCGATGGCGTTTTCCTTTGCGAAGCCCACGATGCCGTCAATGTCCGTGGCGGCAATGCCCACGCAGGTGGCGTCTGCGGCGATGCCGCCGTTGCCGGGCAGGGCGTAGATGGTTTCTACGTCGGGATTTTTCTTTAAGGAGCGGATAATGGCGTGTTCACGACCGCCACCGCCCACGACGAGGATGTTCATGTGGTTACCTCCAAGTATGGTACAATCCCTTGCCTCCCTCTTTGAGGGAGGTGGCAGCCCGAATGGGCTGACGGAGGGAGTGTCGTTATTTTTTAGGACACTCCCCCAGTCACGCTGTTTGCGTGACAGCCCCCTCAGAGAGGGGGCCAAGGGCCGTCCTTTCTTACTGTCCAAAAACGCACCGACAGGGGGCGGCGAAAACCGTCCCCTGAGGGTAGATAATTAGTGGTGGAACAGACGCATGCCGGTGAAGGCCATGACGATATCGTTCTTATCGCACTCGGCGATGACCAGATCGTCACGGATGGAACCGCCGGGCTGAGCGATGTACTTCACGCCGGAAGCCACACCACGCTTAACGGAGTCGGGGAAGGGGAAGAAGGCATCGGAGCCCAGAGCCACGGCATCACGGCTATCCAGCCATGCACGCTTCTCCTCGGCGGTCAGAGGCTCGGGACGGACGGTGAAGTAGTTCTGCCAGATACCCTCGGCGCAAACGTCCTCCTCGTTACCGTTGATGTAGCCGTCGATGACGTTGTCACGGCCGGGACGGCCCAGATCGGCACGGAAGGGCAGGTTCAGCGTCTTGGGATGCTGACGCAGGAACCAGGTGTCGGCCTTGCCGCCAGCCAGACGGACGCAATGGACTCTGGATTGCTGACCGGCACCCACACCGATGGCCTGACCGTCGTATGCAAAGCAGACGGAGTTGGACTGGGTGTACTTCAGGGTGATCAGGGAGATGATCAGGTCGATCTTAGCATCCTCGGGAAGCTCCTTGTTGGCGGTGACGATGTTGCCCAGCAGCTCCTCGCTGATCTTGAAGTTGTTGCGACCCTGCTCGAAGGTGATGCCGAAGATCTGCTTGGTTTCCTGAACGGCGGGGACGTAGTTGGGGTCGATAGCGACTACATTATAATTACCGCCACGCTTACCCTTCAGAATTGCCAGAGCCTCCTCGGTGTAGCCGGGGGCGATGACACCGTCGGAAACTTCCTTGGCGATCATGGATGCGGTCATGGCATCGCACACATCGCTCAGAGCGACCCAGTCGCCGAAGGAGCAAAGACGGTCAGCACCACGGGCACGGGCATAGGCGCAAGCCAGAGGGTTCTCGTCCAGACCCTCAATGTCTTCGACAAAGCAGGCCTTCTTTAGGTCAGCGCTCAGGGGCTTGCCCACGGCGGCGCAGGTGGGGGAAACGTGCTTGAAGGAAGTGGCGCAAGCCATGCCGGTGGCTTCCTTCAGCTCCTTGACCAGCTGCCAGGAGTTAAAGGCGTCCATGAAGTTGATGTAGCCGGGCTTGCCGCACAGCACTTCGATGGGCAGCTCGCCTTCCTTCATGAACAGGCGGGAAGGCTTCTGATTGGGGTTACAACCGTATTTCAGTTCCAGTTCTTTCATGGATCAGACCTCCTGATGCTTGTTGATGATGATGACCTCGTCGCCCAGCTTGACATACAGGGAGACCTTGTTGTCGGCGTTCAGGGCGTTCCAGATGGCCTCGGCATACTCCTTGGCGGTCATCTGGGGCAGGTCCATCTGAACGGGCTCGCCGTGGAACGAGGGCAGGGGAGAGCCGAAGCCCTCATAGGTGCTGATGAAACGGCCCACGCCGTTCTTGGGGGCATATTCAAAGAAATTGCGGGTGCAGGCGGTGCCTTCGGCATCGGCGCTCTTCAGAATGGACATCTGATAGCCGCCGCAGGCATAGCGCACGCCGGATACGCGGGGAGTCCAGTTGGGGCCGTCGGGCTCGAACTCACGGGTGCGGAGAGAAGCCTCGGAAGTCTTGCCCTCCACCAGGAAGTCCCGGATGGTGTCGGTCTGGTCGCCGTTGGTGACCACGAACTTGTCGCCCACCTGGCGGACGGGATGATAGATGATCAGAGAGGGATCCACCATCTTGCTCTCGTCATAAGCCTTGGTGCGGATGCCGTCCTCGGTCTTCTCAAAGACTCGGTTGCGGCTGTTTTCGCTGCGGCCCATGATGAAGTAGGCGCACAGCGCCTGACCTTCGGGCAGGTTGCCCAGCAGGATGCCGCGGCCGGGATAGGGACGCTCCTGAAGATATTTGAACAGATCAGCCATTGTTTTTCTCCTCCAATAATTGATGTG
>JBGVKN010000137.1:0-11460 GCA_045123795.1 Faecousia sp. | reverse complement strand
AATATATTGATTATTACAATAACAGGAGAATCCAGGTGAAAACAAAATGGATGCCTCCCTCAAAATTCAGGGAAGCATCCATGATGGTTAACTAATTGTTCAATTCAAATGACAGTGTCCAGAAAACTGGGTACATATCATTTGAAAGGGAGGTCTTTTGGTATAAGTAGGGATCGATTAGGCCTTGCCGGCGCAGCCCAGAACGTTGATCAGCTTGTGACGAACGATCTCCTTGATGTTGGCACGGGCGGGCTTCAGGTACTCGCGGGGGTCGAACTTCTCGGGGTGATCGTTGTAGAACTTACGGATGGTGCCGGTCATTGCAAGACGCAGGTCGGAGTCGATGTTGATCTTGCAGACGGACAGGGAAGCGGCCTTACGCAGCTGCTCCTCGGGCACACCGATGGCGTTGGGCATCTTGCCGCCGTTGGCGTTGACCATGGCGACGTACTCCTGAGGAACGGAGGAAGAGCCGTGCAGAACGATGGGGAAGCCGGGCAGACGCTTGGTGACCTCTTCCAGAACATCGAAACGCAGAGCGGGAGGAACCAGAATGCCGTTCTCGTTGACGGTGCACTGCTCGGGAGTGAACTTGTAAGCGCCGTGGGAGGTGCCGATGGCAATGGCCAGAGAGTCACAGCCGGTACGGGCAACGAACTCCTCGACCTCCTCGGGACGGGTGTAGGAAGCGGCCTCAGCGGAAACGTTGACCTCATCCTCAATGCCGGCCAGAGAGCCCAGCTCAGCCTCAACGACGACACCATGATCGTGAGCGTACTCAACAACCTTCTTGGTGATCTCGATGTTCTCCTCGAAAGACTTGGAGGAAGCGTCGATCATGACGGAGGTGAAGCCGCCGTCGATGCAGGACTTGCAGGTCTCGAAGCTGTCGCCGTGGTCCAGGTGCAGAGCGATGGGAATTTCGGGGCACTCGATGACAGCGGCCTCAACCAGCTTCACCAGGTAGGTGTGGTTGGCGTAGGCACGGGCACCCTTGGAAACCTGCAGGATAACGGGAGCGTTCTCCTCCTTGCAAGCCTCGGTGATGCCCTGAACGATTTCCATGTTGTTGACGTTGAAAGCGCCGACAGCGTAGCCGCCGTTGTAGGCCTTCTTAAACATCTCGGTAGTAGTTACAAGAGCCATTGGAATCAATCCTTTCTTAATTCAGCGGTGCGAAACCGCATTTAGTCGAATACATTATATCACGTTTTTTCCTTTTTTCAATATAAATATTTCAAAATCCAACTTCCTGTGCAGACCGCTGTACTTATTGGGTGCATTCCGTGAAAAAATAAACAAAAGTCACTATTTACGTTTGGCGGGAAATGACGTATAATATACGGTAGGAATTTACCAAAAATCAACTTAAGGAGTATTTTCTATGAAACTTTCACCCCTTCAGATTGCAAGATACCAGTATCAGCCCAAGCTCCCCGGCATGCTCAGAAACGGCATCTCCGAGATCTGCGTTAAGAACGGCAGTGCCACCGAGAGCGTCGCTGATCAGGAGAAGATCAAGGCTCTGTTCCCCAATACTTACGGCAAGAATGAGATCACCTTCCAGAAGGGTGAGAACACCTCTGAAGCTAAGAAGCAGGTTGTCGGCGTGATCCTGTCCGGCGGTCAGGCTCCCGGCGGTCACAACGTTATCTGCGGCCTGTACGATGCTCTGAAGGCCACCAACCCTGAGAATGTCCTGATCGGCTTCAAGGGCGGCCCCAGCGGTTTGCTGGACAACGATTTCATCGTGTTCGAGGATGACTACATCAACCAGTACCGCAACACCGGCGGCTTCGACATCATCGGCTCCGGCCGTACCAAGCTGGAGACCCAGGAGCAGTTCGCTGTGGTTGTTGAGAACTGCAAGACCCATGGTGTCAACGCTCTGGTCATCATCGGCGGTGACGACTCCAACACCAACGCCGCTGTGCTGGCTGAGTACTGCGCTGCTAACAACACCGGTATTCAGGTCATCGGCTGCCCCAAGACCATCGACGGCGACCTGAAGAACGAGGACATCGAGTGCTCCTTCGGCTTCGACACCGCTACCAAGACCTACTCCGAGATCATCGGCAACATCGAGCGTGATGCCAACTCCGCTAAGAAGTACTGGCACTTCGTCAAGGTCATGGGCCGTTCCGCTTCTCACGTTGCTCTGGAGTGCGCTCTGGAGACGCAGCCCAACATCTGCCTGATCGGCGAGGAAGTTGCCGCTAAGAAGATGTCCCTGGCTCAGATCGCTGACTACATTGCTGACTCCGTGGCGATGCGTGCCGCCAAGGGCTGGAACTTCGGCGTTGCCATCATCCCCGAGGGCATTGTTGAGTTCGTTCCCGAGTTCTCTGTGCTGATCGCTGAGATCAACGAGCTGCTGGCCGGCGCTAAGGCTGATGCCTTCAATGCTCTGCCCACTTGGGCCGCCAAGTATGACTTCATTAAGAATGGCCTGACCGAGGGCTCCTTCGCTGTCTTCGCCATCCTGCCCGAGAACATCCAGCAGCAGCTGTTCCTGGAGCGTGACCCCCACGGCAACGTGCAGGTTTCCCTGATCGAGTCCGAGAAGCTGTTCTCCGCTCTGGTTAAGGACAATCTGGCTGCCCGTAAGGCTGCTGGCACCTACACCGGCAAGTTCTCCGCTCTGCATCACTTCCTGGGCTACGAAGGCCGTTGCGCTTTCCCCTCCAACTTCGATGCTGACTACTGCTACTCCCTGGGCTACAATGCCGCTATGCTGATCCAGTACGGCTACACCGGCTACCTGTCCAAGGTTTCCAACCTGCAGGCTCCCGCTGAGGAGTGGGTTGCCGGCGGTATGCCCATCACCAAGATGATGAATATCGAGCGCCGCCACGGCGCCGATAAGCCCGTTATCCGCAAGGCTCTGGTTGAGCTGGAGGGCGCTCCCTTCAAGTTCTTCGCCGAGAATCGTGCCCAGTGGGCTGTGGAAACCTGCTTCACCTATCCCGGTGCGATCCAGTACTTTGGACCCAGCGAGGTCTGCGACCTGACCACCAGAACTCTGGCTCTGGAGAAGGCCTAATTTAGTTGTAAAAGCGCCTGTCCCAATCGGGACAGGCGCTTTTTGCATGGTGCAAACTTCGTTACTTTGCACGATATATAAGTATTCTGGGATGAAAACTTGTACAAAATGATGATTTTGCTGTAGACAAATGCAAAATAATACGTTATCATAAGAACATAGAATCCAAGGAGTATACTCTAAGGAAAAAACGTGCGAGGTGATCAAAATGGCGTTTTCCTTCTTCGGCGGTGTTCACCCCGATGAAAACAAGCATCTGTCCTGTGATGCGAGGGTGCAGGAATTTCCGGAGCCGGATATTCTGGTAGTTCCCATGTCCCAGCACATTGGCGCACCCTGCAAACCTCTGGTTAAAAAAGGCGACCCGGTGACGGTGGGGCAGAAGATCGGTGACAATACGGGACTGTGCGTTCCGGTCCATTCTCCTGTTTCCGGCAAGGTCAAATCGGTTGAAATGAAAGCCCACTCCAGCGGCACCACCATGATGAGCGTGGTCATTGAAAATGACCATCTTGGAACTCTGTGTGAGGATATTCAGCCCAGAACTCAGGCCCAAGTGGATGCCTTGACTCCCGAAGAATTGATGGAGATCATTCATCAGGCGGGTATCGTGGGCATGGGCGGCGCAACGTTCCCCACCCATGTGAAACTGTCCTCCGGCATCGGCAAGGTGGATACCATCATCGTCAACGCCGGTGAGTGTGAGCCCTACATCACCGCCGACGACCGGTTGTGCCGGGAAATGCCGGAGCTGGTGATCTCCGGCGTGAAGGTTATTATGAAGATCTTCGGCCTGAACACGGCCCACATTGCCATTGAGAACAACAAGCCGGAGGCGGCTAAGGCGTTGCAAGCCTGTCTTTGCGCAGCGGACGGAATCACTTTGGACATACTGCCTGCCATGTACCCTCAGGGCGCAGAAAAGCAGCTGATTCAAGCGGTCACGGGCCGTCAGGTTCCCTCCGGCGGGCTGCCCGCCGCCGTGGGCTGTGCGGTGTTCAATGCCGCCACCTGTAAGGCCATCCATGATGCGGTGTATGATGGAATGCCCCTGATCAAGCGCATCGTTACGGTATCCGGCGACATCGTCATGGCACCGAAGAACCTGCTGGTTCCCATCGGCACCAGCTATAATGAACTGCTGGATGCCGTTGGACATTCCGAAAACCCCTACAAAGTCCTTTCCGGCGGCCCCATGATGGGCATTGCCCAGTATGACTTGTCCGTTCCTACCACCAAGGGTACCAACGCCGTAACCATTTTAGGTCATAAGAATCGGTCGGGCATTCACCATCCCCAGTGTATTCGCTGCGGCAGATGTATCGATGTGTGTCCTATGAAGCTGATGCCGGTGCTGATGTACAAATCTCTGCTGACCGGCGACCCGGAGCAAATCAAGGCTACAAACATGATGGATTGCATCGAGTGCGGATGCTGTGCCTATACCTGTCCGGCGTATCTGCCGCTGGTGCTGGGCTTCCGCTCGGGCAAGCAGCGCATCCGGGATCACGCCGCTGCGGCGGCATCCAAAAAGGTTTAAGGAGGTGGCACATCAATGGCACAAATGAAATATTATTATGAGTTGACCATCTCCAGTTCGCCCCATGTCCATAGCCCTGTCAGCACTCGCACCATCATGCGGGATGTGCTGATCGCCCTGCTCCCGGCGCTGATCGGTTCCGTTTACTTCTTCGGTCTGCGTGCGCTGATGGTGACGCTGGTGTCTGTTGCGTCCTGCGTGTTCTTCGAGTGGCTCTGGTGCAAGCTGATGAAGCGGGACTGCAAGGTTTACGATATGTCCGCTATGGTCACTGGCGTGCTGCTGGCATTCGTCTGCCCGCCGACTATTCCTTACTGGACGATCATTTTGGGCGATTTCTTCGCCATTATCCTTGTAAAAATGCTGTTCGGTGGTATCGGACGGAACGTGGTCAATCCTGCGCTGGCAGGCCGTGCATTTATGTTCAGCTGGCCGGTGCTCATGTCCACATGGGTCAAGGTGGGCTGGGAAAATCAGGCTGGCCTGTGGTCTACCGCCGATGCGGTGACTGCCGCCACCCCTCTTGCCAATATGCATCAGGGTCAAATGCCCCAAAGCTCCATTCTCGATCTGTTCTTGGGCAATGTGGGCGGCTGTATCGGTGAAACCTCCGCACTGCTCCTGCTGATCGGTTTTGCTTATTTGCTGATCCGTAAGATCATTTCCGTTCGCATTCCGCTGGCTTACATTGGTACTGTGGCAGTGCTGGCGTTCCTGTTCCCCATGGGTAATGATCGCCTGATGTGGATGGCTGCGCAGCTCTTCGGCGGCGGTCTGATGCTGGGTGCCATCTTCATGGCGACCGATTATGTGACCAGCCCTGTTACCAAGCTGGGTCAGGTCATCTACGGCATCGGCTGCGGCGTACTGACCATCCTGATCCGCTACTTCGGCGGCTACAATGAGGGCGTGTCCTACGCCATTCTGGTTATGAATTGCTGCGTGGTGCTGCTGGATCGCATCGGTCGGCCCACCAAGTTCGGCGCACCGAAAAAGGAGGGGAAGAAGGCATGAAAAAGCAATCTACATTCCTCTATGTTCTGCGTCTGGCGCTGACGCTGCTGCTGATCACAAGCTGTATGGCGGCAGCGCTGGCGGGCGTGAATGCGCTGACCAAGGATCGTATCACAGCCATCACCAAGGAAAAGACGGATAAGGCTATTCGGGAAGTGCTGCCCGATACAGGGTTTGTTTTTACGGACAGCATGGAGAATCATCAGGATGCGTTGAAAACGGATATTGTCAAAACGCTCTACACGGCTTATAACGAAGCGCCATCGTGTACATTGGATGGAGGTCACATTATCGGCTATGCGGTAGAGGTCGTTCCTTCCGGCTTCGATGGTGAGATCACCATGATCGTGGGATTTGATACCCAGTACAAAATCACAGGCATTTCTATTATTTCCCACACGGAAACTGCCGGATTGGGTGCGGTAGCCGCTGCGAACAATGCTTCCGGCGAGGCTTTCCGCAATCAGTTTGTGGGCAAGAGTGGGGAACTGGCTGTCACCAAGGACGGCGGCGAGGTAGATGCCATTACCGGCGCAACCATTACTTCCCGTGCTGTGGTGGAGGGTGTCAACGCAGCGACGGAGTGTATGACGCTGATTTCCAATGCGCTAAAAGGGTAAGGAGGTACTTCTATGAATTTTAAGAAACAGTTTAAGGAAGGCCTGCTGACCAAAAACCCAGTGCTGGTGCAGCTTTTGGGTATGTGCTCTACGCTGGCGATCTCCACCAGCTTGTTTAACGGCATCGGTATGGGCGTGGCGGTGACCATCATCCTGATCTGCTCCAATGTGATGATCTCCGCATTGCGCAAAGTCATTCCCTCGCAAATCAGAATTGCGGCGTACATCGTCATCATCGCTGGCTTTGTGACCATCGTGGATATGCTGCTGCAGGCATACATCCCGGCGCTGTCCGAAAGCTTGGGCGTGTTCATTCCTCTGATCGTGGTTAACTGCATCATTCTGGGTCGGGCAGAGGCGTTCGCATCCAAGAATGGCGTGCTGGCATCTGCGGCGGACGGCCTGTGCCAGGGCATCGGCTACACTGTGGCGCTGGTTATCGTCTGCGTCATCCGTGAATTCCTCGGCGCCGGCACCTTCGGCGGCGGCCTGCTGAACGGCGGCGAGGGCATCCGCATCATCCCTGAGGGCTATCCCGCTATGCAGATGGTCATGCCCGTGGGTGGTTTCTTGGTGCTGGGCTGCGTCATTGCCGGTTCCCAGTTCCTGATGAAGAAGCTGGAAACCAGACAAAAGGATAAGGAGGCTGCGAAATAATGGATATTTTAGGTATCATTCTCAGCGCTCTGTTGACCGAGAACTTCATTTTGGTCAAATTCTACGGCATTTGCCCCTTTATGGGCGTTTCCAAGAAGATCGATACGGCTTTGGGCATGGGCATGGCGGTCACCTTCGTCATGGCGCTGGCTTCTGCCGCCTGCTTTGCGGTGAACCTGCTGCTGGTGGCCTTGGGGCTGAGTTATATGCAGACCGTGGTGTTCATTCTGGTCATTGCCTCCATCGTGCAGGTGGTGGAAATGTTCCTGAAGAAGGCTATTCCCGCCCTGTATAAGGCACTGGGCGTGTTCCTGCCCCTGATCACCACCAACTGCGCCGTGCTGGGCGTGGTGCTGGTGAACGTGCAGGAGGGCTATGATTTCCTGCGCAGCGTGGTCAACGGTGCGGCGGGCGGTCTGGGCTTTACGCTGGCCATCGTGCTGTTCGCTTCCGTCCGGGAGCGGGTGGACAAGACCGATACCCCGGATTGCTTCAGAGGATTCCCCATTGCGCTGATCACCGCCGGTCTGCTGGCACTGGCGTTCATGGGCTTCTCCGGCCTGAGCATTTTCTAAGGAGGGCGAAAGATGGATATTATCATTGCGATCGCAATTCTCGGTGGTCTGGGACTGATTTTTGGTCTGGTGCTGGCTGCCGCCTCCAAGCTGTTTTATGTGGAAACTGATCCCCGGTTGGATCAGCTCAATGAGTGCCTACCCGGCGCCAACTGCGGCGGCTGTGGCTACGCCGGCTGTGGCGGTTACGCCGAGGCCGTTCTGAATGGCGAGGCAGAGATCGGCAAGTGCGCCTCCGGCGGCAATGAGTGCGCCCAAGCCATGGCGGCGATCATGGGCGTGAAGGCAGAGGCGGTTACCCGCAAGGTGGCGCTGGTGCGCTGCTCCGGCGAAAAAGCCTATGACAAGGACGGCAATCTGGTGTCCGGCGCCAAGGTCAAGGCCAATTACGAGGGTTTTAAGGACTGCCTGGCGGCCTCCAAGGTGGGCGGCAGCGGCCCGCTGTCCTGTAAATTTGGCTGTCTGGGCTTTGGTACCTGCGTCAAGGCTTGTAAGTATGATGCCATTAAGATCGTAAACGGCATTGCAAAGGTCAATGAGGATCGCTGTGTAGGCTGCATGGCCTGCGCCGCCGCTTGCCCCCGGAAGCTGATCGTACCCGTGGAGCCCAAGCGGAATGTGGTCATTGCCTGCGCATCCCTTGCAAAGGGCGCAGTGACCACCCGTGGCTGTACCGTGGGCTGTATCGGCTGTGGCTTGTGCCGGAAGATTTGCCCCAACGAGGCTATCACCATCCAGAATAATCTGGCAATCATTGATTACTCCAAGTGCGACAACTGCGGCCTGTGCGCAACGGTTTGCCCCAAGAAGCTGATCAAGGACTCCAATGTGGAGAATTTGCAGAAATCGAAAGCATAATTAGAAAAACCGTAGCCGCTGATCCCAGTGGCTACGGTTTTATGTTAGGAAAATTGCTGTTTTATGGTCAAGGTTGACAAGATTTGGATTTTCCTGTATATTAAAATGAGAAACATCCCAAAAGGGGAGAAAGGATGAGGAAAATGAAATATTGTACCAGATGTGGCAGCCCGGTTCAAGACGGCATGCGCTTCTGCAGTGCCTGTGGTGCAGCCGTGGAAGTGGTAGCAGCCGTTATCCAGCCAAAGAAGAAAGGCCCGGTGATTGCGATCTGGAGTGCAGCAGTGGCATTGGTGCTGGTGCTTGCGCTGGTGGTCAGCTGGAGCTTTGGTTTGTTCGACGGAATCTTTGAAGATGGACTGTTCGGCAGTTCCACCGTGCGTAATGACGATGACGACGATGACGACGATGACGATGATGACGACCGCAAAAAGCCTACAATGACAGAGCCGGAAGATCATGGAACAACTCTGCCTGTGGAAGTAGAGCCCTCAAGACCAAAGATCACTTTGAGGGTTTGGGCACCGGCGGAGGATCAGTTGGACAATAACAGCTGGCTGCCAACTCGCCTGAGCGATTTTGAAGCGCTGCATCCGGAGTATGATATCACCTGGGAACTGGGTATTTGCTCTGAGGGCGATGCGACCACCATGGTTACCTCGGACGTTGCTACCGCAGCAGATGTCTATATTTTCCCCAGTGATCAAATGGAACAGTTGATTGAGGCTGATGCGTTGGCGCGGCTGGGTGGCGCTTATCTGGAGCAGGTCTTGAGTGACAATTGCCAGACGGTTGTGAACACGGTGACGTATGCGGACGGCGGCGTTTACGGCTTCCCCTGTACCGGCAACACGTGGTTTATGTATTATGACAAGTCCGTCTACACGGAGGAGGATGTCAAGTCTCTGGAAACCATGCTGGAGAAGGGAAGAGTTTCATTCCCGCTGACGAATAGCTGGTATCTGTGGTCGTTCTATGCTGCGGGTGGCGGCACTATGTTCGGCCCCAATGGCAACGATGCGTCTGCGGGTATCCAATTGGGAGAGAATGGCGCAGATGTAACCCGGTATTTGCTGAATATGTCCACACACCCTAACTTTTATAACGATGCGGATTCTCTGGGAATTGATGGGCTCAGATATGGCACTGTTGATGCCGTTTTCACCGGAGATTGGGATGCCCGTGTCATTCGGGAGGTGCTGGGGGATAATATGGGAGTTGCCCAGTTGCCGACCATTACGCTGAACGGCGAAACCAGACAGTTGCAGTCCTTTGCGGGCTCCAAGGCTGTTGGTGTTAATAAGCAGTCCAAGAACATGAAGGTTGCACTGCAGTTGGCGTCGTTCCTATCGGATGTTGATTCCCAAATGATGCGTTACGAGATGCGTGGAATCATCCCGACGACCATATATGCGCTGGATTATTGGCAGATTTTTGATGATCCGGTTGCTATGGCGCAGATCAATACGCTGCAGTATACCTCCTGTGTTCAGCCTACGATCATGGAAATGGCAAGGTACTGGACGCCTGCTGGCACGATGGGCAGTATGATTGCCTTTGGCGAAATTACGCAGAATAATGTCGATGAGCATACGGAGCTGTTTGAACAAGCGTTAAACAATAGTGGATTGTATAACAACAAAAGCGCCCCGGCTTTCGCCGGGGCGCTTCATTATCATAATTGCGGTAAATTACTTACCGGCGTTGGCAACCTGAGCGGCGACCTCAGCAGCGAAGTCGTCAACCTTCTTCTCGATGCCCTCACCCTTGATGTAGTGAACAGCGTCAACGAAGGTGACCTTGCCACCCAGCTTCTTGGCGGCGTCGGCAATGTAGCCAGCCACATCGCCCTTGAACAGGTCGCTGCGGACGAACTCCTGCTGCAGCAGGCAGATCTCCTTGTAGAAAGCAGCCATCTTACCGGCAGCGATCTTCTCCTTGACCTGAGCGGGCTTGGAAGCCATCTTGGGGTCATTCTCCATCAGAGCCAGCTGGACGGACATCTCCTTGTCCACCTCAGCCTGGGGAACCAGGGTCTTGTCCCAGTACTTGGCATTCATGGCAGCGATCTGCATAGCCACGTTCTTGCCGATCTCGGTAGCGTCAACGCCGCCCTCGACAGCCAGGTTGACCAGAACACCGTGGGTGCCGCCGGCGTGAACGTAAGCGACGGAGGTGTTCTCGGTGAAGCGGGCGAAACGGCGGATCTGCATGTTCTCGCCGATGGACATGACCTTCTCCTGCATGATCTCAGTGACGGTCAGGTTGGAGTTGGGGTAGGTGCAGGCCTTCAGAGCCTCCACATCAGCGGGGTTCTGCTTGGCAACGACCTCGGCCAGGTTCTTGACCAGGTCCAGGAAAGCGTCGGTCTTGGCAGCGAAGTCGGTCTCGGAGTTGACCTCGATGACCACGCCCACACCGTCGATGACAGCGGCGTAAGCAACGCCCTCAGCGGCGATGCGGTCAGCCTTCTTGGCAGCCTTGGCCAGGCCCTTCTCACGCAGCCAGTCGATGGCGGCATCCATGTCGCCGTCGGTGGCCTGGAGAGCCTTCTTGCAGTCCATCATGCCGACGCTGGTCATCTCACGCAGCTTCTTAACATCCTGAGCAGTAAATGCCATTGTAGTTTCCTCCTAGTAAATCGTTTGATTTGAAAAGTGCCCACCTGCACACAGGTGGGCACAGGTTTTGACGGGGAATTACTCCTCGACGGGAGCCTCGGTGTCCTCACCCTGACGGCCCTCGATGGCAGCGTTGGCCATGGTGGCAGCGATCAGGCGGATGGCGCGGATGGCGTCATCGTTGCCGGGGATGACATAGTCGATCTCATCGGGGTCACAGTTGGTGTCGACGATGGCGACGATGGGGATGTTCAGCTTGGTAGCCTCAGCGATGGCGTTGCGCTCCTTGCGGGGGTCAACGATGAACAGGCAGGCGGGCAGCTTCTTCATCTCCTTGACACCGCCCAGGTACTTCTCCAGCTTGGCGATCTCGCCCTGGTGCTTGATGACTTCCTTCTTGGGCAGCATAGCGAAGGTGCCGTCCTCTTCCATCTTGCGCAGCTGAGCCAGACGGTCGATACGGGTACGCATGGTGCGGAAGTTGGTCAGCATGCCGCCCAGCCAGCGGGCGTTGACGTAGTAACCGCCGCAG
>JBGVKN010000136.1:0-3119 GCA_045123795.1 Faecousia sp. | reverse complement strand
TAAATTGTTGTTTACGGCAATAAGAGATAGCACTGCACCCTCGGCCCCCTCTCTGAGGGGGCTGGCGAAAATCTCTGATTTTCGACTGGGGGAGTGTCCTACGTTAGACGCATCGCCATAACGACACTCCCTCCGTCACGCCGTTCGGCGTGCCACCTCCCTCAGAGAGGGAGGCAAGGGCGGCTGCGCCGCCGAGGTGCTTACTGCGCTAAACAACAATTTATCTCATCAACAGGTACAATCGGCATATGCCGGTGGCCATATAACATTACTTTAGGAGGAAAATGAAAATGGGTTACGACAATCTGAAACTGGAAAAGGGTATGTACCGTCAGGAGGGCATGAGCTTTACGCAGGTGCTGGAATCTCTGGACCCCAGTGAGAACTACCGTGGCACTGCGCTGGAGGGCACCGATGCATTCCAGCGGCAGCTGAAGCGCTTCGGTATCCGTGCCAAGGGTGCCGGTTCTTCCACCGTGGAGAAGTTCTTCCGCACCATGGACAGCGCTGTGCTGTTCCCTGAGTACATTGCCCGCACCGTCCGTCAGGGCATGGAGGAGAATGACATCCTGCCTGCGATCACCGCCACCACCACAGTGATCGACTCCATGGACTACCGCTCCATCTATTCCGTTCCCACTGATGATGACAAGGAACTGAAGGATGTGGAGGAGGGCACCGCCATCCCCGAAACCGAGGTCAAGTCCAAGGAGCATCTGGTAAGCCTGACCAAGCGGGGCCGTATGCTGGTGGCTTCTTACGAGGCGATCCGCTTCCAGAAACTGGACCTGTTCAGCGTCATGCTGCGTCAGATCGGTGCTTACATCCAGAAGCAGCAGGTTGCCGATGCAGTGAAGGTCCTGATGAACGGCGATGGCAACGACAATGCCGCTGTCCAGTACACCGTCGGCACCAGCCCCATTTCCGGCACAAAGGGCACACTGGGTTACGACCAGCTGGTGGAATTCTGGGGCAAGTTTGATCCCTATACCATGAATACCATCCTCTGCTCTACCGGCACCATGACCAATCTGCTGAAGATCCCCGAGCTGCAGAACCCCATGACCGGCCTGAATTTCCAGGGCACCGGCAAGGTGGGCACCCCTCTGGGCGCACAGGTTTGCCGTACCTCTGCCGTTGCTGATGGCGTGATCATTGGCCTGGACAACCGTTACGCACTGGAGCTGGTGCGCGCCGGCGACGTTCTGGTGGAATACGATAAGCTCATCGACCGCCAGCTGGAGCGTGCTGCTATTACCTCCATTTCTGGCTTTGGCAAGATCTGCGACGGTGCTGCGGCGGTGCTGAACGTATGACGTTGACGGAACAGGTCTACGCTCAGGCGTTGCTGCTTTCCGGAGATCTGGAGGAACGTCAGGAGGCACTGCTGAAACTGCTGTGTGGCGCAGTGGTGTCCTCCCTGACCGCCCGACTCCGGGATGGACTTCGACCTGAGGATTGTCTGGCAGATTTTATTGCCGCCGCCAGCTTGTACGCACTGGCATCCATGTCCGGCAGTACGGACATGGATCGAGTGGAGCGTGTCACGGCAGGGGATTTTACCATCCAGCGTTCCGGCGGTGATGCGGCATCCAACTGCCTACGATATCAGGCGGAGCTGATGATCGCCCCGTACCTGAAAGACCGCTTCTGCTTCAGGGGGGTATGATATGCGGGGGTTGATCAGCAGAATCCTGCAAAAATACGGTGTTCCGGCTGTGCTGGTGCATGAGGGAAAAAGCGTGGAGCTGCGGATATTTTTTCAGCCCAGTATGTCCAAAAGCTGGGACAGCATGGACCCCATCGTTACCCCTCTGGGCCAGCTTCCTGGCGGGCAGTACCTGTATATTGGCCCGGCGGAGCAGGAGATCAGTCAGTGGGATCAGGTTAGCGTAGGAGGACATGATTATATCCTGCGGCGGGTGGAAGTGTATCTGGATCACAACGGCCCCATCTACCGGTGGGGGCTGTGCGCACGGAAAGGCGGTGAGGATACATGGGGTACTATACCGTAGGCCAAGCCATTGTACAGCTACACGTGGCGAGTATTCGCGCCCAGCGGGGGTTTCCGGGAACGCTGATGCCCCATTTGACCGGCGCAGTGGCGGCGGTCAGTGTTCATAAGGATGAGCCGGACAAGACCACGCTGGTAGCGGATATCTGCGCACCTATGAGTATGGGTGTGTATGCCTGTGAGGATCTGGCGAAGAAAGTCGCACAGGTATGGACGGAGGCCGGCGGTGCTTGCACCTATGGCGACCGCCGTTTTGATGGGCAGAGCGGCCTATACCAGATGTCCGTATACGGAACATGGACTGCGCCTGAAAAGACGGAGGAATAAGGGAACGGTGCTTGCCAATTGCGGCAAGCACCGTTTTTATGCGTCTTTATGAAGTGTCTGAATGACAGAGTTTATTATTCTTTCCTGTTCGGCAAGGTCATCAAGCGGTAATGATAAAAACATGACTTGCTGATCCGAATAAATATGGGAATATCTTTGGATAACTGCACTTATGATTTGGCTGATTTCGTAATCATCTGCGTGGTGGACGGATGACAATAGTTTTTGAAATAATGCTCGGCGGATATATTTTCTTATCATGGGTATCCCACCTCCAATCTGTGCATATTATAGACGTTTTCTGGCTAAAAGTAAATAGAAAGTTAACGTCTATGATAAATTGACTTCGGTGATGAAGATGGAAATGACCTTTGGTGAGAAAATCAGACTTCTTCGTGAAGAACAGGAACTGAATCAAACGCAGTTGGGCAAGGCGGTCAATATGACGCAGCGTAAAATATCCTATATTGAGAATGGGAAATATGAACCATCTCTTGAGGATATAAAGGCACTTTGCCGTTATTTTCATGTTTCAGCGGATTATCTGTTAGGCTTTACAAAGCATTTGCCTTATCCGAAAAGATTTTTATAAAAGCAACGGTGCTTGCCAATTGCGGCAAGCACCGTTTTTACTGAGTAAGATAAATTGTTGTTGTGGTTATCGGCTTTAGTAAGCAAACCACAAGATATGGGTAATCGTCCATTTTATTGGACTGCAAGACATATACAATAGCACCAAAGGAAGGTGCCGGATATGTCTAAAAAGAAAGTGTTGAGT
>JBGVKN010000135.1:0-4790 GCA_045123795.1 Faecousia sp. | reverse complement strand
CCCTGGCACGGTTTTTAAGCCGGGGCCATTTTGAAAAGCACATCAACCGGATGCGGAAATTCTATAAGCAGCGGCGAAATCGAGTGGTTTCGCTTTTGGAGAACTGCGCTTTTTCTGATTTACTGTCCATTCTGGAGCTGGATGCGGGCCTGCATTTTCTGCTGCAGGTGAAAACCCAGCTGACAGACCGGCAACTGACGGACGGTCTGGCGGAAGCAGGTATCAAAATCCGGGCCCTCAGCGAATATTATCACGATTCCCGGGCTGACCGGCACTGTCTGGTGGTGAACTATTCCGGTATCAAGGAAGAGAATCTGACGGAAGCATTGGAAACGCTGAAAGGGATTATGTAAATATATCCTACAAATAAGTATATCTTTTTGTAAGCGTATGTGCCTACAAGCCTTCCCCCGGGGGGAAGGTGGCCGAACGAAGTGAGGTCGGATGAGGGATGGCGTGCAGGAAAGGTCTGGAACAAGTCTGGACGTAAGCAGAAAAGATAAGATTGTCTCCCGCATTCCTCATCAGTCAAAAATCAAAGATTTTTGACAGCTTCCCCTCAAGGGGAAGCCTTGGACGCTTCCGCGCCAGTACCGTAAACAACAATTTATCTTCCTAATGATGTGACAAAATGAGTGTTTTAATCACCACAGGGAGGGCGGGGCCGATGGGGGCAGCCACATCCAAAAAGCTACCTTCCTCCAGCCGCAGGCGGTCAAGGCACAGCAGTGGCCGCGACCGGGGCAGCCGGAGGGCCAATGCTTGTCCCAATGCCTTCGCCATATCCTGCTCCAGCGCCAGATATATCGGCCCCGGGGGGATGCTGTTTATGATGGTGTCTGCCAGTGCCGCAATTTGCCTGTACCCGGCGGCGGTAAAACCCGGCATAGCCAGCACTGTCGTGGTATCCTGCGCCTGAAAGCGGCTTCGGATCAAATTCGGCAGATCAAATCGTTCCTGTTCTTCCGCAGAAATGGTGACAACAGGTAAATTTTTAAGGGGAAATGCTATATTTCGATGAAAAACCGTACTGCCGGAAAGCTGGGCGCTGTGGCATCCGGCGCCGATGACCGTAGCCCGAATGGTTTCATGCCCCAGCACGTATGCCCCTTGGCAGAGTCTGCTTTCCCGGATGGCCTTGCCCAACGCCGGGCCCATATCCCCGAAAGCCAGCGGGGGATGGATGGCTTCAATGCAGTCCGCAACCCCTCCGGAAAAGGAGATCACATCGGCTTTCATTGGAACCAACGAAACACCAAGCTCCTGTGTGGTCAGTCTGTTTAATAAGTTGGTTGGTTCTCGCAGTCCTGCAGCCATCTCCAATGCCTGTGTCAGTGTTTGCGCTAGTTTTTCAATCTGATTCTGTGTGGCGGGGACGCCGATCCTCAAATCTGTTAAGCCCAACAGGGCAGGGGAAACGTAGATGACATTGCCGTTTTCGTCGAATTTTATCAGCCGCCCACCCACATTCAGGCATCCCGTGCGGGTGATTTTGCCGTCTTCAATGAGCGCCAGATTGCTGGTGCCACCGCCAATGTCCATGTGGAGCACAGTCTTTCCGGTCTTTGCGGCATAGTCCACGGCACCGGCACCCCGAGCCGCCAGAATGCTTTCCAGATCCGGCCCGGCGGTAGCAACCACGAATTCCCCGGCGAAGTCCGAAAGTGCGTCCAAAACGGTTCGGGCATTTTCTTTCCGGGAGGTTTCGCCGGTGATGATGATGGCTCCGGTGTCTACGCTACTACGGGTAATACCTGCTTTTTCGTACTCCGCTGTGACGATGTGGCGGATGGCCTGTCCATCGACTCGCTGCTCGTCCTGCAAAGGGGTGAAATGCACCGGGCTTTTGTAGAGAATTTTTCGCTCCGCAATGGTCATTTCCGGCACGGCAAAGGCGCTGGCCTTATTTTCGATGGATAGTTCCGATACGATCAACTGGGTGGAGGTGGTGCCTACGTCCAGTCCCACGCTGAGAAGCCGCTCAGCCATTGCCTGTGACCTCGTGGAGAATATCCCGCACCATGCCCTCGGTGACTGTCACCGGATTGGTGGCGCAGCAGGGGTCTGCCAAGGCAGCCTTTACGATGCGGTCCGCCTTTTGGCGAACCTGCGTCGACGGTACGCCGGCTTGCGAGAGCGTGGCGGGCAGGCCAAGCTCTCGCCGCAGGCGAATCAGCGCCGTGCGCAGATTGCGTACACCCACGGTATCCGCCCGTCCCTCTAAGCCGATGGCACGGGCCATGGCGGCGTAGCGGCTCCCGGCGGCGGTGGCGTTGCGGCTCATAACGGCCGGAAGAAGGATGGCGTTGAGCCGCCCATGGGGAATGTGGAGCTCACCGCCGATGCTGTGGGCCATGGCGTGGCACAGCCCCAGTCCCGCCTGCGTAAACGCCATGCCTGCCATGGTCGCCGCTTCGTGGACACCGGGGCGGGCATCCCGATGTCCGGCATAAGAATGGGGCAGCAATCGAAACGCTGTGCAGAAGGCTTTTTCCGCCAGCGCATCGGTGATAGCTCCGGCGTTTTTTGCCGTGTAAGCCTCCAGCGCATGGGTCAGTACATCAAAGCCGCCGTCAGCAATCAGGGAGGGGGGCAGCTCTTTCAGTAAATCGCTGTCCAAGATCGCCACATCCGGGCGAAGCCGTGGATCGACTAGCGGGTGCTTGACCCCGCCGTGGGTCAAAATGGCGAAATCCGTCACCTCCGAGCCGGAGCCGGAGGTGGTGGGGATGGCGATCAACTGGGCCGTTGTGCCGGAAAAATAGGCCATGGCCTTGGCGCAGTCCATGGCACTGCCGCCGCCTAAGGCTACGATGGTGTCCGGCTGGAAAGACTGCACCACCGCTGTGCCCTGTGCCGCCAGTGCCACATCCGGATCGGGAGCTACCTGATGAAAATATTCTACAGCCTCAGGGCCGGCGTGCGCTGCAATATGCTGGGCGGTGCCGTTTTTGAAGAAAAAAGGATCTGTTACCATCAGTAACCGCCCAATGTTTTGCTTGCTCAGTTCGGCAACTGCCCCGGAGCCGGATATGATTTTTGTCCTGCAGTAAAATGTTTGCATCCAATCACCGCCTTTTCAGAAGTAGTATGGCCCAATATTCGGCGATTATGCCAATTGCGTAGCAAAATATCCAAAATCGGAACTAAAAAACTGTCACAACCTACCATTGCAGTCCGGTTGCTTTTGTGATATATTATCGGTATCCAGGTGGATTGCGCCTACTCCACAAAAATAGACGCATTTCCGCTAAAATAAAGGAGGATAAAACCGTAGGACTCACGGTGCGGCAGTGTGGAGACCTGTCGTAATGTTTCCGCTGTATTACCCGGCGGTAACGAGAGTATGCGCGAAAGGCTCGGCATACTTAGAGTCGAAAAATTATGGCAAGCTTAACCCTGAAGAACATCAAGAAGATCTACCCCTTTAACGGCGACGATGCTAAGAAGTCCAAGAAAAAGAAGAAGGGTGAAGAGCCCGAGAAGAAGGTTAACCTGCAGATCACCGATAAGGGTGTTGTCGCTGTTCAGGAGTTCAATCTGGACATCGCTGACAAGGAATTTATCGTTCTGGTCGGTCCTTCCGGCTGCGGTAAGTCCACCACTCTGCGTATGATCGCCGGTCTGGAGGATATCTCCGAGGGCGAGCTGTACATCGGCGACCGCGTGGTCAATGACGTTCCTCCCAAGGATCGTGACATCGCCATGGTCTTCCAGAACTACGCTCTGTACCCCCACATGACTGTGTATGACAACATGGCTTTCGCTCTGAAGCTGCGTCATACCCCCAAGGACGAGATCGACAAGGCTGTTAAGGAAGCTGCTGAGATCCTGGACATCACCCAGTACCTGGGCCGTAAGCCCAAGGCTCTGTCCGGTGGTCAGCGTCAGCGTGTTGCCATCGGCCGTGCTATCGTCCGTAAGCCTCAGGTCATGCTGATGGACGAGCCCCTGTCCAACCTGGACGCCAAGCTGCGTAACCAGATGCGTGCTGAGATCATCAAGCTGCGTGAGAAGATTCAGACCACCTTTATCTATGTTACCCACGACCAGACCGAGGCTATGACTCTGGGCGACCGTATTGTCATCATGAAGGACGGCTTCATCCAGCAGATCGGCACTCCTCAGGAGGTCTTCAACCACCCCTACAACCTGTTCGTTGCTGGCTTCATCGGCACTCCTCAGATGAACCTGTTCGATGCCAAGCTGGTTAAGGCTAACGGCAAGTACGCTGTTCAGCTGGCTAACCTGACCGTCGAGCTGTCTGACGAGAAGCAGAAGGCTCTGGCTGCCAACAATGTTGCTGAGCAGGAGATCGTTCTGGGTGTCCGTCCCGAGCACATCACTCTGGAGAACGCCGGTATCGATGCTAAGGTTGACGTGTCCGAAATGATGGGCTCCTCCGTCCACCTGCACGTGACCGCTATGGGCCGTGACGTTGTTCTGGTTGTTTCCACCATGAACATGACCGGTGCTGAGGTTGCTGCTCTGCACAACGGCGCTGCTGTGAAGTTCAACTTCGGCGGCAACGTCTGCCACGTCTTCAACAAGGAGACCGGCATCAATCTGGAGGCCTAATTCCATACCAAAGATGCGCCCCGGCTTTCGCCCGGGCGCATTTATGCGTTGAGAGATGTTGCGATAAATTGTTGTTGTGGTTATCGGCTTTAGTAAGCAAACCACAAGATATGGGTAATCGTCCATTTTATTGGACTGCAAGACATATACAATAGCACCAAAGGAAGGTGCCGGATATGTCTAAAAAGAAAGTGTTGAGTTTCAGTCAGTTC
>JBGVKN010000134.1:0-2805 GCA_045123795.1 Faecousia sp. | reverse complement strand
GAGATAAAAAGTACGTCTTTACTCAGCAGTAAGGTAATCTTTGCATTTTCTCTCCCCCAGTCACGGCGTGTTTTTATTTGTATGATTGCCACTGGCAATCATTATGATTTCAATTCGCTGCGCTCTGCAGCACGCCGTGACAGCCCCCTCGTCAGAGGGGGCCTTGATCGCACCGCTAAACAGCAATCTATCTTCCCATTACTGCAAAAACCCGGATGTGGGTCACACATCCGGGTTTTTTATCCATTTTATCCCCACAGACCGTCGGGGTACTTACCCTCGTCAGCCATGGCCTTCAAAGCGGCCACAACCTGCGGCTTGTCGGCGGCGTAGGTCACGCCGTACCACTTATCCGCAGAACGCAGAACCTTGGCCCGGGCTTTGCCCTCCTCCAGCAGGTCTGCCACCGCAAAGGGCAGGAAAAATTCCGCCTTTTCGGGGTTTTTCGGCATTGCTTCTGCAAGGAAGGTTGCGAATTTCGCCTTCAGCTCACCCAAGAAGCTGGGGGTGAAGCCCCATGTATTCATGGAAACGATGGTGTCGGGGGCCAGCTCCGTCCAGTTTTCGCCGTCCTCGGTGTAGCGGATGGCATCACCCTGCACCTCGATGCGAGTACGCTCGTGGATATCGGTCAGGTAGCTGTTCTCATCGGTGGAGCACACACCACGAGCCACGCTGCCGTGGTCGGTGACGGTCTTGCCCAGCTCATAGCCTACCATGCAATACTCGTACTTATCCGTATCCCGGGCGGCGCACAATTCATCATAAATGCTCTTGAAAGCGGACTTGCCGTAGTAATCATCGGAATTGATGACGGCGAAGGGCGCATCACCGATCACATCGGCGGCGCACAGCACCGCATGGCCGGTACCCCACGGCTTCACACGGCCCTCCGGCACGCTGAACCCGGCAGGGATCTTGTCGATCTCCTGATAGGCGTAGCGGATCTCCATGGGGCAGCTTGCCAGCCGCTTACCCACGGTATCCATGAAATCCTGACGGATGGCCTCTTTGATAATAATGACGGCGGTTTCAAAGCCAGCTTCATGGGCATCGAACAGGGAGTAGTCCAAAATCGCTTCGCCGTGGCTGCCCACGGGATCAATCTGTTTCAGTCCGCCGTAACGGCTGCCCATTCCGGCGGCCATGACGACAAGTACAGGTTTGCTCATCATGAAAGCAACCTCCTAATTTATATTCTGTTGTATTATAGGAAGTTTTATCCTAAATTGCAATAGGTTGGTAAGATAAATTGTTGTTGATCAGTGACGCACCAAAAAAGTATGTCATTGCGAGCCAGTGCGCCACAGCGACGCGCTAAGAGCCGCCGCTCTGCGGCGGTTGCGCTCTGCACGCGCCTGCGGGCGCAGTGGCGTGGCAATCTCCCGGATTTTCCGACATTTTTGTTGGTAGTCGTAACATTTGCGCATCGCCGTGGGGGGGATTGCCACACCAGTGATTTAGATGAGGTATGATTGCCACAGGCAATCATTGCGATTTCAATTCGCTGCGCGATGCACCGCGGTCACTGGTTCGCAATGACAGGTAGTCTATACAACAATCTATCTTGTTATATATCATTCAAATAAATTGCTTCGCCGTGGAGTTTCTCCCACGAGAATTGGGTCGCCAACTCCTCAGCGCTGATTGGCTCGAACTGCTCCAGCAATCCGGCGGCATGAGCCAGCCTGCCGATTAACTCCTCCGGCTTTAACCGCAAACGAAGCTGCCCCAGATCCTGGTCCTGATCCCGCTTGCTCAGCCGCCGCCCATCAGGTGCCAGCAGCATGGGTACATGACCATAGCTGGGATGCCCGAAGCCCAAAAGCTCCTGCAAATACATCTGCCGAGGCGCAGAGCCCAGCAGATCCATGCCCCGAACCACCTCGGTGACCCCGGCTTCTCCATCGTCGACGGTCACCGCCAACTGGTAGACATAACATCCATCCGCCCGCCGAACCACAAAATCTCCGCAATCCGTGGACAAATTCTGCCGAAATGTTCCTTGGCACAAGTCCTCCACCACGAATTCCCGATCCGGCACCATGACCCGCCACGAGGGCAGGCGGTCTTTGGGCGGCTGGGCCAAATGGCGGCAGGTTCCGGCATACACATAAGTACCATCGGACAAATGAGGGGCGTTCACATTATGAAGCTGACTGCGGGTGCAGTAGCAGGGGTACAGCAGCCCCAAGTCCCGCAGTTTTTCAAAATAGCGGTCGTACACGGCGGTGCGCTGACTTTGAGGAGCGGTTTCGGCATCCCAGTCAAGCCCTAGCCACCGCAAATCATTGCGCAAAACCTCCGCAAATTCGCTGCTGGTGCGCTGGGTGTCCAGATCCTCCATCCGCAGCACCAGCGATCCGCCCCGGGAACGGACGGACAGCCATGCGATCAATGCGGCGAATACGTTGCCTAAATGCATCCGACCCGAGGGTGTCGGCGCAAACCGCCCCACTGGGGAAATGTTGGTGTCCATCTGTTGCCCTCCTTTGTAAGACAAATTGTTGTTTAGTTAAGGAAATGTGTCGCCCCGATGGGGCGACAGCGCCCTCCGGGCGCATACCTTCCCCCGAGGGGAAGGTAGTTCGGGCTTGCCCGAACCGGAAGAGGAATGGCGATATCTAACCTATGGAATGCAGTAAAAGTGAAATAGTACAACGTTGAAAATGGTACTATTTTATCTATCTGCATTGTTAACTCCAACATTTCGCCGTTCCTCTTCAGTCTCGCTGACGCTCGACAGCTTCCCCCCGGGGGAAGCGATTTGCGCCGCACAGCGGCGCGGGGGGGGCCCTGGGCCGC
>JBGVKN010000133.1:0-8706 GCA_045123795.1 Faecousia sp. | reverse complement strand
GAATCTCCTAACTGGCTCAACTTCTCCAAGCGAAGACTTTCATCCCAAAAACCGATTTGCATAGCACTCGCCCTCCTTTGGGAGCTATTATACCATATATCTCTCATTTTGGCGAGTTTTTAGAGATCCCCAACAATTTATGGAACTGCTTTATACAGCAAAAAGGCGTGCCGCTTTTGCGGCACGCCCAAATTTGGAAAGAGAAATTACTTCTTCTTCAGCAGGATCACAACAACGGCAGCGGCGGCAACAGCCACAGCGGCGACGATGCCGATGACCACAGCCCAGTTGGTGTTGTCAACGGGCTGCTGAGTGGTGGTAGTGCCACCGGAAGGCTGAGTCTCGGTGGGAGTACCCAGGTCGCCCTTGACCAGGATCATGGCGCTGACACCGTCAACGCTGACAGAACCGGTAGCGGTACCCAGAGAGGTGGTGCCGGCATCCTGTGCGTTGACACAGATGTTCCAGGTGCCCTCGGGCAGAGTGATGGTCTTAGCGTCAGCATTGGCGTTGAAGATAGCAACAATGCCCTCGGACTTCTCGCCGTTGACACCGCCGTTGATCTGGTAAGCAACCACGTTGGCATCCAGACCGGACAGAGCAGTGACATTAGCCTTAACGTCAGCGGAGTTGGTCAGACGCAGAGCGGGGTGAGCCTTACGGAAAGCGATCAGGCCCTTGTAGTAGTCATGGACATCCTGATACAGAGCCTCGTTCAGCGTATCCCACTTGATGGAGTTGACCGCATCGGTGGCGTTGTAGCTGTTCTCGTTGAAGCCGCCTTCCTTGGAGGCATCAGGCTTGGAACGCATGATTTCCTCACCGGCCTGCATGAAGGGGATACCCTGAGCGGACATATAGAAAGCAACGCCCAGCTTGTTCATAGCGGCCTTCTGCTCCTTGGTAGCATCCTTCTTGACCAGAGAAATGTGGTCGTACAGGGTGTTGTTATCGTGGCAGGAGATGTAGTTGATGGACTGAGAGGGGGTCTTGCACCAGCTGGGCATACCCATGAACAGGCTGTTCATGTCGCCAGCGCTGACGGAAGCACCGGAGATGAAGCCGGGGTTCACGCCGCCGAAGGTGCCACCCTTCAGGGTGTTACGGATGGAGTCGCTGAAGAAAGCGAACTCGGGGGTCTTGGTGGAGTTGAACATGGTAGCCAGAGTCACATTCTTGGTAGTGACGGTGCCCAGCTCCCAGCCTTCGCCGTAGAACTTAACGTTGGGGTGATTCTTGTGGACGGACTCGATGATGCCGTTGATGGTGTTGGTATCCAGCAGGCCGACCAGGTCGAAACGGAAGCCATCAATGTGGTACTCGTCAGCCCAGTAGGTGACGGAGTCGATGATGTACTTGCTGACCATGTTACGCTCGGAAGCGGTGTCGTTGCCACAGCCGGAGCCGTTAGCACCGGGACGGGTGAAGTAATCGGGAACGATCTTGTTGAAGCAGAACTGCTCAGCGTTGTAAACGTGGTTGTAAACGACGTCCATGATGACGCTCAGGCCATTGTCGTGCAGGCCCTTGACCATCTGCTTGAACTCCTCAACGCGGACCTTGCCGTCGTAGGGGTTGGTGGAGTAGGAACCCTCGGGAACGTTGTAGTTCACGGGATCGTAGCCCCAGTTGAACTGAGGAGTATCCAGCTTGGTTTCGTTAACGGAACCGAAGTCGTAAACGGGCAGCAGGTGGATGTGGGTAACGCCCAGATCCTTGATGTAGTCCAGACCGGTGGACTGGCCGTGGGAGTTCTTGGTGCCGGTCTCGATCAGGCCCAGGTACTTGCCGACATTGGCGGCGCTGATACCGGAGCTGGGATCGCTGGACAGGTCACGGACGTGCAGCTCCCAGATGACAGCATCGGTGAAGTTGTTGTCGTAGTGGGGGTCCTTATCGGTGTCCCAGCCCTCGGGGTTGGTGGCAGCCAGATCAATGATCATAGCACGGTGACCGTTGACACCGGTGGTACGGGCGTAGGGATCGCAAGCCTCGTTGACCTCGGTATCGGTGGTAACGGTGTAAGTATAGTAGGTGCCGTTGCGGTCGCCGGACAGGGTAGCAACCCAAGTGCCGTTGACATCAGCGGTCATGGGAACCTGCTCAACGGGAGTGGGCTGAGCAGCGGGGTCGCCGTTGGAGTACAGGTTGACCATGACTTCCACAGCGGTGGGAGCCCAAACACGCAGCTTGGTCTCGGCAGCGGAGTAGGTAGCACCCAGATCGTTGCCGGTGTAGGTGAACTTGTCCTCGAATTCAGCGTTGGAGTAGTAGTCGGGCATGGTCAGAGCGTACTCACGACCCTCGAAGCCGACGTTGTAGGAGCGGGACAGATCCAGCTGCTCGGCCAGGATCAGGTAGTAGTACTGACCGACCTTCTTGCACTCAGTAATGGCAACAGAGCCGTCCTTATTGAAGACGGAGAAGGTCTTCAGGTTGGCATCGTAATCCAGCTCGCTGGACATCTGCAGAACAACACGGGGATTGCCATTGGAGTCTGCGACGTCATAGCGGTTGGCGGTGATGACAACGCCCAGCTCGACGTCGGAGCCCAGCTTCAGCAGACCCTTCTCCTGCAGCTCTTCTCTGGTGGGGATGGCGTCCTTGTTGGGCTGAGAAGCCACACCGGACTCGACATAGAAGTCAACAGTACCAGCCAGAACGCCGGTGATGTTGATGAACTGATCGTGCTCTACGTCCTTAGTCCAGTCGGGCTGACGGACGATGTAGCCGATGCGGGTGGTGCCGGGCTTGACCTGGATGGTCGCAACCTTCTCACCATCGATGTCCTCAAAGGCATAGGGGGGATTCAGAGAGGAAATGCCGTCCAGATCCCAGAACCACATTTCCCAGCCTTCGTAATTACCATCTTCACGATGGTAGTGCAGTCTGACAGTAATCAGATCGTTGGCAGCCAGAGCGGGAATTGCACCGGCAACCAGAGTAGCGATCATAATCACAGCCATCACGATTGCAAAAATACGCTTTTTCATGTTTTCTCCTTCCAATTCTGTAAAAGATTTCGGTGCGGACGCACCATTGCTGGTCAGATTATACCATAGCAAACTGTCTTTGTAAAGCACTTTTGTTGAAGTGAACAGATTTTCGACTGATGGGAAATATAGCCCCCTTTTGCCCAGAGGGAAAAAGGGGGTAAGGGGACTTTTATTGATTGGTAAGAATTTTTTTGGAATGCGCCCGATACAAAAACTGGAATTTGATTTTTACAGCATGACCGCCAGCAGGGAAACGATGATTACAATGCTGATGATAATGCTGATGGAATTGGTGGCACTGGACAAGCCCACGTCACCATTCAGTTCTCCGGTGAAGGCCGGAACGGCGGAACCGATGGGACTGAAGGCCAGAATTACCAACGCCTGCCGAGCCTCCAGCGAAAAGGGCAGTGCAAAGTAGAATATCAGGGCAAGAATGGTGGCAACACTGTATCGTAGAGCCAGAATTTTTATAATGGAGCCGATTTGAGTCCGGTCAGCACTCAGTCGGAAGCCTACGCCGATCATGAACATGGCGATGAAAGCATTGGCGTTGCCGATGATCTGGGCGCAGGAGGCAATGGGGGCAGGAATAGGAAGGTGAGTCAAATTCATGGTGACCATGATGATGTAGGTCAGAAAGGGAACAGAGGTCAGCAGTGCTTTTGCCAGCCGTTTCAGGTCAAAGCCTTTGCCATCTTTGATCATGGATGCTACGCCGTAAGCACCGCCCAGACAGACAAAAGCATTGCCGGTATCGAACAGGCTGGTGACGATGACTCCCGTGGGGCCCAAAAAACTCTGAACAAAGGGAAGTGTGAAGTTGCCAATGTTGTACCCCGGAAGATTTAGTACTTCAAAGGCACGCTTTTCACGGGATGCACGAAGATTGGTCAGAAAGCCCAGCAGCATATAGATGGCTCCGCCGCCCAGACCCAGAAAGGCGATGACCAGCATTCCAGGATCGATCTGCTTGCCTGCAAAGCTGGTGATGATGGCGGCTGGCAGGGTGACTTTAATGGTGATTTTGGAAAGGACACGAAAATCCTCAGCTTTGAACAGCCCGATTTTTCGCAGGGCAAAGCCTAATAGAATGATGGTCACAAAACAACCGGCCCGGGTCAGTATTTCCAGCATAATAAAGCTCCTTCAATCATTATATAGCATTATTTTATTCCCGACGAATCGGAAAGTCAAGGCAGAGATGGAGCAGTAAATTGTTGTTTAGTTGATTATGACGCACCAAAAAAGAAGTATGTCATTGCGAGCCAGTGTGCGCACTGGTTCGTAATGACAGATTGTCTAAGCAACAATTTATGAACAAACCAACAACTTTTAAAACTGGCACTTGCAATTTCGAAAATGTGCGTTATAATATTAGCACTCAAACACATCGAGTGCTAAAATGAAAGGACAGGAATATATATGGAAAAGCAGCAATTTAAAGCAGAATCCCAGCGCTTGCTGGATCTGATGATCAACTCTATTTACACGCACCGGGAGATTTTCCTCCGGGAGATCATCTCCAACGCCAGCGATGCTATGGACAAGCTGGCCTATATCGCCCTGACCGATGACAAGGTGGGGCTGAACCGGGATGATCTGGCGATTACCATCGTCCGTGACGAGAAAAATCGCACCCTGACCGTTTCGGACAACGGTATTGGCATGAATAAGGCCGACATGGAGGAAAACTTGGGCACCATCGCCAAGTCTGGCAGCCTGAGCTTCAAGCAGGCCATGGAGAAAAACGATGACATCGACATCATTGGCCAGTTCGGCGTGGGCTTCTACTCTGCCTTTATGGTGGCATCTTCCGTGACTGTGATCTCCAAAAAGTATGGCGAGGACACCGCATGGAAGTGGGTGTCCGACGGTGCCGACGGATATACCATTGAGGAAACCACCAAGACTGCCCCCGGTACGGATATCATTATGACCATCAAGGCAGATACCGAGGATGATCAGTTCTCCGAATTTTTGGAGGAGTACCGCGTCCGGGAACTGGTGCGAAAGTATTCCGACTATATCCGCTATCCCATCCGTATGGAAGTTTCTAAGTCCCGCAAGAAAGAGGACGAGGACGGCTATGAATCCTATATGGAAGAGGATACCCTGAACTCCATGGTGCCCATCTGGCAGCGGGCTAAGAAGGATGTGACCGATGAGGAATACGACAGCTTCTACCGGGAGAAATTCTTCGATTACAATAAACCTCTGCGGGTCATCCATTCCAGTGCCGAAGGTACCGTGTCCTTCAAGGCACTGCTATATGTCCCCGGTAAGGCACCTATGGACTTTTACTCCCGTGACTTCAAGCGAGGCTTGCAGCTTTACTCCTCCGGCGTGATGATCATGGACAACTGCGAGGATCTGCTGCCTGAGTATTTCGGTTTTGTCCGTGGTGTGGTGGATAGTCAGGATCTTTCTCTGAACATCAGCCGTGAGATGCTGCAGCATGACCGGCAGCTGACCATCATTGCCCGCAATATTGAAAAGAAGATCAAATCCGAACTGAAATCCATGCTGGAAAATGATCGGGAGAATTACGAGAAGTTCTACGCTGCCTTCGGTCGCCAGCTGAAATACGGCACGGTGTCCGATTACGGCGCTCATAAAGATTCCTGTCAGGATCTGCTGCTGTTCTATTCTAATAAGGAAGGGAAGCTGATTTCCCTCAAGGCGTACACCGAGGCTATGGCAGAGGGTCAGGAGAAGATCTATTATGTTTCCGGCGAGAGTCGGGAGCGTCTTGCCAAGCTGCCGCAGGTTCAGACGCTGGCAAGCAAGGGCTACGATGTGTTGCTGTGTACCGACGATGTGGATGAATTCATCCCCCAGACCCTGATGACCTATGCTGAAAAGCAGTTCTGCAATGCCGCTTCTGAGGATCTTGGCCTCCAGACCGAGGAGGAGAAGAAGGAGCTAGAGGCTAAGGCAGAGGAAATGAAGGGATTCCTGACTTTTGTAAAGGAAACTTTGGGTGAGCAGGTTAAGGAGGTTCGTCTGTCCTCCGATCTGGGCAGCCATCCTGTGGCGATGGTTCCCGAAGCCGGCATGAGCTTCGAGATGGAGAAGTATATGAAGCGCATGAACCCGGAGTTTGCTTACCCCGTGGGTCGGATTCTGGAGCTGAACCCGGAGCATGATGCGGTGAAGGCGATGGTCGGTGCCATGACCACCGATCCTTTGAAGGCAAAGGATTACGCACAGCTTCTGATGTATCAGGGTCAGCTGATGGCGGAGCTCCCCTTGGAGGATCCGGTGGCGTATACGGAGCTGGTTTGTAAATTATTCAGATAATTGTATCAAATAAAATGGTTGCATTCGCTATCATAATATGGTAGATTGTTCCTGCAATTGATACGTATTGTGCCATCTGGAGGTTATTATGGACGAACAGAGATATGACGAGCTGAAATTGCAGAATCAGCTTTGTTTCCCGCTGTATGCCTGCTCCCGGGAAATGATTCGGCTCTATAAGCCCTATCTGGACGAGCTGGAGCTGACGTATACTCAATATATTTCCATGATGGTGCTGTGGGAGCGAAAGTCCGTGACGGTCAAGGAGCTGGGTAATGCCCTGTATCTGGACTCCGGCACGCTGACCCCGTTGCTGAAAAAGCTGGAAGCCAAGGGGCTGCTGACCCGCAAGCGTTCCACGGCAGATGAACGGAATTTGATCGTTACCATTACGGAGCAGGGCGAAGCGTTGAAGAAAAAGGCGCTGTCCGTGCCCCACAGTATGGCAGCCTGCGTCAACCTGACCCGTGAGGAAACCATGACCATGTACCGGCTGTTGTATAAGATGCTCAGCTACGTAGATGCCGACTACGGCAGATAAAATTTCACCCTCCAACGAAAAGTTGGAGGGTGTTTTGCATTATTTCCTCGAATATTTATCGCAAAGGGCATTGATCTGATCTGTAAATCTTGCCAATTCCTTGTTGGAAAGTCCCTTGCACTGGTCGATGACCTGCACCAGCCGCTTTCCGGCACAGAGCAGCTTATCAAAGATGGCATTGCCCCGACGCCGTCCGTCGGATACCTTAGAGATCTTGACGACCACGCCCTTGGCGGCACACTGACCTGTCATTAGGTCATATTCATCGCCGCTGTAAGGGGCAACGGCCGGGAAGCCCAGTTTTTCTGTAATGGATGCGGCAAAGCTGTCGCATACCTCGTCATCGCCGTGGTTGGCGAAGACTTGCGTGGGTGATTGGGTCATGTGCCCCAGCCAGCCCAGCAGCATATCCCGGTCTGCATGACCGCTGATGCCGGACATGGCGCAGATCTTTGCGTTGACAGCAATATCCTCGCCAAACAGTCGCACAGATGTGGCACCGTCCAGCAGCTTTCGGCCTACGGTGCCCTCGGACTGGTAGCCCACAAACAGGATCGTGCTGTCTGCCCGCCATAGATTGTGCTTCAAATGGTGGCGGATTCTGCCTGCTTCGCACATGCCGGAGGCGGATAGAATAACCTTAGGCGTCCGATCCTCATTGATGAGCTTAGAATCATCTGCGGTGATGGACAGTCGCAGCCCCGGGAAATGAATAGGATCGCTTCCTCGGCTCAGCAGGTCGAGGGTTTCTTCGTCGTAATAATCGGTAAGACCGGAGGAATAGATTCGGGTAGCCTCCACCGCCAAGGGGCTATCCACATACACTGCGAAATTGGGATGCCCACGTAGAAGCCGCTGCTCCCGGATATTTCGGATCAGATACAGCAGCTCTTGCGTCCTGCCGATGGCAAAGGACGGAATGACTACATTGCCACCCCGGTCAAAGGTGTCCTGCAAAATGGCGGTGAGCTGGCTTACATAGTCCGGGCGCTCACCGTGGAGCCGGTCACCATAGGTGGATTCGATGATGACGTAATCCGCATTGGGCGGCATTTGGGGATCACGGATCAGCGGGCGGTCAATGTTACCCAAATCGCCGGAGAACAGTAGTGTGCGAGTTTCATCACCCTCCTGAATTTCAACATAAATACTGGCAGAGCCCAGCAGATGTCCTGCGTCATAGAATTGGATGGATATTCCGGGGAATACTTCAATTTTCTCTCCGTAAGGATACGCCATGAATTTCGCCAAGGTCTGCTCTGTGTCGTGCATGGTGTAAAGAGGAACATAGGGTGGCTGACCGGAACGCTGGGCTTTGCGGTTGCGCCATTCGGCTTCAAATTCCTGAATGTGGGCAGAGTCCCGCAGCATGATGTTGCACAGCCGTCGGGTGGCTTCGGTGGCGTAGATGGGGCCTTTGTAGCCCTTGGCAACCATGGCGGGGAGCTTGCCGGAGTGGTCTATATGGGCGTGAGTCAGGAAAATGGCATCAATATCCCCGGGGAAAACAGGTAAATCGCAGTTTTCGTAGATGTCCATGCCCTGCTCCATGCCGCAGTCGATGAGAATATGCTTGCCGCAGGATTCCAGCAGGGTACAGGAACCGGTGACTTCGTGGGCCGCACCTAAAAACGTCAGTTTCATGAAAAATCCCTCCTTTATTATATTATAGCACAGATCCCGCTGTGGGAGTAGGGAGGAATGGATGAATTCATATTTTTAGACCGATAAATTGTTGTTTACGCTTCTGGTGCGGGAGCACCCCAAGCCTCCCTCTGATGAGGGAGGTGGCACGCCGAACGGCGTGACGGAGGGAGAGAAAATGCGAAAATCACCTCACTGCCGAGGAAAACTGCACATTTTATC
>JBGVKN010000132.1:0-2506 GCA_045123795.1 Faecousia sp. | reverse complement strand
ATACGTTGGTTATTTTACGGAAACAGAACGTATTCATAAAGAATATACAGCTCAAAAATTGTTGCGTTGTGGGAGGGTCAAGACCCTCCCCTACTAAGATGTGTTTCTCGATTACTCCGCTAAACAACAATTTATCTTACAATCAGATCTTCTCCGCAGCCTCGACAACGTGCTTCATCAGCACGGAAGTGGTGACGGAGCCAACGCCACCGGGAACGGGGGTGATGGCCTCAACGATGGGCTCCACCTCGTCGAACTTGGCATCGCCGGCGATGGCACCCAGAGTGCCACGGGAGTTGGGCTTGTTCTCGTCCCAGTTGATGGAAACGTCAATGACGATCTGGCCGGGGCGGACGAAATCAGCGGTCAGGCTGTTCAGTACACCGGCGGCGGACACGATGATGTCAGCGTTCTTGCAGATCTCAGCGGTGTTGACGGTACGGGTGTGGCAGGTGGTGACGGTGGCGTTCTTGCCCATCAACATCATACCGGCGGGCTTGCCGACAACGAGGGAACGACCGATGACAACGGCGTTCTTGCCCTTGCAGTCAATGCCGTAGAAGTCCAAGATTTCCATGCAGGCAGCGGGGGTGCAGGGAGCGTAGCCCAGATCCAGGCCCTCGAACACACCGGCGTTGGACATATGGGTCATGCAGTCCACGTCCTTCGCAGGCAGCAGACGGTTGCAGATCTCGTTCTGGTCAGCACGCAGGTGCTTGGGCAGAGGACGGAACATCAGCACGCCGTGGATGCTGTCGTCAGCGTTGACCTGATCGATAACAGCCAGCACATCCTCCTTGGATGCGTCGGCAGGCAGCTCGAACTTCTTCACATCCACGCCAACCAGCTCAGCACGCTTGGTAGCGCCCTTTTCGTAGCTGAGGTCAGAGGGGTCTGCGCCAACACGAATGATGCCCAAAGTGGGGGCAATGCCCTTTTCACGCAGGGCGGCGGTACGAACCTGCAGGTTCGCATTCAAAGCATCGGTAACTTCCTTACCCAAAAGCAGTTTAGCCATAGTATAAATCCTCCAAATATGTTATTGAATTTGCGGCCCTGCCGGCTTACTGGCCGAAGCCGGCCTTCACGTCGTTAAAGATCTCGTCAGCCAGCTGACCGTACTTATTCAGCATCACGTTGGCGTGGCGGTTCAGATCCTCGGCCTTGTCCCGGTTTTTCAGGGTCTTGGTGTTGATGAATACGTTCAGGGATGCAGCCTGCAGAGCGGCCTTGCACACAACAGCACCGCAGCCGGCATCGGAAACAGCCAGTCGGCTGCCCTTATCGGCAAAAACCTTGATGCAGTCGATGGCCTCGCAGCACAGCTCCATGATCTTGATGGGGGTGGAGCAGGCAATGAGGGTGGCCTCCTCCATGACAGCGTCCCGATTGGGATCGTCCTTGGGGATGCCGTAGGCCTTAGCCAGAGGCAGGAAGTTCACTTCATCGGCCTCCACCTGATCCAGCAGATCCTTCTGCAGCTGGTCGCACTTGGCCTTCAGGGCGATGATCTCGTCCTGAACGTCAGCGTACTTTTTCTTACCCACGGTCAGAGAGCCGACCATGTTGCCCAGAGCGGTGCCAATGGCACCCACCAGAGCGGCTGCGCCGCCGCCACCGGGGGCGGGAGCGTCGGAAGCAAGAACGGAAACAAATTCACGGCAGGAAGACAATGTCATGTCCATAGAAATACTCTCCTTATAGTCAAAAGATATGAGATACGAGATACGAGATATGAGATACGAGATAGTCCTGCGATGAGGGCAGATGAGAAATATCTTATATCTCATATCTCGTATCTTCTTATCTTTCCATATGTGCCACAACAGGCACAGGCGGTTTGCCGCCTGTGCCTGGGGGAAATTTGGATTAGAACAGGCCGGAAACCTTGCCGGTTTCGGTGTCCACATCGACGCGGCGGTAAGCGGGGTCAGCCGCAGTACCGGGCATCATGGAGATGGTGCCGGCCATGGGGCACAGGAACTTGGCGCCGCCGTACTCCAGAATGTCACGGACTGCCAGACGCCAGCCGGTGGGGGTACCCTTCTTGGTGGGATCGTCAGACAGGGACAGGTGGGTCTTGACCATCATGGTGCAGTAGTCAGCATACTTGGGATCGGTCTCGAAGCGCTTTGCCTTCTCAACAGCCAGAGGTGCCCAGTCAACACCGTCAGCGCCGTAGACTTCCTTGGCGATCAGCTCAACGCGCTGACGCAGGGGCATCTCCAGATCGTACAGGAACTTGATGTCCACGGGATCCTCACAGGCTTCCACAACCACGCGAGCCAGCTCAGCAGCACCCTCGCCGCCGTAGCGCCAGTGATTGGACTCTGCACAGCGGACACCGCGCTCAGCACACATCTTCTTCAGCAGAGCAATTTCTGCATCGGTATCGGTGTAGAAGCGGTTAATGCAGACCACGGGGTTGATACCGGACTTCTTGATGGTGTTCACATGGTGGAACAGGTTGCAGGTACCCTTCTCCAGCAGTTCCAGATTCTCCTCG
>JBGVKN010000131.1:0-6078 GCA_045123795.1 Faecousia sp. | reverse complement strand
CATTTTTTTGCCGAAGTAAAGGATGATCTGGACATGGCCCAGGATGGGTATATCTCTCCCATTGAGTATTTCATGGTGGTGTACCCGGAGGATCTGGAGGTGGCTCAGATGTATCCGGATGTAAACGAAGCGAAAGGAGTGAATATCCGTCTTTATCGATCTGCATAAGACTCTTGACAGGATTGGGGAGAACCTTCCCACAGACAGAAGAGTAACCTTTGAGATGCTGGTAAAGGCCTACGAGCAGACGCTGTGGCTTCGCAGCCATATCCTCGGAGTGTTGTACGATATGATAGATTTCGGTTCGGCAACCAAGCGGACTATCGGGGAAGTGTCGGTCTCCCAGACTGATTCTGATAAGATGGTCTGCCTGGTGATCCCGGAGCCGCTTCCTGGACTGAAGGAACTGACAGGTACAGTTGAAGAGCACTGGACCCGTATGATCCACGATGCCATTGCCAAGCAGGCAAAGATCGGCATTCCGCGCTTTGAAAAGGCCCATGTTCACGTTCGGATCACTGCCCCCAGAGGAACCAACAACCGGAAGGTCTGGGACACATCCAACCGGGCCATCAATGTGGTCATCAATAACCTGAAGGGCATCTTTTTCGATGACGATGACTTCGAGCATATGTCCTGCAGCATTGAGGCTGGAATGCCTACAGTATACTGGACACCTGTCCGAATACTGTAGGCATTTTCTTGTTTCTGACACCTTATTGGGTGGCAAAATAAGCTTCCTCTGCTTCATTTGGTGTTAAATACCCAATTGTAGAGTGAGGACGATAACTATTATAGAATTCAATATACTCCTGAATACTAACCTTAAACTCCCACTCATCCTGAAATTCATAGCGATAAATATGTTCCTTCTTCAACGACGAGAAGAACGACTCCCCTACTGCATTGTCATATGGGCATCCAGCATTTGAATAAGAAAGTGCAATACCTTCACCACGCATCATCTGCTTAACCGTGTAAGCTGTATACTGTGTTCCCTGATCACTATGAAACATCAATCCCTCAGGACATCCGCGTGAAAGATATGCTTTAATCAAGGCCTCTGAAACAATATTCGTATGCATATTGTCCGCTATTGTATAGGAAATAATTTTTCTGGCATATAGGTCCATGATTACGCAAAGGAATAAAATACTCGTACCCACTCTAACCATTGTAATATCACTAACCCATGCCCTATTAGGTGCTTCCGGTCTGAATTCTCTATGCAGCCGGTTCACATAATAGGGCCTATTTTCTCTAAGGGAATAATTATATTTTGTTCCATACTCAATTTTCAGTCCAAGTTGCTTCATCAAGCGGCATATTGTCGTTGGTTTGCAAAACAGAAGACACGCCTCAAAACACGGTCGAGCGTGATGATGGTTGGAGAGGGTTTCGTATTCAGGGAGTCCTCGACTTTTCATTGATTGGGATTCTGTCAAAGCTGTCTGGCATCCTCGCAGAGCACAAAATTGGAATCTTTGCAGTATCGACATACAACACGGATTATATCCTTGTGAAAGAAGAAAACTATGAGACAGCGTTGACTGTGTTAGCTTCTGAAGGATATACGGTAATATGAATCATAGACAGCTTTATTAATTGAATTGAATATCCTGCTTGAAAGCGTCTCTTCTTCGGAGGAGGCGCTTTTTTCATGCTCCCGGAGGGGTGTTCAAAAGGTGTTCAACATGTGATTGTATCAAATATCGGGGTAAGACAGATATGATCATTACCAAGAGCATCAGCCGTTTTGCCCGTAATACGGTGACTCTACTGAAAACCATCCGGGAACTGAAGGTTCTTGGCATTGATGTATTCTTTGAAGAAAACCAAATCCACAGTCTTACAGCAGAGGGCGAAGTCCTTCTTACCATACATCACAATGCCGCACTGGTCAAAGCGGCGCTTGCTTTCAAACTGGGTTTTTACGGTGAAGGAGAAAAATTGCTCGTCGGTGGTCATCTGCAACACGGGAGCATTGTCGTTTCGGAAATGATAATACGTGCGCTGCTAGAGATCTGTGTGGGGTTTGGTGGTGATTTCGATTCTTTCATACGAGATAGAAAAATCTGCGGGCTGACGCGTCCATTCCAGTGCATTGATATCAAAGTTCATTTTCTGTAATCCTCCCTGTGGATTCTATTGTACCAGAAATTGCACTCAAAATCGAGAAGAAACCCATGAAGATACCTGTGTTCCGGCAGCTTCATGGGTTTAATTGGTTTACAGTTTCCAGATATCGCGGTTGTATTCGGCGATGGTTCTGTCGGAGGAGAAGAAGCCGGTCTTGGCGGTGTTTGTAAGGCATTTCTTCAGCCAGCCGATGGGATCGCAGGCGTAGTCAGCCATGGCCTGCTGCTTTCGCACCACATAGGCATTGAAGTCCGGCAGGGTCTGGAACCAGTCCTTATTGATCAGCTCGTTCTGCAAGCGTTTCAGGTTTTCTGCCTGACCGTACTTCAGCATCTCTTCGCCGGTTAGGAAGGAAATGGCGCGCTTGAGGTTGGGATCTGCCTCTACCCATTCCCGGGCGCAATAATCGCCCTTTTCGTAGCGGTGGATCACCTGGTTGGAGCTGGCGCCGAAGATATAGATGTTCTCTTCACCCACCTGCTGGGCGATTTCCACGTTTGCACCGTCCATGGTACCCAGGGTGACTGCGCCGTTAAGCATGAACTTCATGTTGCCGGTGCCGCTGGCTTCCTTGCTTGCAAGGCTGATCTGTTCAGACAGATCGCAGGCGGGAATCATCTTCTCGGCGGCGGTCACGTTGTAATTCTCCACGAATACTACCTGCAGCCAGGGTACAACCTGGAGATCATTTTCAATTACCCTGGACAGGACGCGCAGAGCATGGATGATGTCCTTGGCGACTACGTATGCCGGTGCAGCCTTTGCGCCGAAGATGCTCACGAGGGGCACTGCGGGCTTATAACCGGCCTTGATTTCCAGATACTGATGAATCAGAAACAGCAGGTTCAGCTGCTGGCGCTTGTATTCGTGCAGGCGCTTGGACTGAATGGAGAACATGGCCATGGGGTTGATGGTGATACCCTGGTTTTTGTGCAGCCATTCGGCAAGTGCGGCCTTGTTTTCCAGTTTGATGGCGGCAAAACGGGCCAGGAAGGGGATATCATCGGTGAAGGACAGTAGCTTTTCAAGCTCGGACGCATCCTTCTTAAAGCCGCTGCCGATGTTCTGTTCAATCAGGTCTGCCAATTCGGGATTGCACTTGAGCAGCCAGCGGCGGAAGGTGATGCCGTTGGTCTTATTGTTGAACTTCTGAGGATACAGAGCGCTGAAGTGCTTCAACTCGCTGTCCTTCAGGATTTGGCTGTGCAGCGCTGCTACGCCGTTGACGCTGTGGGAAAAATGAATATCCATGTGCGCCATGTGTACGGTGTTCCACTGGTCGATGATGGCAGTAGATTCATCAGTGGTGCGGTTGCGGGCGATCTTATCCAGCTTTTCGATGATGGGCATCAGCTGGGGTACGATCTTATCCAGGTAGCTGCGCGGCCACTTCTCCAGCGCTTCGGCAAGGATGGTGTGGTTGGTGTAGGCGCAGGTGTTGGTTACGATTTCAACGGCTTCATCAAATGCGATGCCCTGCTTTTCCAGCAGGCGGATGAGCTCCGGAATCACCATACTGGGATGGGTATCGTTGATCTGGATGGCGGCATAGTCGGCGAGATTATGATAGTTGCAACCGCGCTGCACGCACTCCTCCAGGATCATCTGCGCGCCCGCGCTGACCATCAGGTACTGCTGGTAAATGCGCAGCATGCGGCCGGCTTCATCGGAATCATCCGGATAGAGGAACAGGGTCAGGTTCTTGTCGATCTGCTCTTTATCAAAGGCGATGCCTTCGGAGATGATGGCCTCGTCGATGCTGTCCAGATCGAACAGGTTCAGCATGTTGGTGCGGCCTTCATAGCCGGTCACGGAGAGCTGGTGCAGCCTTGCATTGTAGGTTTTGCCTGCCAGCTGCACGGGATAGGTTTTCTGGGTTCGCACCGTCCAGCAATCATCGGAAAGCCAGGTATCCGGCATTTCGTGCTGCAGCTCATTTTTGAACTGCTGGCGGAACAGGCCGCAATGGTAGCGAAGGCCGATGCCGTCGCCGGGCAGGTTCAGCGTGGCAAGGCTGTCCAGGAAGCAGGCAGCCAGGCGGCCCAGGCCGCCGTTGCCCAGGCTGGGCTCGGCTTCGATTTCCTCGATTTCGGCAAGGGATTTGCCGTTTTCCGCCAGACATGCGCGCACATCTTCGTAAATGCCCAGGTTGATCAGGTTGTTTGAAAGCAGCTTGCCGATCAGAAATTCTGCTGAGATATAATACAGCTTGCGGCCGGTGACAGGCTGCAGATGCATGTCGGCTTCCTGCTGCACAAGCTTCAGCAGCGCAGAATACAGTTCCTTGTTTTCGCACTGAGAAATGGGTTTTGCACAGAGTGCAGTCAGACGATTGTGGATGGCAGTGTTCATAAATACAGTCTCCCTTCTGTATTGGTGCTTGCAAAATATCCAACTATTTGCTATATTATGCGTATGTTCCTGATATTTCTTCCAAAATAAATGCAAAAACTTACTGAATTCTATCATTTGGGGGGTGAAAAGCATGGAAAGCAACCGCCAGATGCAGCTTGAAGAAACGAAAAAACATGGCGATATACTCTTTCCGTTCAACATCTATCCCTGCACCATTCCGAAGGATTTTCCGTCTGTCGCGCTTCATTGGCACCGCAATATGGAGATCATCTACATCAAGAAGGGCGGCTTGCTGTGCCAATTGGATATGGAGAGCAAGCGTGTGGAAGCGAGGAATATCTGCATTGTGCCGCCGGGTACGCTGCACGGCCTGCGCGGCTTAAATGGCCAGACGGCGGAATATGAAAACATCATATTCGATCTGGAACTGCTGGGTTCCGGCGCGGCGGACATCTGCGCACGGCGGTATCTGGTGCCGCTGTCGGCAGGACAACTTCTCCGGCCGGTGATTCTGCATTCTGAGGATGCAGGATATAAAATCGCGGAAACCCTGCTGATGCAGACGGAGGAGCTGTGCAGGCAGCGGGAAAAGGGCTATGAACTTGCCGTAAAAGGCGCTATGCTGCAGCTGATTTTCCATCTGATGCAGGTGCAGCCGGAAATGCCGGGTGTAGAGCTTCCCGGTATGGCGAGGCTCAAGCAGGTGCTGAAATTTATCCAGAGAGAGTACGCACAGCCCATTTCCGTGGAACAGATTGCGGATTTCAGTGGTTGTTCCCCCAGCCATTTCATGCGGTGGTTCAAGCAGATGACGGGCAGCAGCTTCGTTGCTTATCTGAACGAACACCGGCTTGCTGAGGCAGCGCGCATGCTGCGCAGCAGTGATGCGAAGGTGCTTGCCATTGCCCAGGATGTAGGCTTTGAATCCCTTTCCAATTTTAACAACCAATTCCGGATTCGATACGGTGTGACGCCGAGAGAATACCGTACAGGCAAATGAAAAAGGTCATGCACAAATCAATGTGTATGACCCTTTTCTGTACAGGGAATTATTCTTCAGAAGAAGTCTCTTCGAGAGTCTTGCAGCTGGAACGCACCACCAGTCGGTGGGGAACGATGATCTTGGCTGCCATCAGATTGGGATTCTCGGTGTGGTTGAATGCCTGGGAAACCGCTTCATAACCCAGTTGGAAGGAATTGACCTCCACGGAAGTGAGCTGGGGTGAGGTAAGCTTGGCAAACAGGGAATTGTTGAACGCAACGATGGAAACATCTTCCGGCACGGAAAGACCCAACTGCGCGCATGTACGCTTCAGGGAAACGGCAAGAATATCATCGCTGACCACAAATGCGGTGGGGCGGTCCTTTCTGCTGAGCAGGGCGTGCAGTTCCTCCGAACCATCAGAGAGCAAGCTGTCCATCTCCAGGCAGTAATCGGGATCGGCAGTGATACCGTTCTGCATGCCACCACTGGCTGCCAATGCAATAGCCAATCTCCGCCTTTTCCACACGGTCATTCTGGCGAACCACACTGATAGAACCGATAGGCTCGTCAAGCTCCTTCAGCACGATCATCCACTGATA
>JBGVKN010000130.1:0-7767 GCA_045123795.1 Faecousia sp. | reverse complement strand
TCGCTGGGGGTGTCCCTCCACGCTTACGGTTTCCAGATCTGCGCCTACTGCGTCATAGCAGAGCTTGACCCATTCAGAGATGGTCATAGCGTCGGGGTTGCCTACATTGTAGATCCGTTCCTTCGGGTGCTTATCCAGCAGAATCTCGATAAACCGGCACAGATCCTCCACATGGAAGAACTGCAGCTTCATGCTGCCATCACCGGGGATGTAGAATTTCCGCCCGGCTTCGGCGCACTCAAATACGAAAGGCTCCCGGTACACATTCTGCATGGGACCATACAGATACGGAGGGCGAAGAATGTAGGCATGAGGAACTGCCTGCCGCAGAAATTCTTCCGCAGCCAGCTTGTTGGTGCCATAGTCACCCCAATGGACATTAGGGCCGCAATCCTGATCTTCCGTAAAAGGCTGGGGATTGGTTTCTGGGTAAACAGCGGAAGATGAAACCATGATGTAATCTCCGAACTGGCCCAGGGCATTCACCAAATTCTCCACGTGTTCCCGGGTGTAGGCGGTGATATCCAGTACTGCGTCAAATTCGTAGCCTTTCAGCTTGTCACCCAAATTATTCCGGTCACCCTCGATCAGAGTGACATTGGGAAGCTGCGGCTTGGAATTACGGTTCAGGACATACACATCGTCACCCTTCTGGGCAAAGTAATTGGCAACATACCGGCTAACGAACACTGTACCGCCGGTTACAAGGATTTTTCGCATCATGCCACCCCATTAAAATCGGTTTTGCTGTCAAAGGGACGGTTGAAGGAACCAATTTCGATCAGATTCCCCTCCGGGTCTGCGATATAGCAGGTGCGCTGTCCCCAAGGCTCCGTGACAGGCTCCAGTACGGACTGGGCACCTTTGGCGATTGCATTTGCATACTGCGCGTCCACTTCCTCAAAGGTATCCACATACAGCGCGATCTCAAAATGACCGTTTAAGCCCTTCAGATACTCGTATTTCCGGCTGGTCATTTTCTCAAAATTCTTCCGCTCGTACAGCATAAAGAGGGTGCCATCCTTGATCAGGTAAACATTAACTGCATTTTCGCCCTCTTTGATTTCAAATCCCAGAACATCACGGTAAAACCGAACCATGGTGGGCATATCGTCCACGAACAAACCAAAACCATCAAGTCTCATCTCTGTACCCTCCGTAAACTTATCTTTTTACAACATATTTCATTGGCGTAAACCGGATGCCGTTGATTTCCTGCTCCTCACTCTGGGGAACAAATCCCAGCGCCAAATAAAACGGCAACCCATAGGGCGAAGAATTCAGCGTCAGGGCATCCAATGTGGGGTTCTCTGCCAGAATATCACTCAGCAAGTAGCGGAAGATCGCCCGGGCAATGCCTTTCCTGTGATATTCCTTCTTGGTGAACACCAAGTTGATATGGGTCTTACTGCTTCTCATGCCCATAAGCGCCACAATTTTGTCGCCATCAAATGCGCCATAAATGGGACAGATGCCCTGCCGAGCGTTTTCCAGATATTCGGGGTTCTCCACAATATCTTTCTTGAAGCTCTCCACCCCTATGGGGCCATAATCCGGCGCTTCAAACTGCATGAAGACTTCCAATGCCAGACTCATGGCACTTTCCACTTCATCGCAGGTGATTTTTCTGATAACGATTTTTTCCACGGTACATCTCCTTTCAGATTGGATGTTATCTTTCCAAAACAAATCGTGCAACTTTGACATTCCCGTCCATTTCAGTGGATACGATATCAAATCCACATTTTTCTGTATAAAACTTTACATTTTGCTCTTTGTCTATGGGCGTAATTAAAGTGAATTTATTCCAATCCTCGAAGTACGATGTTATAAATTTAATTGCTTGTGTTCCTATTCCTTTACCTTGATACTCTGGAACAACACACAGACAGCCAACTTCGTATATTCCTTCTTCCACCTGTTTGCAGGAAATGCAGCCAACCGGTTTGTCATTATAAAAAATAATGAACTTAGGATAGTTTATTATGGATTTCTCCATCATTTCTTTTGTCTTTCCATACGCAGGACATTCACCATATTTGATATAATCACTATAGAACGCAGAATTATAAATCTCTATCAGCAATTCTGCATCTGCTATGTCCGCTTTTCTATATTCAATCTTCATAGATTACAACTCCGCAAATTCAAGTATGTCTAACCGCATTATAGCACAATTCCGCTACCTGTCAAAGCAAAAGAGCCACATAGAAATCAACTGTTTCTTATAGATCAAATTTCTCTTTAATCATTTTCGCAACAACATCCGGTTCGATATTGGAATTATCGATTCTCATGAAGTTTCTGATTGGGACTTCACCATCACGGCTTACAAACCGATGGTTTTTCGTATGCTGGATCACCCGCTCGCTGGACGCCGCAATATCTCTTTTGGATGCCTTGTTTTTCAGCCGATTTTCCGTGACATTCCGCTTCAATCTGACCTCCAGCGGTGCCGTTAATTCCACACAATACAGTTCAGCCCCTGCATCCTCAAAGATGCTCAGTATTTTCGTCATGATTTCCCAATCCTGAGGGCTGTCATATGCCCACATACAGGTGTAGATCATGCCATAATTGTCGGTTTTGACAAATTCCTCGAAGATCAAATACCGCAGCTTTAAGATCACATCCACATTGAAATCATTGAATATTTCCAAAACGGGTTCAATTGTCATGTGGTTGTGGAACAATCTTAAACCGGTGATTTTCATCAGTTCCTGACCGACGGTCATTTTTCCAACGGCACCATCGCCAACGATCAATACCAATTTCATATGTATTCCTCCCTATTTATGTTTTCTTCCTGGATACTGCCAGCAGATGCCCGGACAGCCCGATGATTTCCTCACGGGTATCCAGCATTCGGACAGTTTTCATAAGCACCGCTTTCGTTTCCTCATTTGCCAGCAGCTTGTCCAGATTCGGCGCAAGCCATGCACCGCCCATAACACCGTGGACTGATGTAGTGTTGAACCCACCCATGGACAGCTCATCTCTCAATGCCTTTGCGGTGTGCAAATGGGACGATCCCAATCCGCTGACGATCTTCTTTTCCGGGTTAATGTAGCACCCATCCTCCAGCGCCCGTTCAATGACGGACATCACAGCAGGATCGTCCAGTTCTCTGCGCTTTGCGGTATCATCGATGTGATAGAGTGCAATCCGGGGAACCAGGACGCTGAAAGGGGTCAGAGCGGCAGAGAAAAGAATGCCGTCATCTTTCAGCAATCGGCCACATTCTTCAATGGCGAGTATCCGTTCTTCATATTCCGTAATGGAATACAGCGGTCCCATCAGCAGGATGGCATCTGCGCTCTTGTCCGAGCGAGGGATGGATCGGGCATCGCTGACCATAGCGGAGACCAGGTTTACTCCGGAATATTCCTCGGCCAATTCGGCGCTCATGGCAATATTGGTTTCAGACAGGTCAAACAGGTGGACTTCGTAACCCAGGGAAGCCAGCCACCAGGCATATTCGCCATAAGCTCCTCCAATATCGTAAATGACAGCCGGGGGCTTTGGCAGCTCCTCCAGCAGGATCTCCTTGGTGCGTTCAAATTCGATGATCCCGATTCCGGATCTAAGGCGATCTCTTTCAATTCCGGCATTGTATCCTGCCAGCACAGCATTGTCGATTGTTTTCATAGTTCATATCTCCTTTGATTTTTAAGCATAGAGTTTGTTGGTCAGCATCTGTTTCTTTTTGGTGGTGAACGGACTGTTCCGGCATATACAAGCCTCCTTCCTCAGAAAATAAAAAACGGTGCAAATCGAAGATTTCTCCGACTTGCACCGTCATGATCCAAATAGTTCTAATCCGTAGATGGATTATTCTGAAATTTGGGTACGACAATACAAGCCCGGCAAAGTCTGTGCGACTTCAACGCGCTGCTGAGCAGTGATCATAGTGTTCATGATAACATTAACTGCCATTGCCGTATCTCCTTTCAGAATTTTTGCAAATTATAGCATGGGAAAATGTGTCTGTCAAGCAAGAAATGTTTAACCAATTGGACTTTGTTACGAATCGTTGCCTGTCTTGTATCTTTCTTCACCCCACCAGCCAGGAACCAATTCTCCAAGCAAAACAACTTGACGAGATTTATAATCAGCCATAATCTCTATGTTTCTGTTTTCATATGAAAGCTGCATGAGAAACTCTCTGCAGGCACCACACGGCATACCGCTGCCAACAATTTCTGCGTTAGGTGCTTCATCTCTAAACGCAATCAATCTTTTTATTACAGTTTGACCACTAGTTACATACATATTGAGGGCAGCAACTCTTTCGGCACAAAGGTTCATTACACCGCTGCAACCCTCAATACAAAAACCTGTATATATCTCTCCATTTTCACTTTCTACCGCACATACAACATGATGTGCATAAATAAAAGGAGAAACTTCTTCAGGGTGATACTGTTCCTTTGCTGCTAAATATAGTTTTTCGGCGCATTGTAAAATGAACCTGCAATAGTGAAAATAAAATATCCACAGTGACGATCCAGTGGTAGAATTAAGTCACCACAACAAAAACACCGAAAGGATCGAACACTATGGATATTCAGAATTATACCACCGAACATCACAAAGGGCAACACCTTTTAGCGGAAGAACGTCACGAAATTGAAGTGCGGTTAAAGGATGGCTGGTCTATTTACCGGATCGCCAAGCATCTGAACAGACCTTACAATACCATCAAGAACGAGATCGCCAGAGGGACAGTGTATCTGTACAACGGCAAGGTCGCCCGGTATAAGGCAAAAGCGGGAGAACAGCAATACAAAGAGAACCGTCGCAACAGTCGTCGCCAATATAAGCGTCTGGAAGTATCCACCTTCATCAAGTATGTGGAGGAGATGTTTGCGGAGGGATGGTCTTTGGATGTTTGCGTTGGCAAGGCATTGAGATCCGGGTCGTTTTGCCGGGAACAGATCGTCTGCACCAAAACCCTGTACAACTATGTGGACAATGGTCTGCTCAGCATCAAAAACATCGATCTGCCCGAAAAACTGAAGCGCAACACCAAGGAGAAAAAAGTCCGTAAAAACAAGCGTATTCTCGGTGATAGCATAGAATTACGTCCGCAAAGTGTGGAATTACGAGAGGAATTTGGTCACTGGGAAGTTGATACAGTACTGGGCAGCAAATATGAGGATGAACCTTGTACCGTAACGATGACGGAGAGGAAGACCCGCAACTCCATCTGGATCAAGGTGGATGACCATACTGCTGATGCGGTCCAGAAGGCGATCCAAGGCGTCATGGACCATTTTGGTACCATGGCGGCTGCGGTCTTCAAAAGTGTAACAGGAGATAATGGCTCTGAATTCTCAAGACTACAGGAGCTGACCCAGCAGGGCATCAAAGTGTACTTCACGCACCCCTATTCTTCCTGGGAGAAGGGGACCAACGAGTGCCACAACAAGCTGCTTCGCAGATTTATTCCCAAAGGTATCAGCATGACCGGATACTCAGCAGAGGACATTGCCTACATGGCCGACTGGGCCAATACGTTGCCGAGAAAGATCCTGGGATACCGGACACCGGAAGAGCTGTTTGAAGCGGAGCTGGACCGCATCTATGCCATCTGAGCCGCCGGCCGCGTTTTGTTCCTCCTCCAGTCGGGGCTACGCCCCTCCCTCCGGAGGAACAAAACGCTCCTGCAGGGATCGTTACTTGTCAAAACTATTGCAACTTGCTATTGCAATTCGCCGGGATATTTGTAAGATAAATTATTATTGTTTACCGGCAAGCCGGCAAACAACAATTCATCGCTGCGTTTATACCGCATGACGAAGGGGCTGCCTCAATCGTTTTGAGGCAGCCCCTTAAAGTATGTTGTTATACCCCCAGTAGGGCTTTGGCGAACAGGAAGTACACCAGCAGGGAAAGGGCATCGACGATGGTAGAGATGAAGGGACTTGCCATAACTGCAGGATCCAGCTTCATAGCTTTTGCCGCCAGAGGCAGCAGACCGCCTACAACCTTGGCAATGATAACCGTCACCGCAAGGGCGAGACATACCACCGCATCCACCATCAGGGTAATCTCCTGATTTTGCATCAGCAGATGGTCAACCAGCCAGATTTTCGCAAAGCACACCACTGCCAGAGAGATGCCGCAGAGCACCGCGGTGCGAATTTCCTTCCACAGCACAATGCCGATGTCCCGGAATTTCAGTTCCCCAAGGCTCAGGGAACGAATCACCGTCACGCTGGACTGAGAGCCGGAGTTACCGCCGGTACCCATCAGCATGGGGATGAACGCGGTGAGCGCCACCTGTGCGGCAAGGGCATCCTCGAAAGCGGTGATAATCAGCCCCGTAAAGGTTGCCGACACCATCAGCAGCATCAGCCACGGAATTCGGTTTTTGAACAGCTCGAATACAGAGCTTTTCAGGTAGGTCTTTTCCGAGGGCAGCATACCGGACATGATTTCCATATCCTCGGTTGCCTCGTCTTCCATAACGTCCATCGCATCGTCGAAGGTGACGATACCAACCATGCGGTTTTCCTTGTCTACCACCGGCAGGGCGAGGAAATTGTACTTACTGAACATCCGTGCCACTTCTTCCTGGTCAGTGTGGGTGGTGACGGAGATCAGATTGGTTAACATAATGTCAGTAACGGGAGTTTCATCGTCCTCTGCCAGCAGCAAATCCTTCACCGTAATCAAACCGATGAGCTTCCGCCCTTCGGTGACGTAGCAGGTGTAGATGGTTTCCTTATCCACACCCTGACGGCGAATACGCAAAATAGCTTCCCCAACGGTCATGTGGGGACGCAGAGAAACGTACTCCGTGGTCATAATCGAGCCGGCGGAATTTTCCGGATAACACAAAATCTGGTTGATGGTATTTCGCATTTCCGGGTCTGCCTGCTTTAGAATCCGCTTGACCACGTTGGCAGGCATTTCCTCTACCAGGTCGGCGGCATCGTCCACATACAGCTCATCCAAAACTGCCTTCAGCTCATTGTCGGAAAAGCCCAGAATCAGAAGCTCCTGAGCATCCGGCTCCATTTCAACAAAGGTTTCCGCTGCCTGCTCCTTGGGAAGCAGACGGAACATCAGGGGAATTTGCTTCTCCTCCAAATTGGAGAACAGCGCGGCGATATCGCTGGGGTTCATGGTCACCAGAATATCCCGCAGAGTTGCGTACTTCTTATCCTCCAGCATTTTCTGGAGGGCTTTTTGCACGATTTCAAATCGTTCTGCCACAGGTGTTTCCTCCTCCTTCAAAAATAAAGTACGGAGCAACACACCGGGAAAATGAGGCTACACCCCCACTATGGACGAGGGTGTATATCTACTTCGCCCGGGTATGCCGCTACTACTGCCCGCGTCCATGTTTTTCCCTCCTTTTAGAATCATATCGTATTTATTTTATAACCAAAACCCAAGGTTGTCAACCTTGGGAGGCAGAGAAAATCTTCGAGGCAGAAAAATCTTCAAGCCGCAAAGATCATCCATCCCAGTCCCCTTCACAAACGATGCCAGCCTCTGTGGGATAAATTGTTGTTTAACTTACAACACAGGCGACTTGGCTCTCCCTTTGGGAGAGCTGGCACGCCGTAAGGCGTGACTGAGAGGGCAATCAGAAAAATGTTAGAATTTTTCTGGTTTTCAGGAAAATGTGTCGTTATCGCCTGCGGCGATGTGATTTTCTTTAAGAAAATCACGATGCCCTCTCCGCCCCCTTCGGGGGCACCTCTCCCATAGGGAGAGGCAAGTGACATATGCGTAATTGAACTTCAAACAACA
>JBGVKN010000129.1:0-4320 GCA_045123795.1 Faecousia sp. | reverse complement strand
ATAACACATGGAAATCAGAAAGTTAAAGCTGTCATCCGTATCACTCATAATGAGAAACAGCGCTGTTTTCCGGTCTCCCAGGGTATCTAACTCCAACTCATCATAGGAAGTGACCTCCCGCAGCTCCGCGATGTCAAACACCGCAAGACGCGCACCACAGGAAATCAGAATACTCTTGGCAGTCTTACCAGCAGCCAGCTTATATTTTTTGTACTGGCGCACGGCGAAGTGGTTGGGGTTCTCTGCCTCCAGGGCGTCAAACATCAGGTCAACAGGATTTTTGAACTCCTCGTCATCCTCTCGAACCTCCATCGCGTTAATGAACTCAATGAGAGTGGAGAAATTCTGTTCCTCCACCGGAGCTTCATAATGGATATACCCAATAAGGGCGCAATACAGTAGCGTCTCCGCCTTGACCCAAAAATCGTCCCCGGCCTTGCCCTCTCCCTTCGTATTCGCAATTAAGGTCGTTACCAGCTTCAAGATGTCCTTTTCACTGTGAATGTACGAAAAAGGATTGTAGTGCATCGACTTTTTGAAGTTGATGGTATTCAAAACCTTGATTCGATACGATTCATAAATGACCTTACCATGCTTGTTTTTCAGGGGCTTTCCGTCCTTGCCCAACTTTGGCGTTCCTCGCTGAAGCATCTTTCCGCACTCGACTAAAATAGTTCCCTTAGGATCGGTCACGACGTAGGAACTGTGCATTTGCATGAGATTGGGTTTAAGCCAGAAACGGGTTTTACCGGAACCGGAGCCACCAATTACCAGCACATTTTTATTCCTTGCCGTTTTCGGGTCTTTCGGGCGGCTGCTCATGGTCAGGCTTTCGGTTTTGGTCAGAATCACATTGTTCTGGAATACCGGGTCAATGTAGGGCGCGATGTCCTCATGGGTGCCCCAGCGGGCGGAGCCATACTCCATACCGTGCCGGTACTTCTTGGCGTTCTTGCTCTTGAGATAGACCGCCAGCCACAGGCCAGCACCGCAGCACAGCCCCACCAACAAATCCATAGGGTGCAGGCTGGGCCAGAAACTTTGCAGCGCCCCAGGAAAAGTGGAGAAGAACGAGAGCAGTTTTTGAGAAGCGTCTACCCCCACAGCCAACCGCCACGCTTCACCGAAATTAGTGGCGAACAGCCCCATCAACAGATAGGGCAGATTCAGCAAAACGAGCTTTTTGATGTTGGGTTGCTTTTTCATCGTTCCAGCTCCTTTCGCTTGGTTCGATCCACAACGGCATTCTTCACCAGCTCCTTGAACTGCTTCAGCTTTGTCAGCACAGACGGGCGCTCCGTTTTCTCAGTCTTTTTGACCTTTTTGCCGGTGTACTCGGTAAATGCAGCGGTCAGCGCATCGGCATCCCGACCTTTGAAGAAGATCAGATACTTGGGCGGGGAACAACTGCGATCCTTTTTTACCGCATAATCCACACCATATTTCCGGGCGATCTTTTCAAACTCCTTGATGGAGGGATCAGTAATCTCGATATTAGAAACACCCTGATTTTGACCTATAAGCTCTTTGACGGTCTGCTTACCGTGGGGAATGACAGGCGCATCCCGGCTTTTCTGCTTTTGCAGTTTTTTCTCTTTGAGATGGGCCATGTACTTGGTAACGGCGGCTTTGAGCAGCCTGCCGGTAAACTTTGTGCCGCTGACAACCAGCGTTAAAGTCCTGTTTTCTACTTCCTCCTGCATGGGTCATCGCCTCCTTTCCATGTTTTTTTGCAGGGGTGGCACATTGGCACTAAGGCGGGACCACCAGCCGCCGTAAATATTTTTTCATAGGGAACCTCCGTCAGCGCGGCTGATCGGAGCGATCATAGTACAGATTTCCCTGACGCACTTTGGCATGGCTGAGAATTTTGATATGCCCTTTCTCCTGGCTCTCAAGACTTTTCTGGTAGCCGTTATCCGTCAGAAACAGGCGGGTACGCTCGCCCTTCCAGCCGACAGGGGAATCATGGGAAAGCACATCGAAAATAATCATGTGCCGGGTGTCCTCGGCAAATCGTTCCAAGTCCATATACCCATGACCATGGTAATTCTGCGCTCCGGCTTTGAGCCGCATTTCCTCCATCAGCTGGCCTATGGTCTTATGCTCAGGCATGGTGTCCACCTCCTTTTCCACGTCCCTGACCCTTCACAGTGAGAATACCGTCCAAGGCGGTAGCTGTGATCCGCAGACGCTCGGCGGTGGCAATGTCATTTTTCATCGTCTCGTCGATGCCGTGACCGCAGACCACCAGCACATGAGAACGGCAAAGGTAATCATGCGCCATATCCATGCCGTCCTTGTGTTCCTGGGGGATTTCGTCCTTGAGGAAGGTGGGCAGAAACAGTACCGGACAGACCGGCGAATATCCGGCGTCATATACCTGGCGGCAGTAGTTGGCGGCATTCTCGGCATTTTCATACTGGCTGCTGCTCCAGGGAGCTGTGATGTAAGCAAGGGGTCGTTTCATGGCAAAATCCTTTCTCCCGGCCTTTCCGGGCAGCAAAAAACGGCTGTTTACCAGCCGCCTGCGTACATATCGTGATTGACCTGCGAGGTGTAGTGGTTGTTGATGGTGGTGGGTGCGTTAAACAGCACCGTCAGCAGGTATTGCTTCATGTTGCGAATTTCCGTGGTATTTTTCTTCAAACAGTCCATGACAAACTCGATATGGGAGCTGTCCAGCTTCAAAAACCGGGAACGCACGACCTCGTGAGGGAAGTCGCTGCCAGCGATCCGTGTGGTTTTTCGTTTGGCACAGACGGTCTCCACCATCAGCTCCACAATTTCATCCAGATCATCCCGATAGGTTCCATACTGCTGCTTGATGCAGTCATACTCGATGTTCTCTAAAATCAACTCCCGATAACTCTCTATCTCTGCAAGAGACATCGCATCCCTTCCTTTCCGTTCCGGCGGTCCTGCCGCCGCTGTTTCCCGGAAGGGAATGGAATCGGTACTTGATCCATGAGTAATTGATTTTTGAGTATTTGATTTCTCTATATTTAATTCTGCGGGCTTTTCCGTATCCGGTTTATCCAGATACGGGTTTTCCGTACCTGGTGAAGCCGTATCCGGTTGGGGCATATCTGGCTGCTTGGGCTGAGGCTGTTCATAAATCACATACTCAGTATCGCTGATACGACCATAACGGTCGCGTAGCTGGTGGCGCACGATATAACCGGCAGACTCCAGTTCCCGCAGCGCGCCGCCGATGGCGTCCACACCTTCTTTGCAGATTTTTGCAAGACCACGGGTGGTGTAGTTCCAGTCATCAGGCAGGGACAGCATCATGGAAAGCAGTCCTTTTGCTTTCAGGGACAATTTTTCGTTACGCAGGTGGTGGTTGCTCATTACCGTATAATCACGGGTTCTTTCAATCCGAAATACCGCCATTTCTTCACTCCTCTCTGATTTTGGGCATAAAAAAACCACAATCTTTCTTGAAAAAAGACTGTGGTGGTTCAGATGTTCTTCTTGTTCTTCCGGGGCCGGTAAGGGCGCTTGGGCATCAGCGGCTGGTCGAACAACGATTTATGCTCCGAAAACGGGAGGGCTTGCAAAACCCGGTCAATCTCGACGGATTCCATATCATGCTGTGATTGGCATTTTTCTCGAATCGCATTTTTAATGCTCTGAACAGTACACATATTCATTCCTTTCCTCTCATGGGGTATGTTTACGGGTGACGTTTCTTTTTCGGCTTAAAATCGAGGATATGCCCCTCAACTACACGGGCGTACCGCTTGATTTTGATTTCCCGGCGCTGCTGGCTGGCAAGGGCGGCCTGATACCCGCCCTCTGTGAGAAACAACCGCATCTCATCACCGGGGCTGCCGTAGGCGGTACGGGGATGCTGAACACTAAACTCAAGCATCCAGCGGGTGTTATCCTGAAAACGCTCAACGGCGAGAATGTTATGTCCTTTTAGCTCTCTGGCTGCAATATCCCTCATAGGCGGCTCCTTTCATCGTTCCTGATCTCTCTGGCGCTTGCGCTGCCATGCCTCCAACAGCTTAATAATGGTCTCCTGCATCCGTTGGGGTGTATAGCTCTTGGGAAAATACTTCCGCAGGGTATCGGAGGTAAGCGTTACCTTATCAAGCTCACTTTTCTTCTCCTCGCTCATAATGGCGCGCATCACATCAATGGACAGATGCCCCTCCTGACTAAATTTCTTGAGCCGTTGAGCCTGAGAAAGAGAAGGAGTAGCCTGTTCGCTGTCCATCGCATCCAAAAGGTCTACCTGTTCTTCCTTCTTGAGAAAGGATAATTCATACGCCGGGTTAAAGGCGATTTTTTTCTCATCCACCATATCCA
>JBGVKN010000128.1:0-2815 GCA_045123795.1 Faecousia sp. | reverse complement strand
GCGGCCGGGAGACCTTGCCCAGCGCAAAGGCCGTATCGAGCGCCAGGGCAACCAGAACCCCCTTGTCCATGTGTACCGCTATGTGACGGAGGGAACCTTTGATGCCTACCTGTGGCAGACTGTGGAGAATAAGCAGAAATTTATCAGCCAGATTATGACTTCCAAATCACCGGTGCGCTCCTGCGACGATGTAGATGAAACCGCCCTGTCCTTTGCGGAAATCAAAGCCCTGTGTGCCGGAGACCCCCGTATTAAGGAGCGTATGGACCTGGATGTGGAGGTATCCAGACTGAAGCTGATGAAAGCCGACCACCAGAGCAAACAGTATCGGCTGGAGGACCAGCTGCTGAAATATTTCCCAGAGGAGATTGAAAAGCATAATGGTTTTATCAAGGGTTTTGAGGCTGATCTGGAAACCCTGGCAGCTCATCCGCAGCCGACGGAAGGCTTTATCGGTATGGAAGTCCGGGGCGATGTTCTGACCGACAAAGAGAACGCCGGTGCCGCCCTACTGGATGCCTGCAAAGAGGTCAAAACCTCCGACCCGGTGCAGATTGGCAATTACCGGGGCTTTGATATGTCCGTGGCGTTTGATGCGTGGCGGCAGGAATATACGCTCCTGCTGAAAGGCCAGATGACCCACCGGACCGCCCTGGGTACAGACCCGCGCGGCAATCTCACCCGTATTGACAATGCGCTCTCTCAGATGCCCCAGCGTCTGGAGTCTACGAAAGCAAAATTGGATGATCTCTACCAGCAGCAGGCCGCCGCCAGAGAAGAAATGGGCAAGCCGTTCCCTTATGAGGACGATCTGCGGGTAAAATCCGCCCGTCTGGTGGAGCTGGACACGCTGCTGAATCTGGACGGCAGGAGCCGGTCCCAGCCGGAATCCGTAGTTGCCAAAAGTACGCGGCCTTCGGTGCTGGAAGGACTGAAACGCCCGATGCCGCCCCGTAACCCTGAAAAGAAATCAAAACAACATGAGGAGGTGCGATAACATGAATACCAACGATTTGAATGCGGCTCTTTATGAGAAAATGGCTGCCGAACAGGATCAGTACCGGGACTGGCTGAAAAGCCAGCCCCCGGAGGAGATTTTACATCACGCCTATGAGTACAGTGTCCGGGAGGACATTGTAATGGCTATGGAAGAATTGGAGCTGACGGATGCCCAGGCGCAGGCCATTTTGGATTCTTCCTCTCCCTTGGCCGATGTGTACCGCTATTTTGAAAAGCTGGAGACTGCACACATGGATGTGGTGCGGGATAGTATTGAGAACCGAGCCGATGATGTATGCAGAGCCAAAGAGGAACTACGGACAACGACGACTTATTCTCACACTGCCGCCTATGCGTCTGAGCATGGAGAACTGGAACAATACCGGGCTTCCAACCGGGCCAATCTCCAATGCAAGGAGGCTATTGAAGCGGCGGTGCGGGAACATTTTGATGGGATGTACCTTAACCAAGATGCCGCCAAAGGTGTGATTCAGACCTATGGTTTGGACCGGGTTATGCTGGTCTTGGCCAACACCGTCCAGCTTCAGGATTGGGATGGACGCTATTCCCACCGTAATAAGGAATGGGCTAAGACAATTCCTAACTACAACTCCGATACGGTTCGCCGTGGTTATGCGTTGAACAGTCACCCGGCTGTGCTGGACGGCTTTATTGACCTGGTGAGGGAGGAACAGCAGCGCAGCCATACCAAGGGCGAAAAGGCGCAGCAACCCCGAACTTCAGTACGGGATAAGCTCAAACAGGAACCGCCCGCCCATAAGCCTGTCACCCAAAAGAAACGGGAGCAGGAGCGATGACTGCCCCGAACCGCAAGCGGGAGGTGCAGGTAAACTTCCGGGTCTCCCCGGAGGAGCTGGAGCTGATCGAGCAGAAAATGTCCCAGCTGGGGACAGCCAACCGGGAAGCCTATCTGCGAAAGATGGCGCTGGACGGTTATGTGGTGAAGCTGGAATTGCCGGAGCTGAAGGAGCTTGTTTCCCTTTTGCGCCGGAGCAGCAACAACTTAAATCAGCTCACGCGCCGGGTGCATGAAACCGGGCGTGTTTACGATGCCGACCTGGAGGATATATCCCAGCGGCAGGAGCAGCTATGGGAGGGGGTTAGGGAAATCCTTACCCAGCTCTCCAAACTTTCGTAACAGGGGCATAAACCCTATCTGCGGAGGGAGGAACGGCGTTCTTTTCGCCGCGCCTTCCTCCGCTTTTTCTTTTTGCCCGTATTCTTGCCTTTTACCGGCGCTTGCCGGATAATAAGGGCAGGTAGTAAAGTAATCCGATAAAGGAGTTGAGAGCAAGATGTTGACCTTTGAAAAGGTTTTGGAGATTTTCAAGGACTATCTGGCGTTGGATACGGAGCTGGAGGTCTGCAAGAGCCGGTATGGATATATCCGGGTAGAGTTTAACGAAATTGGGGACATCCTCGATTATTGCAGCGGCGTGGTCTGTCGGACGCCGGAAGAACTGTTTGATGTATTGCTTGATGATTTTCAGGGATATGAGGAAATCAGGCTGACAAAAGGGCGGAGAGACACAACCGAGGATGAATTGGAAGCAATCCGTGTTCTCTGTCAAAGGTATTTGGATCGTCGAGAGGAGGAGATGAAATGACAGTATTTAAGCTACTGCTGAAGATTGTGGTCGCGCCGGTGATAGTGCTGCTTACCCTGTTTGTCTGGACTTGCGTGGCTCTGGTATATGTGTCTGGTTTGGTGCTGGGGCTGGCCAGCATGGTGATTGCCCTGCTGGGCGTGGCCGTTCTGGTGACATACTCTCCGCAAAACGGTCTGATTCTGCTG
>JBGVKN010000127.1:0-8067 GCA_045123795.1 Faecousia sp. | reverse complement strand
CTATATCGGCCGTGTGGCCGCAGGCAAGTTGGAGAAGCTGACCATTTTCGGCGGCGACTATCCCACTCCTGACGGCACCTGCCAGCGTGACTATCTGCATGTGGTGGATCTGGCTGTTGGCCATCTGAAAGCACTGGAGTTTGCGAAGGACCATGAAGGCGTTGAAGCCATCAACTTGGGTACCGGCAATGGTATTTCCGTTCTGGAGTTGGTAAATGCATTCCAGAACGTGAACGACATGAAGCTGCCCTACGTGATCGGCCCTCGTCGTGACGGCGACCTGCCCGCTTTCTGGGCAGATGCCACGAAAGCGAAGGAACTGCTGGGTTGGGAAGCTACCCATAGTGTAGAAGATATGTGCCGCAGCGCATGGCTGTTTGCGAAAAACAGCATGTAAAAGTACTTCTGCTAAAATACATCCCCGCCATGAAAATAATAAATCCTCCGGCTGGAACGAATTTGTTCCGACCGGAGGATTAATTCTTATTCAGATATGTTGTGGACGATCAAAATATATCACTGACATTTATTAGGGATTGCCGTACTTATAATAGTTGTACACATCCATGTACTCTTTTTTTGTGACACCCAGGTCTCTCCAGGGTTCACTGTGACCGGTAGAACTGTCTACGGCGAATGCCATCGAAATGAAAATCATAAAAACCACAACGGCAACGATGAGAAGCAGCTTGTTGGTCATCTGCTTCATTTCTTTCGAAGATTCATCATAGGACTTCTTAGCGAAGGCAGTCACGATCATAATAACACCAATGACAATGAACAGCATGCTTACTGCCAAGGCGCCGGGCATACCGTTGGGCATACCTCTGGAAGGTGTGGCGAAACAGCCACCAATAATACCGCCAATGAACAGGAAAGCGGAAGCAACGCGAACATTGCTGCCTTTTGCACCAAAATTAGCAGAGAACAAAAATAGACCGATGCCGCCGAACATGGCGATCATGGATACAGTCACTATAAGATCAACCATCATATATATTCCTTTTAAATTTAACAGTGAAGGGGAAATGTTTGCCGCCCTGAGACGAATCATGTCCTGAGACAAAGCCGTTGATTCTCCCAGGGACAAATTTCTTGATCCTCCGGCAGCCCTCCAAATTCCAGTGTTCAAAGCATATACCTCCCCATTTTATTATAGTTTTGCGCAAAAAATAGGGAGGGATTTTCCAAACTTTTTTCGAAAAAATGGATGGGGATGATGGGATAGGGCAGGGGACTGCGTGGTGGCCCGATTTAATTCTCAGCATTCCACTTCATAAACTTCTTGAAAATATTTTTGAAGTTTTTTCTAAATTTCCCTCCCGTTTTCTTGCTTTTGACTAAAATATAATGGGGGAGTGTTTGGGTTTGAGATGGAGATGATGGGGGATGGGATGGGGAAGAAAATCAGTATTTTTAAGGTCAATATGAGTAAAGAAAAACGACCCTGCGTGGACCGGTGATCGGTCGACGCAAGGTCGTTATATCTTGTTTTAGTGCGGGATTTCCAGGCTATTCAAATTCGTCCTTTTGGGGGCGGAAGAGAATAATCAGGTTTGTCCCTCGACAATTCAAATTATTCCCACTCGTTGCAGATATCTTTGACTTAAACAAATCCGTTTAGTGAATATGATACCTGCTGTTCTGATTATTTTGACTATCCATATTATCATAGCTATACGATGGATATTTATCAAAATCTTATCAGTGGTGATAAAGGGTCGGTGGTAGTTCAAGGTAATTGTTCCGAGTGGCTGTTGCCTTGCTTTAAGATCAAGTGTAACGATCTGTTAGACATATTGGAATTTGATTAAAAGAAAAATAAATCTTCAAATTTTTTATCTAGCGCAATACACAAAACTAATGCCAGTTTTGCGGTAGATCTGATTGTATTTGTACGGATAAGGACGATCTTTGTGTGTGCAGTTATCTGTCTTCTCTAAAATACGGCAAACCAAGAGATTGTGGGGGCTGCTTGTCTCTCTGGTTTCTTAGAGAGGAGATGATCAGCACGATAATGGTGACCACATAGGGCAGCATCTTGTACAGCTCCTTAACGGCGAGGTTCATGCCGGAGGGAATGTACATATGCAGGATGTAAAGACCGCCGAACAGGTAGGAAGCCAGAACACCTACATTGGGACGCCAAATGGTAAAGATAACAAGGGCGATGGCAAGCCAGCCTCTGTCGCCAAATGCGTCATTTGCCCAAATACCGCTTGCGTAGTCCATAACATAGTACAGACCGCCCAAACCTGCGATCATACAACCCAGGCAGGTAGCCAGGTATTTGTAGCGGTTGACATTGATACCGGCGGAGTCCGCGGTAGCGGGATTTTCGCCAACTGCACGCAGGTGCAGACCGGTACGGGTGCGCTTAATGATGTAAGAAGCGATAAGAGCGATGGCGACAGCCAGATACACCAGGAAGCTGTAGTTGAAGAAGAGATCGCCTACAACACCCAGCTTGCCAGCAAAGGGCAGGGTTTTCTTGAAGCAATTGGAAGTAGCAGACAGTGCCAGGAAGGGCATATCCGCACCGGAGAGCTTAACCAGAGAACCACCGAAGAAGTTACCGAAACCAACACCGAAGGTAGTCATAGCAAGACCGGTAACATTCTGATTTGCTCTGAGGGTTACGGTCAGGAAGCAGAACAGCAGACCCATCAGCAGAGAACCGATCAGGCAGAATGCGGTAGGGATCAGCACCGCCAGGAAGGGCACCATTGCCTCGGGATTGGGCAGGCTCTGCTCATACAGGAATGCGCCGATAACGCCGCAAATACCGCCGACATACATGACACCGGGAATACCCAGGTTCATATTGCCGGACTTCTGGGTGACAATTTCGCCGGTAGCACCGAACAGAAGGGGAGTACCCTGTGCGATGGCACGGGGCAGGAAAGAAAGGATGGCTTCAATCATGATTATTTGCCCTCCTTTTTGGAAGATTTGGTCAGGCTGATCTTGTAGTTAATGAAGAACTCACAGCCGATGATAAAGAACAGGATGATACCGGTGAGGATATCGCCGAAGGATGCGTTCAAGCCAAAATCTGTGGCGATTTCGCCGGCACCACGGCCTAAGAATACCAGCAGGAAACTGGTCAGAATCATCCAAATGGGATTGAACTTACCCAGCCAGGACACCATGACCGCGGTGAAGCCTCTGCCGTCCACAATGGAGGCGTTGAGGGTGTGGTTGGTACCGCCTACCAGCAGAAGACCTGCCAGACCACAGATAGCACCGGAGATCAACATAGTGCGGATAATGACCTTCTCGACCTTGATACCAACATATCTTGCGGTACGCTCACTTTCGCCAACCACGGAGATCTCGTAGCCATGCTTGGTGTAGTTGAGGTAGATGTAAATGCCGATGGTCAGCAGCGCAACCACGAGAATGTTGAGAGCATACTTGGAACCGAACAGATCCGGGAACCAGCCGATCTTGCTGTTTGCATTGATAACGCCGATGTTGCCGGAACCCTTGGGGTTTTCCCATACCACAGAGAAGTAGGCAACCAGCTGGGTGGCTACATAGTTCATCATCAGGGTAAAGAGGGTTTCGTTGGTACCGAACTTGGCCTTAAAGAACGCGGGAATCGCGCCCCAAAGGGCACCGGCGCAGATGCTGGTGATCACCATGGCAGTGATAACCACCAAATTGGCCTGATTCTTCATGAGGATCATGCAAGCCGCAGCGGCGAGTGCACCAATCAGCGCCTGACCTTCACCGCCGATGTTCCAAAAGCGCATCTTGAACGCAGGCGTCAGTGCCAAAGCAACACACAGCAGCATAGCGGTGTTCTGCAGCAGGACCATAAACTTACGGGTAGAACCAAAGGAGCCATCAATGATGGTGGCAAAAATTTGGATGGGGTTGTCTTTGGTGACAATGGTGCTGATCACAGCGCAGCAAGCCAGGGCCAAAACCAGAGCCACAGCCCGGACACACCAGCTGAAATACCAGGGCGCATAAACACGCTTGACAATATGAAAAAGAGGTTCTTTGTTTTTATGCATTGTCTTCGCCTCCAATCTTGGTCATCATCATACCCAGATCTCTCTTTAGAGCGTTTCTGCCGGGGACGATACCGCTTACCTTACCGGCGCAAAGCACCAGAATGCGGTCACACAGCTCCAGCAGCACATCCAGGTCTTCGCCGACATAAACGACCGCAACACCCTTCTGCTTCTGCTGGTTGATCAGATCGTAGATGGTATGAGAGGAGTTAATATCGAGACCTCTTACGGCATATGCGGTAAGAAGCACCTTGGGTGCGGAAGCGATCTCACGGCCAACCAGAATTTTCTGAACATTACCGCCGGAGAGCTTTCTGACAGGGGTATCGATACTGGGGGTTTTGACATTGAGATCCTTAACCACCTGCTTAGCCAGGCGTCTGGGACTCTTGCGGTCAGTGAAAATGCCCTTACCGTTTCTGAAAGAGCGAAGCATCATGTTGTCGCTCAGGTTCATTGTACCGACCAGACCCATGCCAAGACGGTCTTCGGGAACGAAAGAGAGGGTGATGCCCTTATCCGCAATTGCCAAAGGATCTTTGCCCAACAGCTCATCGCGGGAACCGTCGTCTTCAATATAGCAGATGGAGCCGCTTTCTACAGGCTGCAGGCCTGCGATTGCCTCCAGCAGCTCTTTCTGGCCACTGCCGGAAATGCCTGCGATGCCGAGAATCTCACCGCTCATAGCGGTAAAGGAGACATCCTGCAGCTTCAGAATACCATCTTCGGAACGGACGGTCAGATTCTTTACCTCAATACGGGGCTTGGGATCTACAGGTTCAGGACGCTCAATGTTCAGTGTCACGCTGTGACCGACCATCATGTTGGTCATTTCCTGTGCGTTGGTATCCATGGTGGGCATATCATCGATATACTGACCCTGGCGCAGAATCGTTACACGGTCGGAAAGCTCTTCCACCTCGTGCATCTTGTGGGTAATGATGATGATGGCCTTGCCGTCATCACGCATATTGCGAAGCACGGCGAACAGCTTGTCAGTCTCCTGGGGGGTCAGAACCGCGGTGGGCTCGTCCAGAATCAGAATGTCAGCGCCTCTGTAGAGGACCTTAACGATTTCTACAGTCTGCTTCTGAGAAACGGACATGTCGTAGACCTTTTGATCAGGATCAATATCAAAACCATAAGCATCGCAGATCTCACGGATCTTCTTGGATGCGGCTTTGAGATCCAGTTTTCCCTCAAGGCCCAGAACGATATTTTCGGTGGCGGTCAGCACATCAACCAGCTTGAAATGCTGATGGATCATACCGATGCCGTGATCAAAGGCATCTTTCGGGGAGCGAATAACGACCTTTTCGCCGTTGATAAAAATATTGCCTTCGTCAGGGTAATAAATACCGGAAAGCATATTCATAAGAGTTGTCTTGCCGCTGCCGTTTTCACCCAGCAGAGAAAGAATCTCACCCTTATAGATGGTCAGCTTCGCGTGGTCATTTGCCACAATGGGACCAAATGTTTTGGTGATATCTCGCATTTTAACTGCGGCAACTCTTTTTTCCATAGTCTTTGTCCTCCTGTTCTGTGATTGTGCATTGCTATCATACAAAGCAGCAAAGGGCAACTCAGCAGCGGAAAACAGTTACTGGGTTGCCCTTTACGGCATTGTAGGGAAGCCCTGTAAAACAGGGCTTCCCTGAGAATTTTTAAGCGTCCAGGTTGGTGATGCCGTCGATGAACATATCGAAGTAGGGAGCGGAGCGGTACTCGGACTCGTGGAAGTAGCCGTCAGCAATAACTTCGGTCTCGGGAACAAAGTCGCCCATATCGTCAACGTCAGCAGTGTAGCTGGTCAGGGTCTCGCCCTTAACAGTGAAGGTAGCGGTATCAAAGACCTTCAGAGAGCCGTCCAGCAGAGCAGCCTTGACTTCCTCCAGCTTTGCAGCAGTGCCTTCAGCAGCAACAGCCTCGTTCAGGTCCTTCAGAGCAACGCCGCCGTTTTCCAGAGTGCCGACCCAGTCAGCAGCGATTTCTTCGCCGTTCATGGTAGCCTGCATGGAGTAGGTCATGTAGGGAGCCCAGTTGATGTAGGAAGCGACAATGTAGGTGTCGGGGCATGCGTCCTTAGCGGAGCCGTTGTAGAAGACGAAGGGAACGCCGTTGTTCTGGCACTCGGTGGGAGCGCCCATGGAGTCAGCGTGCAGGGAGATCAGCTTGCAGTTGTTGTTGATCAGCTTGATAGCGCCTTCCTGCTCCAGGGTGGGATCGTACCAGGAGTTGGTGAAGGTGACATCCATGGTAGCGGTGGGGCAGACATAACGGACACCCAGGAAGAAGGAGGTCATACCGGAAATAACTTCAGCATAGGGGAATGCGCCGATGTAGCCGACCTTAGCCTCTTCAGCGGTGAACTCACCAGCCTCGATCATCTCATTCAGCTTCAGACCAGCGGCAACACCGCCCAGGAAACGGCCTTCGAAGATGTTTGCGAAAGCGTTGTGGTAGTTAGCAACACCAGCGGTGTGAGCCTGAGTACCGGTAGCGTGGCAGAACTGAACCTCGGGGAACTCCTGTGCAGCCTGCAGCATGTAGGGCTCGTGGCCGAAAGAGTCAGCGAAGATGTAGGTGCAGCCTTCGTCGACCAGCTCAGCAGCTGCGTCGTAGCAAGCCTCGGACTCACCGATATTGACCTTGACAACATACTCAACGCCCAGAGCCTCGCAGGCTTCCTTAGCAGCGTTCATGAAGTTCAGATCGTAGGTAGAGTTCTCGTCGTGCAGGAAGATGAAACCAGCCTTGAAGTTGGAGGTTTCCTGTGCACCTTCGGTAGCAGCGGGAGCTGCCTCAGTAGCAGCGGGAGCAGCTGCTTCTTCCTTTGCGCCGCAAGCAACCAGGCCGATAACCATGACCAGTGCCAGCAGCAGTGCGATAATCTTTTTCATTTCTATATCTCCTAATCATTTTTTATCAAAACCCACAAAGGGTAAGATACCATTGGTTTCGAAAAGCAATTCCCAGTAACTGGAAATGCGGATCGAAGAATCATACTTTGTTCGGCACATTACTACCTAATTATAGAATATCAGCCAAATAATCAATTGTCAAGTGAGGGTTTTGTTGAATAATGGGTGTTATTTTAAAAACAATTCCGGCAAATTGCACATAACCGTTTTATCATTCTTCCACTTGTAAAAATACGCGGTTAATAAAGGGGAAACGTGTGTTGGGTTTCACAGAAAACCGAATATCAAAGCAAGTGATCTCGGAAAGATAATGCATCTTGAAAAGAAAAGGTATCATCCAGGAAGTTGCTGATTCGGCCAATGAGCCAACCGTTAACAACAGCACAAACGATGGTTCCCCACTGTATGCCAATAAATTTTCCGAAGAAACACAGCGATAAAATAACACCCAGTGCACAACTGCAGCAATCGTATATCGTTTTTGTTTTGCTGATGGTCATGTTGAATTTCGTAGAAAATTCTTTTACAAATAGTTCGTATGCCTCAGGCGGGAAATATGTATGGAACAAAAGCGCCACGCCGACTGCGCAAATGAACAAGCCCGCAGTGTATAGTGTGATTTGCCATATGATTCCTTCTAAAGAGAACCACGCCACAACACCCATCGTGGCATCGAGTATGATTCCGTATAGAAAGGCAGTAGCAAAGGATAAAAAATAGCTTTTTTTGACTTTACGCATTGTCAATGACAATACGATTAACAAAAATGCCTGAAAAACATATTCAGACATGCCAAAAGAGAAAAAGGGAAGAAATTCTGATACTTTCAAATGTATGAGATATGCCGGCGCTACAACCATGGACATGCCGAAATTTGCCCTTTCCATCAGAGCTGTACCCAGTGCCAGTACAACAATTCCGATAATATACGCAATTTCGCAGTAAAAAGTTCTTTTCCCTTTCATTTAGACCTCCAACGCGGATAAAATATACCGTTTGATACAGAAACGGAAAAAGATTGTGAAGACAACATTATCAAACCGTTATCAGTTGGCGCATTAGAAAAGCAAAAGCCGTTGCGCGGCAACGGCTTTTGAGGTTTTCATGATTATTCCCACTCG
>JBGVKN010000126.1:0-8937 GCA_045123795.1 Faecousia sp. | reverse complement strand
AAAATTCCTTGGGTTGTGGTTGTTATGCTCTTTTTAGCCTGAAAAGTTATCCACAGCCCTAAAACTCCACACAAACAAACGGAGGACTCCATTTCTGGAATCCTCCGTCTTTTACTAGGCCGTTATTTTACAGCCCCTTTTACTGGTACGCCGAAAGGGACTCGATCAATCATGGTTTCGCTCCGTCGAGCCGTCGCGAGTGGCGCTCATCCGCGCCACATTTAATTTTTCGAGTCCCTATTGAAAAAACAACAAATCCGAACCCTTCACCTACTGGTAAAAAGTTCGGATTTGTACTGTTTGGTACGCCGAAAGGGACTCGAACCCCCGACCTACTGATTCGTAGAGCGGCAAGGAGTGTTTTGTAGCGTATCTTTGCGCCCAGTAAGAGGGTAAAACGTTGCGCATTTCGGTAGTATTTCTAACATTTCTTGTTGTGTCTTGTTGTAGCTTTTGAGGGCGTGTGACACCAAAAAGACACCAAATTTTTACCCTCCATTTAACAGCATAATTGAAAATGATAAAGCGCAAATTCCAGGGGTGGCGGGGCTACCCAAACGCCCCCGCCACTAAAATATAAATATCCAGGAGCTGCCCACAGCGGACGGCTCCCGGATGTTCGTTTATGCAATGCCTTGAATTGTGTTCTCGTAAAGGAAATCTTTCAGAGCCTCGCTCTCACCGGTGTTGTAGTAGTCCAGCAGCAGGGTGTTGAACTGCTCCATGTGGCGATCGGTGATCGTGAGGAAACCGGCACCGGCCGCAATCAGTATCTTGTTTGCAAGGGTCATACTGGTGCGCTTGTTGCCGTCCCAGAAGAATTGACCTCTTGCGCCCCATACAAAGGCCTCTAAGGCCTTCGCCGTGGCGGAGGTGTCTGCTGCGGTCAAAATTGCGTCCAGCTCGTTTCTGACGGCTGCTACAGTTGGTACAGGGGGTAAATAATCCGTGCCGGAGATACCCACGGAGCCGGTGCGCAGCTTGCCCCATTCCAGAGCCTCATTCCGGGCAATATACTCATTCAGCTTGCACCAGTATTCGAAGGTCACTGGCTCGCTCATGCTGGATAGGAGAAAACGCCATGCATCCCGCATATTCAACACGGCCTGAATATCGTCAAGCTGTACATTGGGCACATTCACGCCCTGCAGGATGGTTTTAGTCTGAGGGAATGTAATATTCCGGCTTTCCATCCGCATACCGCAATAGACATTTTCATCCCACTTCTTTTTAGCGAGAAATAAGCTCTGCTCCGGGGTCATTTGGAATTTGTCGGGGTAGTTTTTCATTCGGTGACCTCCTGATCTCGTTCCATGGTTTCAGTGATTGCCCGGTTAATAAAGGCGTTAAGGCTCTCGCCACGCTGCTCAGCGTGGGCCTTTGCAATGTCTTTTTGACCTTTGGGCATTGTAAGATTTACACGATCAAGCTTTTCAGCAATCCACTTATTTCTATACTCAGACGCTTTTGCCATATATTCAACCTCCTGTTGGTTCGTCTTGTGGGGGCGGCGGATATAAAAATCATCCTTCTCCACCGTAACTGTATTATACCACACATTTCAATATTGCGCAATACCAAATATACACAAATTATTGCGCAATATATTGTGTAATATGCCATCTTGATATATTGCGTAATATATGCTATTATATAGACGCAAAGAGAGCGGAGCCCAATTTCAACAAGGCCTGTTGTAACCGCTTAGCTAAACACAAAGGAGCCTTGACAGCACGGAAAGACGGCAGTCAATACAAGATAAGGGAAACCAAGTAGAGGACTTACGGTCTACTAATTCAGCGCTGGTCAGCAGGTGAGCCGCACATGACACGGACAACAGTCCTGATCCCGCTGAATGGATCCCGCCACAAAATTCAAGGAGGATAACACAATGAGTATGAACGAACTGGAAACCAAATGCCGGGAGCTGCGCCAGCTCCAAGCCCTGATCGAGGAAGCCCAGGCAGAGGCCGAGGCCATCAAGGACGCAATCAAGGCCCACATGGGCGACACAGAAACCGCCTACGCCGGGGAATACAAGATCACTTGGAAGGCCGTCACCGCCTCCCGGATCGACACCACGGCCCTGAAAAAGGCCCTTCCCGATGTGGCGCAGGCTTTCACCCGGGAAACCACTTCCCGCCGCTTTGTTGTCGCATAAGAAAAGCCCCTTGCATCAGCCCGCCAAGACTGAGATGCAAAGAGCCTAACCCACCCGGAGGGGGCAAGGTCATTATATCAGCCCTGCCCCCTTTGTGTCAAGGACAAGGAGGAATATAATTGAAAACTACAACCACAATCAAGGCACTGGCCTACCCGGTCGAACTGCTGGACAAGCGCACCGGCGAACACCTGGAGGATACCGTTGTACTGGAAAAGTCATGGCTGCGGATCTGCGGTCAGCTTGACATTTCCGATGATAAAACGCTGATCTACCGCATTTATAACCCAAAGGGGTACATAGTGCTGGAAATCGGCAAGCGCCGCAAGGTGGAGTTAACCGTAGATCTAGAACAGCTTTACGCCAACCATGTGGCGGGGGCAAATTCAGAAACGTATCGGAATTTGGAGGTAAATGATTATGATCGACCCTAAAAACCTTACTTTTCCTATCACTCTGGAAACATTTACAGCACTTCAAAAGGCCGAAATAGGCCGGGATTTTGATCCCGCCGAAATTGAATTTTTTACGGCTGTTGTGCAGGTAGCTAATGACGCATACACAGCAGCCTGTGTCGGCAATACGGTTGTTACAGAGGATTTGATAACCACCATCAATCGCATTAACTGCCCGGACGCAACAACGCAGCATTACGCCGCATTGTGCCGGAGCTGGGTGCTTTTGGCGTGCCGCCGTGGTCTAGAGCTGCTGGCAGCAGCCGGCACTATGCCAAGCTGAAGGAGGGAAAACAGCATGAACCCTTTTGATCTTCCTGGATGTACCTTTATTGGTCATGTTAAGGCGGCCAATGTCAACGGTGGCAAGCCCGTTCCATTGTTTGTTCCATGCCCGCCAAGCGGCAATATGAGTATAAACACCTTGGAGGGATGGAATGCCTCAGCAGACAAACAAAACCGGCGCTCGTTCATAAAAGCCCATGGGCGTGACCCCGCAGACGATAATGAAGTTTGGCGGTGGATCTGCGCTATAAACAATCGATAAAGCGCAGCATATACGGCGGGGCGTTCCTACAGAACCCTACGCATACAAAGCCCCAAATTCATAAACGTATCGGAATTTGAAACAAACGCCCATATCCCGCCACATTTTCCCCGGATTTGTGGCGGGATTTCTGTTTTTTCGCACTTTTAGCCAGATTTGACACCCCCCTTCCTGCGTGGGAGAGGAATAATTAACACCCTCCCACCGGTCTCCCAGGGCCACCCCCATTCCAAAACCAGGGGGGAGGTCAAGGCAAAGCCTTGCAGCGGTGTGCGCTCGCTGCGTGGTAGCTATTCTGCGTGCCATGTTTCAAAACTCTCTGACAGGTGTTTTGTGCATTTTTTCGGCCTACAATCGGCCTAAATTTTCCGCTTTTTTCACCTGTAATCTGCGGTCATTATACCAAAAATCAAAATCAAGCGAAAGACCGTTTTTGGTTTTTCTATACCCCTCCACTACTTTTTAATATCCACCACCAAGGAAAACGATAACCTCGTGGCGGTGTTATTTCGCTATCGATCTGCGGCCCTGTCGATGCAGCGGCCCCTTGCTTTTGTATGGCTGCGGTTGCTGCTGGGTCCGTGGCATTCGGTACAAAAGGTATTCCATGGATGTGCCGTAAATTTCATCCCGCTCTGATCCACTCTTGATTTCTTCCGCTCCCTGTGGCAACGCAATTCCCTCAAATTCGGTACACCAATGACCATCGATTGCAGGCTGTACAAGGTTCAAGCTGGGGATATATGCCCGGGAGCCGTTGGCCTTGCTGCCGGTGCGTTTCTCTTTGGTAACGTAGCTCGCAAGGCGCTGGAAGGTTGTCAGCTCGTTTACTTTCATAGGATTGATATATACTTGACCATAGGTCCAAAAGGCTCTGACGGCCTCATAGTCCTCTTTATTGAGCAAGAGAAAACAATGTATGTGCAAGCGGCAGGGCGTTTCTGGCTCATCCTGAGCGGCTGGATCGTCCATCTGCGCCCATCGTTCACCATCCCGCCACGGTGCAATTTCCCACTGCTGAGAGCCTACCGGGCAAGCCAAAGGGGAGGAAACAAGCGTTTCCCCCTCAATGGTATAGATATATTTCAGTTCCCGGCCCCGGCGTTTCCACTCCGGGCGTAACTGTTTCAGATAGTCGGCAAAGATCTGCCGGGTGTGCTTTTGGTTAGCCGGTAAATGGTCATCGTTAAAGGTGAATGTACAGAAACAGGCGGTTTTGCTGTCGAAGTTGGCACAAAGCAGCAGTTGTAACTTTTCTGTTGCGTTTTTGATATTGATAAACTTCTGCGCTGCCGTTGTGGCGGCTTGCTTTGCCCTCCGAACGGTTTTACTATCACCCGGAAGGGTGCGGCTATACCGCACCACTTTCCTGTATCGACCGGCGGTCATTGTCCGAATATAAAATTCTTTTGCCATGTATTCCAATTCCTTTCGGTATCCAGATAATGTATCAATCGCCGGGCAGATAGTACCGCCAGCACCGGGCCAGCCTTTTGGCATATTCGTTAATCAATTTCTGCCGGTAGAAGTAATACTCCCGCCACGCCGTGCATTTTTTACAGCTAAGCGATTCCGGAGTATTACAGCTATCGCAAGGATATACCGGCTTAGCCATAATGTTTCTTGTGCAGAGCCTTGTAATACTCTGTTCTGGCGGCCCAATATGCGTCGCAGCTAATAGCCCATTTAGGGCAAATCTCCCCAGCTGCCGGCATGGGATTGTTGCAGCAACCTTTGATTTCACAGGTTTCGCAAGTGTGTGGAACAAATTTCTCCAGCTGTGCAGTGGTAGGCTCTGGAGGAATAAAATCAAATTTCAAAGTCAGCGGCCCTTCCGGTGTTTCAAATGTTTTAATTGCATAAGCCATGGTGATATACCTCCTTGTATTTCAGCCGTAGCCGCCCTGTGGCGGGGCTATAACGGCGTGTATATATTCGCCTTGATTATTTTCCCATTGCGGCATCAAGCGCACGCTGGGCCGATTCTGCGGCCTTTAGGGTATTGCTTGCTCTGGCGTACAGTGTGCGTGTAAAACGCCGCAGCTCTACCGGATCATTGGATAAATAGTAACCTTTGCCGCATGGATCTGATAAGATCACCGCACCCGCAGCACGCTCTCGCTCGATTTGCTTTTGCAGATCCCGAACAGACAGAAACCCAAGCGTTTGGGCCAATGCCTGCGCTGGGATGGCGTTTTCCCTGCCATATTGCAGGGCATCATAGACTTTCAACACAAAACCTCCTTCCCCCGCCACGATAAAGGCGAAAAAATGTATCGAGGTGTAATAAAACAAAAGACAAACTAACCGGCCTCAATCCGCCGAATACCAGCCCCCGCCACGGTGGCGGGGCTATTATCTCCGCCATCTTCACATTGCAGATACCGTACCAGATTAGGGTAGAATAACAGCATTTTAGTTCCTGCGTTTCTGGCAGGAACAGCCCCGATTTTGACCCACCGGCGAAGGGTGTACTCCGAAACCGGCAGGCCCTCCGCCTTTGCCCTAGCTGCTGCCTCCCGGATCGTAAGCACATCAGCCATTAGGACACCCCCGCATTCTCCGCCGCCAGCTCGCCGATTACGCCAAGAATATGCTTGCGCTCCTGCTCCGGCAGCTCCCGGCGCAGTTTTCGGGAAAAGGTGGCATCAGATAAACCAATACGCTCTGCCACTTGCCACAGCCTGACCCCTGCGTTTTTTGCGTGTTCTCGAATTTCTTTGTTAGCAGTAATGACCATAATAATTCCCTCCGCAGTAAATTGTTGTTGACTTTCTATCTACCATCATGTATTCTATAAACAGAATTGATGATGTTGTTATTTCATATATATCACATTTTACATTCACGTGCCGCATATACCAAAAATAATTATTTATAGAATTTCTGCTATCCATATTCTATATTTGATCGGAAAAGGAGTTATAGCTATGGCTGTATTAACAAGAGGAGAACGGTTCAAAGACGCACGAAACACCCTTAACCAGCACGGAAAGCAGACGATGAAAGCCGTAGAGCAAGCAACAGGAGTTTCTGCATCTCTTATCAAAGATTTGGAAGACGATAATTCCAAGCGTTCTGTTGGTTATGATAAAGTGGCTACACTCGCAAAGCACTACGGCGTTTCCGCCAATTGGCTACTAGAGCTTTCAGACGATCCAGCTATGCAACCAAGTGCTGTTGACGAATTAGGACTCAAACCCATTGTGATTGAAGAAATCCGTGATTTGGCTGCTGACATGGGCTTTTTTGATGGGGATGACACAAGTGGAACACCGCTGCAAGCACTTAATGCATTTCTAAACAGATCACTGCAAACTCCTCTTTATGAAATGATTAACTGTTTACACGATGCTGTTGTGGTGGAAAGAAGCGCTACACCAAGCAAGCTAATTTCTGATGATGACAGAAAATATATTAGAGGCATAGAAAGAGAAGACATTCACGCTGGGTACGTCTTGAAGAATAAGCTTATTGATTTACATCCAGATCTAAGAGGAAGAATCCACGTTATATATGGCAGCCAAAGACTAAAGCCGCAAGTAGATGAAATTTGTGACCTATTTAGAAGTATTGTAGAGAATATGACCGGATATAGAAACTTTATCAATGAATGGGACTAAGGTGATGGAATAGTGGCAACTATCGAAAAAAGACAAGGCAAAACCGGCGTCACCTACCGCATTACTGTATACGGCGGAAGTGATGCAACAGGCAAGCGTATCCGCCACCAGAGCAGCTATAAACCTCAGCCGGGCATGACGGAGCGGCAGATCCAAAAGGCCGTCCAGAGAGCCGCAGCGGACTTTGAACGGTCTATTGAACAGGGGTATGCGCTGGATAACCGGCAGACCTTTGCGGAATATGCCGCCTATGTAATCGATCTGAAGGAGCGCACCGGCACAAAGCACCGCACGGTGGCGGGGTATAAACGGCTCCAGGAGCGGGCCAATCAAGCCATTGGACACATGGCCATTCAAGATATTCGTGCCATCCATTTGAACCACTTTTATAAAAACCTCTCTGAAAAGGGTATCCGGGCAACGGCACCCAGGGCAATACCGAAGGGAGATTTCCGGGCAGCTCTAAAAGAAAAGAAATTGTCCATGGTTAAGGTTGCCCAGCTGGCCGGTGTGGCGGAAAGCACCGTCAACGCTGCCGGCACAGGCAAGCCGATCCTTAAGGAAAAAGCGGAGCTGATCGCCAAGGTGGCGGGGATCTCGTTTGATAAGCTGTTTACAGTAGACGAACGAAACGAACCGCTTTCCACAACCTCCATCCTCGCATACCACCGTTTCATTCATCTGGTGTTGGCGCAGGCGGAAAAGGAAATGCTTGTGCCCTACAACGCCGCCGACAAGGCCACCCCGCCACAAAAAGAAAAATCGGAGGTAGGAACATTCCAAACCTCCGAATTGATCGCCATTCGTGACGCTGCGGCCCAAGAGCCGATTAAATGGCAGATGATTATTCACTTGCTGATGATCACCGGTTGCCGCCGTGGTGAGATCGTGGGCCTAAAGTGGGATCGTGTCAACTGGAAAGAAAGCTCGATCCGCATTGACACTACGCTGCTGTACACTCCGGAACGAGGTGTATATGAGTCTACCACCAAAACCGGGGCAGAGCGAACAATCAAGCTTCCCAAGGAAACCATGGAGCTGCTAAAGGAATACCGAATGTGGCAACTGGAAATCCGGCTTGCCAACGGTGACCGCTGGAAAGAAAGCCCCTATGTGTTCACCGGCGAATGTGGCGGGCATCTGGCGCCTGACGGCGTCAGCGGCTATCTGAGCCGGTTTGAGAAGAAATACAACCTCCCACATATCCACGCCCACAAATTCCGCCACAGCATGGCCTCCGTGCTTTATTTCTCCGGTGCAGATCCTGTCAGTATTTCCAAACGTTTGGGCCACGCCCAGGTCAGCACCACGCAAAACATCTATTCGCACCTAATTGAACAGGCCGATACACAGTCAGCGGAGCGCATTGCGGATGCTATTTTCCGTACCGAAAAACGCACCGGTTGACCCCAAATTTCGCAAATGACACCAAATTGACACCAAATCGCAAAAGACCACATTGCAAATTCATCTAAAAAGTATGGAAAAAGCCCGGAAACAAGCTGTTTCCGGGCTTTTTAGATGGTACGCCGAAAGGGACTCGAACCCCCGACCTACTGATTCGTAGTCAGTCACTCTATCCAACTGAGCTATCGGCGCATTTGCCTGTCATTTAACTTGCGTCACCTGATGTGCCTAGATATATTAGCACATCACTTTCAAAAAAGCAAGCATTATTTTTCATTTTTTCAAAAAAATTTTTCGTGCGCCAAAAGCCCGCCGGAACCCTATTGCAGATCCTGTAAATCTGCAAAGGTCATGTCATTTTCGATGTTATCCCGTGCCAGATCCGTGTCTAACTCCCGGTACGCCTCTGGCATAGGTTTTTCATGCCACACCTTCAGCTCTGCGCCCATGGTTCCGGCAATGATAGGATTTGCTTTTTTCTTCCCGGATTTCGCCTTGCCCTGAATTTGCGGCACAGGAGAAACATCGTTCTTCGGATGGAGCTTCGTCCAATCCAGACGAGCCATGCCCTTTTTCGCCATTTTTCATCACCCCGCAGATAGTTGTTAATTGAAAACTTAATTTCCAGCGCCGGGCACCAGTGAGTAGAAGTTAATCATGCAAACAAAGGCGTTGAACTTACTCATACAAACCTTGTACTCTGTGGTTGACCGGTGCTTATTTACATTGTAGAATATAGTTACT
>JBGVKN010000125.1:0-3597 GCA_045123795.1 Faecousia sp. | reverse complement strand
TTACTTCGCTGCTAAGGGAAAACGCACGTTTTATCTCTCCCTCAGTCAGCTTCGCTGACAGCTCCCTCGTCAGAGGGAGCCTTTGCGCCCGGAGGGCGCTGTCGCCCCATCGGGGCGACACATTTCCTCAACTAAACAACAGTTTATTTTACCTTGGTTTGTACTGTTAGGGAGCAAAATCCACAACATCCTGTGGTATGACAAAAAATTGCCGGATTTTTCTGCGAAAAACCGCTGGCTCAAACCGTTGTATCCCAGCGAAAGCTGTGGTATAATGACCCCAAATGAGCGAAGTTGAGGAATGTTGGGATGAATGTAACGAATTTGAATATTGAAAGCGGCGATGTCCGCAGACTGCTGGGGGCTGCCAGCGGTGATGCGGCGTTGCTGTACCTATATATCCGCTGCGGCAATGACCCGGTACAGGCAGAAGCAGCACTGCATTTGACAGAGGGACGCTATTCCTGCGCCGCCGCAACACTGCGGCAGTTGGGCCTGTGGCCTGAGGAAAAGCGGATCGCCATTTCCCCCGGCGAACGGCCCAATTATTCAGAGCGGGATGTGCTGGACAGCATGAACACCGATCCTGCGTTCCGCAGCCTGTACGGCGAAATCCAACGGCGGCTGGGCAAGGCGCTGAATACGGAGGAGTTGAAAATCCTGCTGTCACTGGTTCGCTATCTGGGGCTGCCGGAGGATGTGATCTGCGTGCTGGTGACTTACTGTCAGGAGCGAGCCCGGCGAAAGGGGAGTATTCGCAATCCCAGCCTTCGTACCATCGAAAAAGAGGCTTACGCATGGGCGGAGCGGGGGATCGATACCATGGAGGAGGCGGCAGCCTTCATTCAGGCACAGAATGTCTATCACAGCCGCCTGGCCAGACTGTGCCGCCTGCTTCAAATTCGGGGGCGTGCATTAACTGCCGCCGAGGAAAAGTACGCCAAGGCGTGGCTGGATATGGATTTTGATGACGAAGTGATCACCATGGCCTATGAGCGCACCTGCCTGAACACCGGCGGGCTGAGCTGGGCCTATATGAATAAGATCCTGACCCGCTGGCGGGATGCAGGTTTCCGCACCGGAGCGGATGTGCGCTCCGGCGACCGCAAGCCCGGTGCAGGCGGCACAGAACGGCAGTTTGATGCCGACGAGCAGGAAGCAATCAGAAGAATGTTGCAGGAGAGTTGAACATGGCATACAGTGCAGAAGTGGTACATAGAGCCCGGGAGCGGCTGGCGCAGGCTAAGGCTGACCGGGAAACGGAAAATCAGCGGCATTTGCTGGAGGCCTATCGCCGTGTGCCTCGGTTGAAGCAGATCGACATGGAGCTGCGGCGCACTATGGCGGTGGCGGCCCAGACGGTGTTCAGTCAGGGCGGAGATGTCCGTGCGGCGATGGAACAGGTGCGTAATGAAAATCTGGCGCTGCAAACAGAGCGCAAGGAGCTGATCGCCGCCAATTTCGAGGAGGGCTATTTGGACGAAAAGCCCATCTGCGACCGCTGTGGGGGCACGGGCTATGTGGGTTCGACCATGTGCAGATGCCTTGCGGAGCTGTGCCGTCAGGAACAGCGTAAGGAGCTTACTTTCTTAAATGTGGGGGCGGAGAGCTTTGAGCAGTTCCGCTTGGAATACTACCCCGACCGCATTGACCCCAAGCAGGGTGTCAATATTCGTGCGGTGATGGAGAAAACCTTTCAGATTTGCCGTAAATATGCCTTGAATTTCACGGAGCGATCGGAAAATATGCTGTTTTCCGGTGGCACAGGCTTGGGAAAGACCTTCCTGTCTGCCTGCATCGCCCGAGCGGTAGCGGATCGGGGTTATTCTGTTTGCTATGAAACCGCCAGCCATCTGTTTACCAAGATGGAGCGGGCGAAATTCGGCGGTGACGAGGATGCCCGGCGGGAGGTCGAAAAGTACACCGCCTGCGATCTGCTGATTTTGGATGATTTGGGTACGGAAATGAGCGGACAGTTTACGACTTCTGCACTGTACACGCTGATCAATGACCGGATTCTTGCCGGAAAGGCAACCATCATTTCTACAAACCTCAATAACGATGATTTGGAGAAGCGTTATTCTTCTGCTATTGCATCCCGTCTGCGGGGCAATTTCAGACGCATTCCCTTTATGGGCGAGGATATTCGCCTGAAAAAGAATTGGGGGATGTAATGTGACAGGCGTAATTTTTGATTTGGATGGCACACTGTTGGATACGCTGGAGGATCTGAAGGATGCGGTGAACCATGTGCTGGGGCAATTTGGTTATCCCCAGCGTACCATGGAGGAAATTCGCCGCTTTGTGGGCAACGGAGCCAAGGTGCTGATCCAGCGGTCTGTGCCGGAGGGAGCTGATCCAGAGCCGGTGTTTGCTGCCTTTCGTGAGTTTTACGATACCCATTGCCGGATAAAAACCAAACCCTACGAAGGGATTATGGATACTTTGGAGCGATTGCGGGGAGAATACCCCATTGCGGTGGTGTCCAATAAGCCGGACAGTGCGGTGAAATCACTTTGCGCCGACTATTTCCCTGGGGTATATGCGCTGGGAGAAAGTTCGGACTGCCCCCGAAAGCCGGCGCCTGATATGGTTTGGAAGGCCATGAAGACCATCGGCGTGGAGCACTGCGTGTACGTGGGGGACAGCGAGGTGGATGTGGCGACGGCGAAGAATGCCGGGGTGCCATGCCTGAGTGTTTTGTGGGGCTTCCGTGACCGGGAGGAGCTGGAGCAGGCGGGGGCGACCCATTTCTGCTCACATCCGGCGCAAATTTTGGATGCGGTGGTTTGGATGACCGCAGGTTCGACTTGACGCTTTGAAAAAAATGTGCTATCATAGCCATTAGCCGCCGTTGTGGTGGAATCGGTAGACACAGGGGACTTAAAATCCGAGGATTTATACGGAATGGCGTTTACGAAAACCCCTTGCGCCACAAGGGTTTTTCACTCGAACTTCCCCTCTTGGAGAGCCGTTTTTAGGCCAGTTACCTCCAAAGTTACCTCCTAATTTCAAAAAACCTGCAAGCAGGTTCATATTTGCCGCTATGGTGGAATAGGTAGACACCGTGGACTTAAAATCCACTGGAAGGTGACTTCCGTACCGGTTCGAGTCCGGTTAGCGGCACCAAAATCGGCTGTTTTGGCAACAAAATGGCCGATTTTTGATTGTCAAGCGGTGTGGGTTTACGATGCCTGCACCGCTTCATTTTTCTGTCCCGGCAAAACCTGTAAAATTGCATTTGCAGAGTTGATCTTGGATACAAATTCCTGATGCACATAAATATTGGCCGTGGTAGAAATCGTGCTGTGACCAAGCCAGGACTGAATGTCCTTCAAGCTGACACCGTTGGCAAGAAGCAAGCTGGCACAACTGTGCCGCAGATCATGAAAACGGATACGGCGCATATTATGCTCATCCAGCAGCTTCGGCAGCTTCGTGCTGAGATAATCCGGCTTGTGGTTATCGGCTTTAGTAAGCACGACACAAAATATAGTATCAGCGGGCAACAGCAATCAAAAGCCGATCAAAGATCGCACCGCCGAAGTGTCTACGATTGAAGCGGTAACAAAACTCGCTAAGATACATTTGCAACCG
>JBGVKN010000124.1:0-14400 GCA_045123795.1 Faecousia sp. | reverse complement strand
CGGCGAACGCCGTGACTGAGGGGGTGTCGTAACGGTTTTAGGACACTCCCCCAGTCGAAAATCAGAGATTTTCGCCAGCCCCCTCAAAGAGGGGGCCGAGGGTGCGGAGCATCCTCGTACCGCTAAACAACAATTTATCTTTCCAATCTCACTCAAAAAACCGGAGCTGCCGCAGCAGCTCCGGTTCGTCTTATTTCACTTCAGGCAAACTGGCAAGGTATTCCTGCACTTCCTGCAAGCCCTCACCCACGATATCCATGGTGCGCTCGTAAGAAGCCTCGGCCTTGGCAAGGACGCTGTCCGTCAGACCCAGCTTACCCTTCCAATCCTCCACCGCCTTATCCAGCGGCAGAATATCATAGAATCGGATATTGCTGGAGTTTCTGGTCATATTGATCCACAGGGGCAGCACCTCCACTTCCTCCAGCCGTACGGTGCCATCGGAATACTTAGCAAAGGAGAAGCTGAAGAAAATGCCGTCTTCGGTGTGCGCCGTCTTAACATAAGAGATATTACCCAACCGCTGATTGGACAGGGCATTACCGGTGGAGTACAGCACAACCGTCTTGTGGCTATCGTCGGTGGTGCTGGTCAGCAGATCGATGGGCTGGATCACATGGGGATGACCGCCCACGATCACATCCACGCCCAGATCACAGGCCGCCTGTGCCAGCGCCACCTGCTCATAATTCTGCTTGAGCTGATATTCTACACCCCAATGGATGTACAGCACGATGGCCTCTGCGCCATCGGAGCGCATATTGTCAATATCCTCCCGAAGATCTGCGGAGAACCCCGCCACATCCGACGGCAGGAAGGTGTTGATCAGGGGCGAAACGTTATCCGGCAGCGGAGCGCCGCCGTTCAGAGCCATCGTGCCGGTGTTCGGATGCAGATTGCCGTAGGTGTAGCACACCATACCCACCCGAACACCGTCAATTTCCTTAATGAGGTAATTGTCATCCTCCGCCGTAGGCTTGGTGCCAATGTGCTCCATGCCGTTCTCCTGTAGGATCTGCTGAGTGCGGAAGAAACCGGTAGTCTGAGTATCGTAGGTGTGGTTGTTGGCAGTGAGCAGCATATCGAAGCCCACTTCCTTCAAGCCGGATACAATCTCGTCAGGGCAGTTGAAGTTGGGGAAACCACTGTATTTGTACCCGCCGTCCAATCCTGCCAGCGTTGTTTCCAAGTTGCCGACCGCATAATCTACCGCCCGGACATATTCCTCAAAATGGGCGAAATAGGGGGTAAAATCGTATTTTCCGTCCCCAGTCGCCGCACCGTTGACGCAAGGCATATGCATCAGCATATCGCCGGTGGCACCGATGGTGGCACTGCCGGTCTGGGTCACAGGGGGGATCGTCGGCTCAGTGGTGGGCTCGGTAACCTGCGAAGAAGGCGTGGTCACTTCCACGCTGGGCTGGGTCACAGGTTCCGTGGTTTCCTCCTCCGGCGTACAGCCGGAAATGCTCAGCCCAATTGCGATTGACGCAACGATCACCAGCACCACGGTCAAAAACACAATGAGCGGCGTATAATTGGGGCGCCGCCGTCTACGCCGCTGAGGCGGATAGGTACGTTCTTCCATAGTTTTTCTCCTTTTTTAGGTGTCCAGCAGATAATGGACGGATCGCACTTCTCTGCCGTCCCGGCAGTATATCCGGGGCACTCTGCGGCTGATGCCGCAGACAAATTCGTAATTAAAGCTGTCCGCTGCGGCAGAAATGGTTTCCATGGTGATTTCCTCATCGCCGTCCCGTCCCACCAGCGTCACCGTATCATCCAGCGCCACGCCGGGGATATCCGTCACATCCACCATCAACTGATCCATGCAAATGCGGCCCAAAATCGGGGCTTTTTTACCGTGAATGAGGACATAAAACTTACCGGACAGGCTGCGGCGGTAGCCATCGGCATACCCCACCGGAACCGTCGCCACCACTGTGGGACAGTTAGTCACGAAGGTACCGCCGTAACTGATGGGCCGACCAGCCGGGAGGGTCTTCACGTGGGTGACTCGGCTCAGCCACGTCAGCGCAGGCTTCAGGGGCAACAGCTCCGGCGCCACCTCTGCGCTGGGATACATACCATAGGTCACAATACCGGAGCGAACCATGTCGTAATGATGGGGGAAATTCATCAATCCTGCGGAATTATCCAGATGCCGGATGGGGATTTGGATGCCCCGACCTTCCAGCATAGCGCAGAATGCGTCAAATTTCTCCGCCTGCGCCTTGGCGGCGGTCAGATCAGCGCAATCCGCCGTAGCAAAATGGCTAAAAATGCCCTCGGCGGTGATGTTGGGGAGCTTGACGATCTCAGCGCACACATCCACTGCCTCCGCCGTAGGCTGAAAGCCGATGCGGCTCATGCCGGTATCCACCGCAAAGTGGAAGGGTGCGATTTTGCCCTGTTTTTTTGCTTCCTCGGACAAAGCAACAGCATCGTCATAGTGGAAGATGGTAGGGCGCACATTTTCCCGCACCGCATGGGGAAATGCTGGAACCGGGGTGCGGCCTAAAATCAGGATTGGGGCGGTCAACCCCGCCTGACGCAGCTCCAGCGCCTCCAGCATGGAGGAAACACCGAAAAAGGCACATTTATTTTGCAAAAGCCGAGCCACCTGAATGGCCCCATGCCCGTAAGCATCGGCCTTCACCACCGCCATCACCGGCACGCCGGCCTTGCGCCGGACGGCATCAAAGTTGGCGGCGATGGTGTCCAGATCGATCTTTACATAAGTACTGTCGAAATTCAAAATGGAATCAACTCCATACTGTATTGTTACCTGATATCATATCACGGATTTCTCGAATTGTAAACCATGCACTTTGCAAAAGCATTGGGGCTGGCGTGTGCCAGCCCCAATCATATCCAATTACTGCTGTGCCAGTTGCTCCAGCTCCGCCTGCTCCAGAGGACGGACGCAACCATCCTGCACCCGATAAGCACCGCTGCACAAACTCAGAACAGACATCCGGTGGGTAATCACCACCGTGGTCACCCCGCGGCGCATCAGATTGTTCAGCACCTGCCGCTCCGTTTCCTGATCCAGCGCACTGGTCACTTCGTCCAGCAACATCACCGGCGCGCTGCGCATCAATGCCCGGGCAATGGCGATTCGCTGGGCCTGACCTTCGCTTAAGCCCTTGCCGCCTTCACCCACCGGCGTATGCAAGCCCATGGGCAGTTCGCTGACGAACTCCCATGCACAAGCATCCTTCAACGCCTGCTCCATTTCCTCTGGGGTCGCATCTTCCCGGGCAAGGCGCAGGTTTTCCTCCACCGTTCCGGCAATGATGGTATTGCCCTGGGGCACGTAAGTAAAGCATTGCCGGGTACTGGCATCCAGTGGATACTGCTGGCCCTTGGCATCGATCAGCGTCACCTGCCCTTGTTCAGGACGAATCAAACCCAGAATCAACCGCAGCAGGGTAGTCTTACCCTCACCGGAGGGGCCAACCAGTGCGATCACCTTTCCGGCCGGTGCATACAGCTCCACATCGGACAAAATTTTCCGATCCGGGCTATAAGCCGCCTGAACACCTTGCACCTGCACGGCGCAGCTTCCAGCCGGCACGACCCGATCCTGTGCCACAGGCTCCTTGGGCAGCTCCATCAGCTCCCGAATCCGCTCCGTGGCTACCGAGCCGGACAGTGCGGTAGGAATCAGCGAAACCAGCGCAGAAAATGCGTTGGACAGGTTAGACCGCTGCTGCAAGAACAGCGTCATGGTGCCGAACAGGATATCCTGCCGCCACAGCCGCCACAGACAGTAGCCCAGCGCCGCATACTGCACCACACTGCTCATAATCGTCAGCCACACATTGGTTCGGATGGAGAAGCGATTGTGCTCCAGCACCGTATCCCGATAATTCTTCTGCCAGAACCGTAACTTTCGGCTGATTTGTTCCTCAACACCGAAACTTTTAAGGGTATCCATATTGCGAAAGGTTTCCGACTGGAAAGCCGACATATCGCCGCTGACCTGCCGCATCTTCTGGTTGTATTCCCGCTGCTGCCGCAGGAGCTTCCGGGATAACAGGAACAGAATCGGCGTGCTGGCGCAGCCGATAATGGCCATGATAGGATCGTAATACAAAATCACCCCCAAGGTCGCCAGCACGGTAAAGAGTTGGATCAACACATTGGGCAGCCAGCTAACGGCGCAGTTTGCCACCGTATTCACATCCGTAGCAAATCTGTTCACCATATCGCCGGAGGCATATTGGGAAAGCTCCATCCAATCGGACTGGAGAATACTGTCGAATACCGCAGCTTGCACGTCATTGTGCATACCGATGCTCAGCTTTGCAGAAAAGCGAGCTGTCATGGCCTGAAATGCCACTCCAAATACCGCACTGAACACCATCAACAGGCAGTACGGCAGCAAACGGCTTACATCCAGCGTCACGATGGCATCGATCATATACTTGCTAAGCACACCGGCCACCAGCCCCAACGCACTGGACAGAATGCCACACAGTGTATACAGCACCACAGCCACCCAGCGTTTGCGGGTAAAGGACCAGATCCACAGCCAATCCCGCCACACCGTACGCAGTGTGCCATCCCTAAGCTTACTGCCCAGCATGGACAGAAATTGGGACTGCGCCTTATTGTTCTTTTTCATGGTAATGCCCCCCTCTCCCGTAAATTACCACCAGTTGCCTATTGCATCCGGCGGCTAATATATGTTATAATTATTTAATAATGTATAATTTCTCAGGAGACAAATATGATCGACATTCACTGCCATATTCTTCCCGATTTTGATGACGGCGCCTCCGATCTTGATGAAGCGCTTGAGATGACCGAAATGGCCGCCAATTCCGGTGTAACCGACATTATCGCCACGCCTCATTTCCGTGGCGAGCTCGATTTTCTGGATAATCAGATCATCATCGAGCGGCGGTTTCAGACGTTATCATCTGCCATTCGGCAAGCTGGCATCCCGGTACGCCTGCATTTGGGAGCAGAAATTCTCTGCCTTCCGGAAACCGCAAAATTGGCCGCTTCCCATCAGCTCCCCACACTGGCAAACACCAGCTACACCCTGATTGAGTTTTATTTCAATGAATCCTTCTCGTTCATGGATGATATGCTGTTCCGGATCGCCGAATGCGGTTATAAACCCGTGATTGCCCATCCGGAGCGGTACAACACCATCCAACGGGACCCAGCTCTTTTGCACCGTTGGATCGATCTGGGCTATGTGCTCCAGTTGAACAAGGGCAGCATTTTGGGAGATCTGGGCTACCGGGCTGAACAGACCGCCAACGAGATCCTCAGCATGGGTCTTGCTCATGTGTTCGCCAGTGATGCGCACCACGGCTATACCCGTACCCCTCACATGGGTTCCCTGCGACATTGGGTGAGCGAATTCTGCGACCCCGGCTATGCCGAAGCCTTGCTAAGGGAAAATCCCGAACGCATTCTGCGAAACCAATCGCTGAGTGATATTTTGTAATGGCGCCATTATAGCACATTCTTTCACTGATTTCCACCCTGTTCACTCAAAAAATCCACGCTATTCCCTTTCTTTTGACAAGTTTTTCTTGAAAGCCTCTATTTTTCATTTACATCCGAGAATTTTATGTTATAATGATATGAATGTGTTTTTGATGCAAACCCGCATCCTTACTACGGTTACATAGAAAGGAGATCGGACATCATGCCATCTCTTAAGAAAAAGAAAGAACCCAATCTGCTTCTGCCACGCATTGCATTTCTGATCGTGCTTGATATTCTGGTGGTCAACATCTCTGCTTTTCTGGCCTTGTACATTCGGCACGAATTTGATTTTGCAGCCATGGTTTCCAGCGGATTTCTAAGTGATCTGGCCACATTGGCAATTCCCAACACCCTGATGACGCTGGTGCTGTTCGTGTTATTCCGGCTGTACACCAGTCTGTGGGGGTTTGCCGGTGCGGACGAGCTGGCCCACATTTTCGCGGTCACCGTCCTGTCCATGGTTATTCAAAGCCTTTTCATTCTGCCGGGTATCGTTCACCTGCCCCGGAGCTTCCCTGTGCTCTATGGTATGCTTTTGTGCCTGTTCACCGTAATTGGCCGTTTCTCCTACCGATTCGTCCGGCGAGTAAAAGCTAGGCTCACCCATACAGCACGGCAAAAGACCATGCTCATCGGTGCCGGTCAGGCCGGCGCGCTGGTGTTGCGGGAGTTCAAGAACAGCCGTTTCTCTCAGAATCATGTGGTTTGCATCATCGACGATGACCCCAACAAAAAAGGCCGCCAGCTTATGGGCGTGCGAATCATCGGCGGCCGCGAGCTGATCGAAGCCGCTGTTGATAAATACAACATCACTGAGATCATTCTTGCCATCCCCACCCTGCCAACGCAGGTCAAGAAGGAAATCTGGGAGATCTGCAGCCGTACCGGCTGTAAGTTCAAGCAGATGCCGGGCATCTACCAGCTTGCCAACGGCGATGTCAGTATTCAGGCCATCCGGGATATCGACATTGAAGACCTTCTGGAGCGGGATGTGGTGAATGTAGACATGGGCGGCCTGTCCGATCTGATCAAGGGCAAAACCGTCATGGTCACCGGTGGCGGTGGCAGCATCGGCAGCGAACTTTGCCGTCAGCTTGCCACCTACGAACCCAAGGAGCTTGTGATTTTTGATATTTACGAAAACAATGCCTACGCCATCGAACTGGAGTTGAAGGCAAACCACCCGGAGCTGAATACCCATGTACTTATCGGCTCCGTCCGGGATAAAGACCGGATCAACTGGGTCATGGATGAGTTCCGTCCCTCCATCGTCTACCACGCCGCTGCTCATAAGCACGTTCCGCTGATGGAGCGCTCCCCGTTGGAGGCTGTCAAAAATAACATTTTCGGCACCCTGAATACCGCTACTGCTGCGGCAAAATACGGTGTGGAGCACTTTGTTCTGATTTCCACCGACAAAGCCGTCAACCCCACTAATGTGATGGGTGCGTCCAAGCGTGTGTGCGAAATGATCATCCAGTCCTTGGCTGAGAGTTCCAAAACCTGCTTTGCCGCTGTTCGGTTCGGTAACGTCCTTGGCAGTAACGGTAGTGTGATCCCCCTGTTCCGGGAGCAGATCCGCAAGGGCGGCCCGGTAACCGTAACCCACCCGGATATCACCCGGTTCTTTATGACCATCCCCGAAGCCGTATCTCTGGTGCTGCAGGCCGGTGCTTACGCCCATGGCGGTGAGATTTTCGTGCTGGATATGGGCCATCCTGTTAAGATCAACGATCTGGCCCGCAACATGATCCGCCTTTCCGGTTTTGAACCGGATGTGGATATTTCCATCGTTTACACAGGGCTTCGCCCCGGCGAAAAGCTCTACGAGGAGATTTTGATGAGCGAGGAGGGCCTGACCAAAACCTCCAATGACCTGATCTACATCGGCCATAAGCTCAGCTTTGATCAGGAGCAATTCCTGGCTGGACTGGAAGGCCTGCGGCAATTGGAAGAGGGGCAGGAAGCACTTCTTCGACGTCAGCTCCGGCTGCTGGTCCCCACCTACGTGCCGCCCGCTGAGGCCGTCCACGCCTGATCAATATCCGCTGCCCCATCGGGGCTCAACCCCACCGGCATCAAACGCCGCATTTTCAGGAGAGTGTTATGAAAATAATTCAACGCATACTGATCGTCCTGCTGGTGCTTCTGGGCGTTGCCCACATCTCAACCAGCATTTACGAAGCCGTTTCCGGCCATCAGGATGCCCCCATGATTAGCTGTCCCAATGACACGCTGGAGGTATCTGCACGGGATCCGGAATCCGTACTGCTGCAGGGTGTGACCGCCTCTGATCCGCAGGACGGCGATTTGACCGACCGAGTCATCATCGGCGGCAAATCTAAGCTGATCAATAACGATACCGCCGTCGTCACCTTCCTTGTATTCGACAGCGATGACAACATGGGAACCTGCACCCGGCGTATCCGCTATACGGACTATCATCGTCCTCGGTTCTCCATTGAGAAGCCTCTGGTCTTCACCCCCAAAGAGGATATCACCCTGCTGGATCACCTGTCCGCCACTGATGTGGTGGATGGCGACCTGACCGAGCAGATCCGTGTTTCCACACTGGCGGCTACCAACAATTCCGAGATCTTCATGATCTCCGTGCAGGTCACCAATTCCATCGGTGACACCGCATGGGTCAAGCTGCCGGTTCTGGTGAAGGACACCAACCTTCTGGCCCCCGACATTCAGCTGACCAGTTATCTGATCTACGTAACGCAGGGAAGTCAGTTTGATCCGTTGGATTATGTTTCTTCCGTTACCATCAACGGCACAGCGGTGCCCCTGTCGGATATTACGATCAGCAATACCGTAGATACCTCCGTCACAGGCACCTATCAGGTCACCTATTCCCACCAATCCGGTGGTCATGTTGGCACGACCATTCTGACCGTCGTAGTCCAGTAAGGGAGGTAAACCAATGGAAAATAAGAAAAAGCTGATCCAGTGGGCTCACATTTCTCCCGAATGCCTGATCCAGATGCTGATCCACAACCTGTGGATGATCATTGCTACCGCTGTCATCTTTGCGCTGGGTGCCTCTCTGACCCTGACATGGCTCTATACCCCTGAGTACCAAGCCAGCATGACCTATGCGGTCAACTCCCGAACCACATCCTATCTGTCTTCTGGCAACCTGACCTCCACCCGTGAAGTCGCCTCCGTGCTGACAGAGCTACTGGAAACCGATCTGATCATCGACGGCATCCGCAAGTCCGACCCCCGCTTGGCTAATTTCAACAGCGTCATCACCGCCACGCAGGTGGGCGAGAGCAACTTTATTGACGTCACCATCACTGCCGATACCCCGGAAACGGCATTCCTTGCGCTGGATGCACTGGTAGAAGTGTTCCCCACCGTTGCCGATTTCATCTCCAGTCGCAACGTGCTGAACGTCACACGCAATCCAACCGTTTCTTCTTACCCCTCTAATATGGTCAACCGCACACAGATCTGTCAGATTGCCGCCATCGCAGGCGCAGTGCTGATGGCTGCCTTGCTGTGCTATCTGTCCATTCAGGCAGAAACCGTCCAGACTCGTACCGGTGCTCGGAATTTGCTGGATGCGCCGATCATCGCCGCTCTGTGCCACGAGAACAAGAACCGGACTCTGAAGGCTGCTATGAACCGCACCAATAAGCAGGTTCAGGTTTTCTCCCCTGCCACCAGCTTTGGCTATACCGAGCAGATCAGCACTATCTGCAGCCAGCTTGAACACGAAGCCACCGCCCGTGGCCGGAAGATTTTCCTGATCACCGGTGCCAGCGAAAACGAAGGTAAGTCCACCGTCTCCGGCAACATTGCCGCAGCCATGGCTCTGAAGGGACATAAGGTAGCACTTATGGACTGCGACCTGCGCAGCCCTGCCCAGCACCGCTTTTTCAATGAGCAGTATAATTCTCCCCTGCCCCTGAACGAGATGCTGGCAAAGCCTTACTCCCGTGACAACCTGCTGCAATGTATGGTTCCCTATGAAAATACCACACTGCATATGCTGTTCCCCACCAAGGCGGACTGCCGCAGTACGGAGCTGCTTTCCTCCAAGACCATGGCTGCCTTGCTACAGGATCTGCGTACCTTTGACTATGTCATCATTGACTCTCCCCCCATGGGTATGTTCCCTGACGCAGAGGTACTGGCCGATCTGGTAGACGCAACCATGCTCGTGGTTCGTCAGGATCACACCCCCGCCTGCGATGTCAACGATGCCATCGACACCCTGCGGCAGTATAAGGCTGCGTTCATCGGCTGCATTCTCAACGATATGCATGGCTCAACACGCAGACAGTACGGTTACGGCGGTAAATACGGCTACGGTGGCAAATACGGCTATGGCCACAAATACGGCTATGGTAACCACGGAAACTACTCCGGCAAATACGCCACTGAAAAGCACGGTTCCTCCTCTGATAGCCACTCCGGCTTCAGAAGATCCTGAGAAAGGAGATATTGAACCATGGAACAGAATAATCAGGAACAACCGATCGATCTGATTGACCTGTTGTCCCGTTTCAAAACCGTTTTGGTTCGGCTCTGGCCTGTGGTGCTGGTGCTTGCCATCGTGTTCAGCGGATTAAACTATTTCCGTGCGAAGCGCTCCTTCACTCCCATGTATGAATCCAAGGCTATTTTTACCGTTGACTCCGGCTACGATACCGAGGACATCTTCATCACCGGCGCTTATTACGATCAATACGCTTCTCAACAGCTTGCCTCCGCATTCCCCCAAATGCTCTCCATGGAAATGATGAGGGATCTGGTTGTGCAGCAGTTACCCAAGGGATATATCACCGGTGTTGCCAACGCTCAGGCAGTGGCAGACAGTAATATGCTGGTTCTTACCGTCCGGGACAGAAATCCGCAGGATGCCTACGATTATCTTTGCGCCATCATCGACTGCTATCCTCAGGTCGCCATTTACGTGGTAGACAACCCGCAGGTCAAGATCATGAATTCTCCCACACTCCCCTCCCAGCCCTATAACAGCTTCAGCGGCACCGATGCCGCTCTGACGGGTCTGCTTGTGGGTCTGGCTCTGGGTTTGGTATTGGTTGTCATCCGTGCACTGATGACGCACACCGTTCAAAGTGCCGAGGACCTCAAGGTCACGGTCAACCTACCCATTCTGGTCACACTTCCTAAGGTGATGCAGAAAAAGCGTCGCTCCGGCAACGGCACACTGATCTCCGCTGAAAGCGATCCAAATTGGGCAGAATCCCTGCGTGGCCTACGAGTCAAGATCAAAAAGATCCTGAGCAATGCCGGAAAAAATACCATTCTGGTCACCAGTACCATCGCCGGCGAAGGCAAAACCACCGTGTCCATCAATACCGCTCTCGCACTGAAACGGGATGGGCATAAGGTTGTTCTGCTGGACGCAGACCTTCGTAGCCAGAGCGTCGCCCCCACCTTGGGAGAGAAGGTCACCGGAAACGGCCTGATGAACTGCTTGAAGGATAAGGATCTGGACATTCTCACCTGTGTCCGAACTGCCGAAAACGGTCTGAATTTCATCTCCGGCCCCAGTACGGACAAGCGGCATTACGCTATCAATCCCAAAACCATGCAACAGATCGTGCAGCGGTTGGCTGCCGAGTATGACTATGTGGTCATCGATACCGCTCCCTGCGAGATCGTTTCTGATACCGCTACCTTGTGCCGCTGCGCTGACAGTGTGCTGTATGTAGTCAGACAGGATTATGCGCAAAAGAGCCAGATCCTGAACGCCGTCACCTCTCTGCATAACAAGGATGTGAAGATCACAGGCTGCGTCCTGAACTGCGTGCCCCAATCCCACCATTCCTACGGCTATAACTACGGCGGAAAGTATAATAAATAAAGCCGCTACACCAGATATGGTCGATACAGCCGTTACAGTAAGTACAGTAAATATACCCCCGACTTTGATGAAGATGAATAAGCAAAATCCGCCCGGCGTAACCGGGCGGATTTTGCTTATTCGGTATTATCCCTTGATCGTAGTTTGTCCCACAATAATAACAAAAGAATCCAAATTCAATCGGACAGGCTGGCTGCTCCGTTCTCCGTATCACACAATACCCTGTGTGCGGGAATGGGTTCTCGGGGTGGTGCATCCCATGTATTCAGATCCTTTTCCATCCATACGGTGCCGTACCACTGACCGTGTTTATAGCCGCAATCGGACATCGTTGCGGTATAGCGGTAGCCCACCGCCCGGTGGAAGGCAATAGATGATTCATTGGCCGTGGTAATGATGGCATAAACCTTCCGGTAGCCCTGGAGCTGCAAAATCCGTTCCAACGTAGCGTACAGCTTTTTACCAATTCCCCTTCCGCAGGCTTCGGGGCAAAGGTAGATCGATGCCTCTGCGCTCCACTGATAGGCCGCCCGTTCAAAGGGCAGACTGCCGTAAGCATATCCCAAAACCGTTCCTTTTTCTTCCCAAACCAGCCACGGGAATTGGGCAGTAGTCCTCAAAAACCTTTTTCTAAATTCCTCATAATCTGGAACAGTGTACTCAAAGCTGATCGCAGTATTTTTTACATAGGGATCGTAGATCTCCAAAATCCGGGGCACATCCTGCTCCGTAGCTAGCCGAATGGACATAAAACCACTCCCTCCATACAGATAGCACCATTGTACGACAGATCCATCCTCTCGTCAACCACTATGCCATCGCACTGTGATACACGAAAAAAATTGCATTGTAGCAGATTGCCCACTATATCTGTGTATTTTTTCGCAACCTTCTTGACAGCAGAATGCACCTAGGTTATAATCGCAACATGAGTAGAGGTGCGGAAAACATGATTAGCCGGGAAAAGCGCGGAAACGCTCCGGTGAAAGGGTTTTCTGCCGAAATCCATATCCGGTTTCCGCCGTTTATGGGTTGGTCCCCCGCAGAATATGTTTGGGACTGTCACTTTTGGTGGAGCGCTACTTTCGGCTTGGATTTCTTTGCCGCGGAGTATCTCCGCGGCATTTTTATTTTATTAAGGAGAGAAACTAACATGAAAAAGAACACGATTGGTAAAATCCTTGCCATCGTACTTCTGCTGGGCGCATTTGTGGTGCTTTCTCTGGTACTGCCGGGACAGCACAACCTGAAGTGCGGTGAATGCGACGGTACCGGCATGACAGATGCGGCTGTTTGCGAAGCCTGCGCAGGCAGCGGCGTAGGCGAAGAGCCTGCACAGAGCAATTATTACAGCACCATCATGGCACTGGCTCCCCCCGTCATTGCCATTGTTCTGGCGCTGGTCACCAAGGAGGTTTACAGTTCCCTGTTCATCGGCGTTTTGTCCGGTGCCTTGCTGTACTCCAACTTTGACGTGATTGGTGCCGTCAATGCCATCGTCAACGATGGTCTGATCGCTAACGTAGCCGACAGCTGGAACGCCGGCATTCTGATTTTCCTTGTGCTGCTAGGCATTATGGTGGCGCTGGTCAATGCCGCCGGTGGCTCTGCCGCCTTCGGTCGTTGGGCCAAAACCCACGTCAAGACCCGCGCCGGTGCCCAGCTGGCAACCTTTGCTTTGGGTGTGCTGATCTTCATCGACGATTATTTTAACTGCCTGACCGTAGGCAGCGTGATGCGTCCCGTCGCAGACAGCCATAAGATCTCCCGTGCAAAGTTCGCCTACATCATCGATGCCACTGCTGCTCCTATCTGCATGATCGCCCCCATCTCCTCCTGGGCGGCAGCTGTTACCAGCGTTGTGGGCGAGGAAAACGGTCTGACCTATTTCGTCCGTGCGATCCCCTACAACTTCTACTCTCTGCTGACCATTATCATGGTCATTACCCTTGCGGTCATGAAGCTGGATTACGGCCCCATGCTCCGCCATGAGCGTAACGCTCTCGCTGGTGACCTGTTCTCCGACGAAAACCATATTGATACCGCTGATGAAGCTGTATCCGCTAAGGGTAAGGTCATTGATCTGATCCTGCCCATTCTGGTGCTGATTGTCTCTTGCATCATTGGCATGATCTACACCGGCGGTTTCTTCGACGCAGAAAGCGGTGCTTATTTCAATATCGCCACTGCCTTTGCTAATTCCGACGCTTCTGCCGGCCTGTCTTGGGGTGCTCTGATCGCCACCGTGCTTACCATCCTGTATCTGGTTGCCCGCAGAGTTATCACCTTCCAGACCGCTATGAACGCAATTCCCAAGGGCTTCTGCGCCATGGTTCCCGCTATTCTCATTTTGGTGTTCGCATGGACACTGGGTGGCATTACCCGTGGCATGCTGGGTGCTGATATTTTCGTCAAGACCGCTATTGGTGGCGCAGCAGAAAGCTTGGCCGCTTTCCTGCCCGCTGTCATCTTCCTGATCGCCTTCGGTCTGGCCTTTGCCACCGGCACTTCTTGGGGTACATTCGGTATCCTGCTGCCCATCGTGATTACAGTCTTTGCCGGCGCAGGCGAAATCTTGATTATCTCCATGTCTGCCTGTCTGGCTGGTGCCGTCTGCGGTGACCACTGCTCCCCCATTTCCGACACCACCATCATGGCTTCCGCCGGTGCCCAGTGTAACCACGTGAACCACGTTTCCACGCAGTTGCCCTATGCACTGACAGTAGCCGGTGTATCTGTTGTAGCCTACATTCTGGCGGGCTTTATCCAGAACTGGATGATCGTACTGCCCATTTCTGTTGCATTGATGATCGCAACCCTGTTCGTCATCAAAGCCGCCACTAATAAAAAGGCTACGTAAGCCTAATCCATATCGTTCAAAAAACACCGCCCGTACCTGATATGTACCCCCAATACTGGACACCCAGTATTGGGGGTATTTTCATGAAGTACAGTTACGAGTTTAAGTTAATGTGTGTGGATATGTATCGGCAAGGGAAATGGCCAGATACACCCAAAGGGATAAAAGATAAAACATT
>JBGVKN010000123.1:0-3452 GCA_045123795.1 Faecousia sp. | reverse complement strand
CGGGAATCGAACCCATGTTACCGCCGTGAAAGGGCGGTGTCTTAACCGCTTGACCAACGGGCCTGGTAGCGGCAATCTGATTCGAACAGATGACATACCGGGTATGAACCGGCTACTCTACCAACTGAGTTATGCCGCCATGTGTGGTCAAAGGATTTCGGCACCGCCGAAATCAGCTCCCTTATTATATCCAAGTAATTGCGTTTTGTCAAGAAAAATTTTTAATTTTTTTGGGAATACTGTTGCAAGGGGTGATGAATATGAAAATTTGGAAAAATACACTGATGTTGTATATGGGAGGCATGACCTATGCGGGGATGGAACTGCTGTGGCGGGGGCGAACCCATAGCTCCATGTTTCTGCTGGGCGGACTGTGCTTTGTGCTGATCGGGAAAATGGGCCGGGTCCGTCCCGCACTGCCCATCCCGCTCCGGGCTATGGCGGCAGCAGGGGTCGTGACGGCACTGGAGCTCGGCTGCGGTCTGCTTGTAAACCGGGAGTATGCGGTGTGGGATTATCGCAATCTTCCCCTGAATTTCCACGGCCAGATCTGCTTGCCTTTTACACTGCTGTGGGTTCCCATCAGCCTGGCGGCAATTTGGCTGTACGACCGGCTGGAGCGACAAGTGGATGAGCGGCTTTTGGGGTTGACATTTTAATGAAATCCGATAAAATAGTTGGTATCAATTCATAAGGGAGGATGCTGACTATGAGTGCTGCACGACGCAAAAAAAGAAATTCCAATGCATTACTTCTGGCGGTGATCGCACTGCTGGTAGCGATTTTGATTGGACTGGTATCCTGTGGTCTGCCTGCGGTGAAGGACGATACCACCCAGCCGCCCGTTTCTACGGTGGATCAGACCGCCGGTTCTACCGGCCCTGCGCCCTCCACCAATCCGGAAACCGAGCCCTCCACCCAGCCTGAAACGGTTCCTCCCACCCAGCCAAAGCCGGAGCCGGTGACCATGCGTGTGGTGACTGATGTGATGGCTTATGCCGAGCCCGATGAAAAATCTGCTGCCGTAGGCAATCTGACGCGGGGCACGCAGGTGGATGTGATCGGCACAGATAATGGCTGGAGCACCATTTTGCTGGACGCAGAGCAATGCTACGTACCCAGCAAGACGCTGCGCAAGCTGGGTGAGTATCTGGTGGTCATTGACCCCGGTCATCAGGGCAAGGGCAATTTTGAAAAAGAGCCCGACGGCCCCGGCTCCACAGTAATGAAAAATAAGGTAGCTGCCGGAACCACAGGCGTTTCTACCAAGATCCCCGAGTACAAGCTGACGCTGGCAGTGTCCTTTATGCTGCGGGATATTCTGGAAGCCCGGGGATATCAGGTCGTGATGCTGCGGGAGAGTCACGATGTCAACATCAGCAACGCCGAGCGGGCTATTATGGCCAACGAGCTGTATGCCGATGCTTTCGTCCGTGTCCACGCCAACGGCTCAGAAAATCAGTCTGTCAACGGCATCGTAACAATTTGCCAGACGAAGAAAAACCCCTACAATGCGGATCTGTACCAGTATTCCAAGGAACTGTCCTCTCTGGTGCTGGATGAGATGGTAGCGGTAACCGGTGCCAAAAAGCTGTACGTTTGGGAAGTGGACACCATGAGTGGTATCAACTGGTGTCAGGTGCCTGTGACCATCGTAGAGATGGGCTTTATGTCCAACCCCACCGAGGATGAGTTGATGGCGACAGAGGAATACCGTCAGAAACTAGCCGAAGGCATCGCCAACGGCATCGATAAATATTTTGCGTAAATGCACGACCGCCCCGGAGATTTCTCCGGGGCGGTTGTATCATACATTGGGGGTCTTGGCAAGACTTGCGGCGATTTCCTCGTCGGTGGGGATGTAGTCACCCATCTGGCCGTCGTTGAACCGCTGGTAGGCGTACATATCGAAGTAGCCGGTGCCGGTCAGACCGAAGAGAATGGTTTTCTCCTCGCCGGTCTCCTTGCACTTCAGAGCCTCGTCGATGGCTACCCGGATGGCGTGGCTGGACTCGGGGGCGGGCAGGGTGCCCTCCACGCGGGCGAACAGCTCCGCTGCCTCAAAGACCTTGGTCTGCTCCACACTGCGGGCTTCCATGAGACCATCGGCGTACAGCTGGCTCAGGGCGGGGCTCATGCCGTGATAGCGCAGGCCGCCGGCATGGCTGGCGGAGGGGATAAAGTTGCTGCCCAGAGTGTACATCTTGGCCAGGGGGCAGACGGCGCCGGTGTCGCAGTAGTCATAGGCGAATTTGCCACGGGTCAGGCTGGGGCAGGAAGAGGGCTCCACGGCGATGAACTGATAGTCTCGCTCGCCCCGCAGCTTCTCGCCCATGAAGGGGGCGATCAGGCCGGCCAGGTTGCTGCCGCCGCCGGCACAGCCGATGATGATGTCGGGTACGATGCCGTACTTATCCATGGCGGCCTTGGCCTCCAGACCGATGATGGACTGATGCAGGCCTACCTGATTCAGCACACTGCCCAGCACATAGCGGTAGCCGGGGTTCTTTCCGGCCACTTCCACGGCTTCGGAGATGGCGCAGCCAAGGCTGCCGCCGGTGCCGGGATGCTCGGCCAGGATCTTGCGGCCTACCTCGGTTTCCATGGAGGGGGAGGGGGTGACGGAAGCGCCGTAGGTTCTCATGACCTCCCGGCGGAAGGGCTTCTGCTCATAGCTGACCTTCACCATATAGACCTTGCAGTCCAGATCGAGGTAGGAGCAAGCCATGGACAGGGCCGTACCCCACTGGCCGGCACCGGTCTCGGTGGTGACGCCCTTCAGGCCCTGATTCTTGGCATAGTAGGCCTGAGCGATGGCGCTGTTCAGCTTATGGGAACCGGAGGTGTTGTTGCCCTCGAACTTGTTGTAGATCTTGGCGGGGGTCTGGAGCTTTTCCTCCAGACAGTAGGCGCGGGTCAGGGGAGCGGGACGGTACATCTTGTAGAAATCCCGAATCTCCGTGGGAATGGGAATCCAGGGGTTGGTGTTGTCCAGCTCCTGCTTGATGAGTTCGTCGCAGAAGACCGCCTGCAGCTCCTCGAAGGTCATGGGCTGGCCGGTGGCGGCGTTCAGCAGGGGGGCGGGCTTATTCTTCATATCGGCCCGGACATTGTACCATGCCGTGGGCAGTTCGTCTTCAGACAGATAAATTTTATAGGGGATCTTTTCGTTTGCCATGGTGTTTGCTCCTTTCGTTCCGCGGTCCGGGGAAAATAAAAAGACCTTTCTCCCTCAAGGACCCATTTCTGACAGGTTCCTTTGGGACAAAAGTCTGAAACTTCTGCGGTGCCACCCAAATTGACGATCACTCGTCCGCTCGCTGATGTGCGATCACACATCTTTCCGTGATAACGGGGGAAAAGCCCGTCGGTCCTTACTGAGAGAATGCTCCGTTCAGTCCGCCCTCCGCAGTCCATTCAACAGAGTCGTTTCTGCCGCCCTTGCACCATCG
>JBGVKN010000122.1:0-5228 GCA_045123795.1 Faecousia sp. | reverse complement strand
CTTCGATATGTTGGTTGTTTTACGGAAACAGAACGTATTCATAAAGAATATACAGTTCAAAAATCTTTGCATTGTGGGAGGGTCAAGACCCTCCCCTACAAAGATGTCGGTTTTCGCTGCGTCGCTAAACAACAATTTACCCTCTTAACCCATTTTTCGACATGATACATTATAGCGCAGAATTTCTTGGTAAACAAGTATTTTTTTCGCCGTAAGGGTAGAAATCTGCCGCCGGGATTGGTATAATAAGTTATTAACGAAATGTCAGCCGCAGAAAGGAACCTATCCTATGGGCTTATCCGCATCCACACCCTGGTTAAAATATTACGGCAGCACCCCTGCTTCCTTAAATTATCCCGAAAAGACCATGTATCAGCTTCTGCGCAACACCGCTCAGAAGTACCCCGACCATATCGCCTACGTCTTTCAAGGCAAGAAAACCACCTATGCCCAGTTTATGAAACGCATCGATGCCGCCGCCAAGGGACTTTATACCATGGGACTGCGCCGGGGCGATAAGATCACCATCTGCATGGCAAACACGCCGCAGGCACTGGATTGCTTCTACGCCTGCAACCGCCTCGGGGTGATCCCCAACATGATCCACCCCCTGTCCGCTCCGGCAGAAATCGCCTTTTACCTGAATTTCTCCAAAAGCAAGGCTATTCTGACACTGGATCAATTTTATGATAAGGTGGCATCCATTCTTCCCGAGCTGGAAAACCCCACCCAAATTCTGATTGCCAAGGTGGCAGATGAGTTGCCATTCCCTCTGAATTTCATCTATCCCCACACCAAGGGCGGCAAACACCCGCTGCCCAAAAACGGCTACGCCCTATGGGAACACGTCCTCTGTGCCGGCACCGATCTCATTGAACTGCCCCCGGATGTGGGCACAGCCACCGACTGCGGTGCCATCCTTTATTCCGGCGGCACCACCGGCACCACCAAAGGCATCATGCTGTCCAACCGGAACTTCAACGCTTTGGGTCTTCAAACCATCGCCGCATCCGGTTTTGGCAGCGTTGCCGGCATGAAGATGCTGTCTATTATGCCCATTTTCCACGGCTTCGGCCTTGGCATCGGCATTCACACCGCCCTGATCGGCGGCGCCACCTGCTATTTGATACCTCAATTCAGCGTCAAGATCTACGCCGACACCCTGCTCAAGCACAAGCCTGAACTGATCCCCGGAGTGCCCACCCTGTTTGAGGCACTGCTCCGAGCCGATGCGCTGAAAAATTCGGATTTGAGTTTCCTAAAGGGTATTTTCTGCGGCGGCGACAGTCTTTCTCCTGAATTGAAGAAAAAGGTAGACGTTTTCCTGAAGGAGCACAACTGCGCTGAGCAAATTCGGGAGGGCTACGGCACGACGGAATGCGTCACCGCCTCCTGCCTGACCCCCAAGGATTACGCCCGCAGCGGTTCCACCGGCGTTCCTTTCCCGGACACCTTCTATAAGATCGTCACCCCCGGCGCTACTGCCGAACTTCCCGCCGGTCAGGAGGGCGAGATCTGCCTGTCCGGCCCCACAGTGATGCTGGGCTATATGGATAACCCGGAGGAAACCGCACAGGCGCTGCGCACCCACGACGATGGTCAGGTGTGGCTCCACACCGGCGATCTGGGCCACATGGACGAAGAGGGCTTTGTCTACTTCCATCAGCGGCTCAAGCGCATGATCATCACATCGGGCTACAACGTCTACCCCTCTCAGCTGGAAAACATCATCGACAGCCACGACAAGGTGCTCCTTTCTTGCGTCATCGGTGTCAAAGATCCCTACCGAGTGCAACGGATCAAGGCGTATATTGTCCCCATGCCCGGCATCACGCCGGACGAAGCCCTGAAGCAGGAACTGCTGGCCTATTGCGCCCAGCGCATCGCCAAATACGCCATGCCTAGAGAGATCGAATTCCGCACCGAGCTTCCTAAAACACTGGTGGGCAAGGTTGCCTACCGGGTGCTGGAGGAAGAAGCCAACGCACAGGAGGATGCCACATGAAAAAACGCATTTGGGAACTGGATGCTTTTCGTGGCCTGTGTATCATCGGCGTGGTACTTGTCCACCTTGTGTACGATCTGGTGGATCTGTACGGCATTGTCAAGTGGGAATACCCCGCATGGTTCGCCTTTATCAAGGACTGGGGCGGCATTTTGTTCCTGCTTTTGTCCGGCGTGTGCGTCACGCTGGGCTCCCGATCCGTCCGCCGGGGACTTATCGTGTTCCTTTGCGGCATGATCTGCACCGCCGTTACCTACGCCATGTTCCGCATGGGCTTCGGCAAATCCATCATCATCTATTTCGGCGTGCTGCACTGCCTGGGCGTGTGTATGTTGCTGTGGCCCACCTATAAAAATATGAAGTGGTGGGGGCTGCTGCTCCATGGCATCGTGCTGGCTGCACTGGGCCTGTATCTGGATCATTTGCTCACAGAGCGGCTCCTTTCTACCACGGATCAGTGGCTCATGCCCCTGGGATTGTACTGGAAGGGCTTTGCATCTTCCGATTACTTCCCGATCTTGCCCAATCTGGGCTATTTCCTTGTGGGCGCCGCCATCGGCAAGACCCTTTACCGCAAAAAGGAAACCCTGCTGCCCATGGTCAACCCCCGCAACCCCATTTTGCGCTGCCTGCAATTCTTCGGGCGGCATTCCCTGTGGATCTATCTGCTGCATCAGCCCATTTTAAGCGGCATTTGTATGCTTCTGCAATAAGGAGAGTTTATATATGAAAAAATACCTTCGCCCCAAATATCTGCCCATTCTGGTACCGGCTGCCGGTCTGATCGGTATGCTCCTGCGGTGGTGGACCATCGGCTCCGGCCCGGACAAAGAGGGCCTGTACGCCCCCCAGCCCCTCGCTTGGACGCTGCTGTGGATTGTGACCGTTCTGACCCTCGCCGCTGTGGTGGTGCTGAGTGCTAAGCTGAAAAAAACCGGCAAGTATTCTGACAATTTCCCCGCCTCCCTGCCCGGCGCCATCGGCACTGGTCTGGCTGCTCTGGGTGTTGGTCTTTGCAGACAGGTGTTCCCCATCTCCACCGCAAATCTGCTGACCACCATCACCAACATTTTAGGTGTTATCACCTTTGCCATGCTGGTTTTGTCCGCTTTGAACCGTTATCAGGGCAAAAAACCGCCTTTTTTTGTCCATGCTGTGCCCTGCGTTTTCTTCGCACTGCGGATCTTCCTGCTGGCACGGGTCTGGAGCAATGCGTCGCAGGTGAGCGTGTTCCTGTTCCCGTTCCTGGCGTCCATCTGCGTCATGCTGGCTTCCTACCAACGAGCCTGCTTTGATGTAAATCTGGGCAAGCGGAGAGCGAGCCTGTTCTGGAGCCTGTCCGGCGTGCATTTCTGCCTGCTGGCGCTGCCGGGCAGCGACGAGCCCCTGTTCTATATTGGCATGGCAGCGTGGCTGCTGACCAACCTGTGCAGCCTGCGCCCCCTGAAGGCCCGCAAGCCCCAGAACGCCCCGGTAGAGGAAATCCCGGAAGAACCTGCCGCTCCGGTAGAGGAAACCACAATTCCCGAAGCTGCCCCCGCTCCTGACGCCGGTCTGCGGGAGGATATGTCCTTGGACGAATTAAAATCCTGGCTGGATCAGGAATGAGAATAGAACGATAACTCGAAAGGAGGAGCCTCTTATGTGGCTGCCGTTGGATGTTTCCCAATGCATCGAAGCCCTTGAAGGGGCTTCTTTTCCTACCTATACCGTGGGCGGCTGTGTCCGTGACGATCTGCTCGGCCTTGCGCCCCACGACTTCGACCTCTGTACCGCCGCCACACCGGAACAGATTCAGGCCGTGTTCCATGACCATCGGCTGGTTCTGGCAGGCGTAAAGCATGGCACTGTGGGGGTTGTCTGCCCCAACGGTGTGGTGGAGATCACCACCTTCCGCACCGAGGGTGGCTATGATGACTGCCGTCACCCTAGCTGGGTCAAGTTTGTTCCTACCATCGAGGAGGATCTGGCCCGGCGGGATTTCACCGTCAACGCCATGGCTTGGTCTCCAACCCGTGGCTTTGCCGATCCCTTTGGCGGTCAGGATGATTTAAAAAATCACATTCTCCGTGCCGTTGGCGATCCGGTATGCCGCTTTCAAGAGGATGCCCTACGCATTCTCCGTGGGGTGCGCTTTTCCGTCAAGTATGACCTGACCCCCGATCCACTGACCGAACAAGCCATGTTCTCTCAGGCGCATTTGATGGAAAACCTAGCTACGGAGCGGATTTTTGACGAGTTATGTAAACTTATTCTTTATGTATCGACAGATGACCTGATCCGCTTTGCCCCCATCATCACCCAGGTGATCCCGGAGCTGGCCCCGGCTGTGGGCTTTGACCAGCGGACACACCATCATGTCTATGACTTATTCACTCACATCGCCCATGTGACGGCGTCAGTCCCTACCGATCTGACCCTGCGGTGGGCCGCCCTGCTTCACGATGTAGGCAAACTCTCCACTTTTACACTTGACGAAAATGGGCAAGGCCACTTTTACGGCCACGCCAAGGTCAGCGCACAAATCGCAAGCGAAATTTTACATCGGCTGAAAGCCCCCACCGCCCTCCGGGAGCAGGTGGTGCTGCTGATCGAGCAGCACATGGTCAAGCCGGAACCTAATCGGCAATTTCTGCGCCGCCGACTCAGTCGTCTGGGCAGTGAAACGCTACACCAGCTTTTCGCTCTGCAGCAGGCGGACATGGGCGGAAAAGGCACTGGAATCCCCTCTGAAACCGATGAATGGATACAAATTTACGCAATTTTAGGAGAAATTGAAGCAGAAAACGCCTGCCTGACCATGAAGGATCTGGCGGTCAACGGGCGAGATCTGATGGAACTAGGCTTTGCACCCGGCAAAGAACTGGGTGAGTGCCTGAAAACCCTTTTGGAGCAGGTAGTGGATGAACGACTGCCAAACGACAAGGCTGCCCTCCTCTCCGCCGCTCAAAAAGAGTATTTGATCAGCTAAATTGTTGTTTACAGCAGTAAGAGATAGCACAGCAACCTCGGCCCCCTCTCTGAGGGTAGCGAAGCGATTCTAAATGAACAATCGCCGGTGGCGATTGCACAATAAACTATGTGGCGAAAATCTCTGATTTTCGACTGGGGGAGTGTCCTGCGTTAGACGCATCGCCATAACGACACTCCCTCCGTCACGCCGTTCGGCGTGCCACCTCCCTCAGAGAGGGAGGCAAGGCGGCTTCGCCGCAATCCTTGTAAA
>JBGVKN010000121.1:0-14275 GCA_045123795.1 Faecousia sp. | reverse complement strand
CGGCGAACGCCGTGACTGAGGGGGTGTCGTAACGGTTTTAGGACACTCCCCCAGTCGAAAATCAGAGATTTTCGCCAGCCCCCTCAAAGAGGGGGCCGAGGGTGCGGAGCATCCTCGTACCGCTAAACAACAATTTATCTTACCACCCGCATTGGCACATTGTACAAACAAAAGTCTTTTTAGGGCATACACTTTTTTGTTGCAAAATGCGTTGAAATTGGGTATGATATAATAACTACAAAAGTAGGATTTATAGGCTGCAAATCCTTCGTTTCTCACCGCTGACATTTCAAAGGAGGGGTCGTGTGAATAGAACGGAAGCCTTAGACGAATACGCCCGGGCCCTTCGGACCGGTCAGCGTGAATATAAAGAACTGGTCAGTGCAGGCCGGAACCCATACCCCGCCGTGCTGGATGAACTATTATCCGACATTTCCACCGAACTCACCCAAATCGTGGGGCTTGTGGAGATCCCTACAGACCAGATCGTGGGCACCCGCAGCGGCGGGCGAATCTGGGCCTTTACCGCAGGCTTTTACCCCTTGCTGGACGCAGAAAGCGAATTTGCTACCAAATGGGTGAGTCTATGTCTTGCCAATATGTCCGATGAGGGCATCCGTGACCCCATCGTTTGCTATGAATATCTGGGCAATTTTTACGTGCAGGAGGGAAACAAACGGGTCAGTGTCCTGAAGCACTTCGGTGCAACCCGCATTCCCGCCATGGTAACACGAATTTTGCCAAAAACCGATGACAGCCCCCGGGTGAAGGCCTACTACGAATTCCTCGATTTTTACAAGGCCTCCGGCATTTATACCGTCCAGTTCAGCCGTCCCGGCAACTATGGCAAGCTCCTGTCCGCTCTCGGCAAGGAGCCCGGCGAAGAATGGACAGATCGGGAAAAACTGACGTTTAACGCCTACTTCCAGTATTTCCGGGATGCCTTTGATGCCCTAAACGGCAAAATGCTGGATATGCGCCCGGAGGATGCCCTGCTGCTATGGCTGAAGGTGTATCCCTTCCGGGATCTGGGCAAGCTATCGACAGAAGAACTGAAAAAGACCCTGTCCGCCATTTGGGAGGATCTGACCTCCCTATCCCAGCCGGACCCTGTGAAGGTGGAAACCTCTGCTCCCAAAGCCCGGGGCGGTATTTTGAATCGCATCATTACCGCCGGACCGGAGCATCTGAACGTGGCCTTCATCCACCAGCTTGATACGGAGCGCAGCGGCTGGAGTAAGGCACACGACGAGGGTCGTGCCTATTTGGAAGAGGTTATGGGTGATGCCGTGACCGTCCACAGCTACTTCAATGCCGATACGCACGAGGAAGTGGAGCTGGCACTGGAAAACGCCATTGCAGACGGTGCCCAAGTGATTTTTACCACCACCCCCCAAATGGGCCGAGCCACGCTCCGGGCTGCGGTGAAATATCCCAAGCTTCGCTTCCTGAACTGCTCTGTGGATATCCCCTATTCCAGCATCCGCACCTATTACAGCCGCCTGTATGAGGGAAAATTCATCACCGGTGCCATTGCCGGTGCCATGGCGAAGGGCAACCGCATCGGCTATATTGCCTCCTACCCCATTTGCGGCGAACCCGCCTCCATCAACGCATTCGCCTTGGGTGCCCAATTGACCAACCCTCGGGCAAAAATCGACCTGCGCTGGTCCTGTTTGCCCGGCTCCCCCGTGGCGGATTTCATCAAGGACGGTATCCGGGTCATCTCCAATCGGGAGGTTCCCAGTCAGGATCAGATGTATCTGGATTTCTGTACTTACGGTACCTATCAGATGGAGGATGACGGCAGCTTGAGTCCCTTGGGCTCTCCCTGCTGGATGTGGGGTAAATTCTACGAAAACGTGATTCGCTCCATCATGTCCGGCGCATGGGACAGCAGTCGTGATCCCCGAGCCGTCAACTACTGGTGGGGCATGGACAGCGGCGTTATTGACGTTACCCTGTCCGATAAACTGCCTGAGGGCGTCCGCACTTTGGCGGAACTGCTGCGCAAAGGACTGCGAAGCGGTGCGATTGACCCCTTCTGCCGCCGCATCACCGCACAGGACGGCACCGTTATGAACGACGGCAGCCGCACCTTTACCCCCGACGAAATACTGCACATGGACTGGCTGTGCGAAAATGTGGAGGGTCGAATCCCCGGATTTGATGAAATTCTCCCCATTTCCCGTGCCATGGTTCGTGCTCTGGGTGTCTATAAAGATGAGATTCCTGCCGAAAAGGAGGCCCCGTTGTGAAAATACTTGCCGTATCTGACGAAGAATGCGCCGCCCTGTGGGATCACTATGTTCCCGGACGGCTCAGTGATTATGACCTGATCATTTCCTGCGGCGATCTGAAGGCGGATTATCTGTCCTTCCTCGTCACCATGGGCCGCTGCCCGGTGCTCTACGTCCACGGCAATCACGACACCTCTTACGACAATTTTCCCCCGGAGGGCTGTGACTGCATCGACGATCAAATCGTGGTCTATAACGGCATCCGGATTTTAGGATTGGGCGGCTGTTTGCGTTACCATCCCGGGGACTATCAGTATACCGACAAGCAGATGGCCCGCCGCATCGCCAAGCTCCATTGGAAGATCCGCCGTTTGGGCGGCATCGACGTGGTGGTGACCCATGCGCCCCCTTATGGTGTGGGGGATGCTCCAGACCCGGCCCATCAGGGCTTTGAGTCCTTTGTGGAGCTGATGGAGCTGTATAAGCCCAAATACCTGATCCACGGTCATGTCCACCTACGCTATCAGACCGGCATCGGCGAAAAGCCCCCTCGGGAGCGGCAGTATGGGGACACCACCGTCATCAATGTATCCGAGCGGTACACACTGGAGCTGCCCGATGTTCCCTTCCCGGAGAAAACCAAGGGCCAGCTGGTGTGGAAAACGAAGCATAAAGATCATTGATACGATAAATGATTGTTTACAGCAGTAAGCGATAGCACCACACCCTCGGCCCCCTCAGGGAGGGGGCTGGCAGAAATCTCTGATTTCTGACTGGGGGAGTGTCCTACATTAGACGCATCGCTATAACGACACTCCCTCCGTCAGCCCGTTCGGGCTGCCACCTCCCTCATAGAGGGAGGCAAGGCGGCTTCGCCGCAACACTGCTAAACAATCATTTAACTCACAATCAGGAAAGGAGGCCGCTTGTATGTTTACCGGCTTCACCCCGGAAACCATCGATTTCCTCTGGGGCATTCGCATGAACAACAACCGGGAATGGTTCCTGGAACACAAAAAACAATATACGGACACCCTGTATGAGCCCATGAAGGCGCTGGGAAAAGAATTATTTCAGCCCTTTATCGACAAGTCCGGCACTCTTTTGAAGGTCAGCCGTATCTATCGGGATGCCCGGCTGCACCATCCCCTGCCTTACAAGGAAAGCCTGTGGATCTGCATCCGGCAGGATGTCCAGTGGTGGGCGGAAAATCCCTGTTTGTATTTTGAGATCAACCCCGATCGCATCCACTACGGCTTCTTCTACTGGCAGCCCGGCACCGCAAGACTGGAGGAATTCCGAAAACGGATCGCTGCCCGGCCCGATGAGTTCCTGAACCTCATGGCAGATACCGAGGCAGCGGTAGGCATTCCCGTCACAGCAGATCTTTACAAGCGTCCCAAGGCAGCGGACGACCCCCGGCTTGCGCCCTTCTATGCATGGAAAGGCCAGATTGCCTGCGTCCGGGAGGAGGAAATCGGCCCCGACATTTTTGGCCCGGAGCTGGCCCAGCGAGTCAGGGAGTTCCTTGAGAAGCTGATCCCCCTGTATGATTACTTTACACAATTCTAAAAATTATCTGTCATTGCGAGCCAGTGTTCACACTGGCGTGGCAATCCCCCAAGTTTTCCGATCCATCCAGGGGATCGCCACGTCGCTTCGCTCCTCGCGATGACAGCCAGAAGGAGAAAATAGATATGAAGAACACGATTTTTAAGGGCATGGCTACCGCCATTGTCACTCCCATGACCGCCGACGGCATTGATTACGAGGCTCTGGGCCGTTTTATTGAGTTCCAGATTGAAAACGGCATCAACGCCATCGTTGTCATGGGCACCACCGGAGAAAACGCCACCATTGAGCCCGAGGATCAGAAGGAGATCATTCGCTTCACTGTGGAAAAGGTGGCAAAGCGTGTCCCTGTCATCGCCGGCACCGGCACCAACAACACCGCTCACGTTCTGCACAATACCAAGAACGCCTGCGAGGTCGGTGCAGATGCCATTCTGGTGGTCACCCCTTACTACAACAAGGCCACCCAGAACGGCCTGTACAAGCACTTCACCACCGTGGCTGACGCTTCCACCGTCCCCGTGATCCTGTACAACGTTCCCGGGCGCACCGGCTGCAACCTGCTGCCCAAGACCGTGGCACGGCTGGCTGAGCACCCCAACATCGTTGGCCTGAAGGAAGCCACCGGCAACATGGCTCAGATGGTGGAGATCATGCACCTGTGCGGCGATAAGATCGATGTTTACTCCGGCGAGGATGCTCTGACCGTTTCCATGATGGCCATGGGCGGTGCCGGTACCATCAGCGTTCTCAGTAATGTAGCTCCCAAGGAGGCTGTGGCCATGACCGATGCCTGCATGGCCGGTGACTACGCCACCGCCGCCAAGATGCAGTGCGACCTGCTGCCCCTGATCAACGCCCTGTTCAGCGAAGTTAACCCCATCCCCGCCAAGGCCGGCGTGTCCGCTCTGGGCTTCGGTGAGGAGAACCTTCGTCTGCCCCTGACCCCCATGGAGGATGCCACCCGTGCCAATCTCTATGCCGAGATGAGAAAGCTGGGTATGAACGTATGAAGGTAGTGCTGTGCGGCGCCAACGGCGCCATGGGTAAGCTGATCGACGAAATCCTGGGCACAGAATGTGTGGGCCGGGTCAGCATTGACGGCGAGAACGGCGTTCCCAAGACCTTTGCCGAGCTGGGCAAGGTGGAGGCCGACGTGGTCATCGACTTCTCTCACCACACCGCCATTGCCGATGTGCTGGATTACACCAAGTCCATCGGCGCCGCCGTGGTGGTTGGCACCACCGGTCACACACCGGAAGAAAAGGCCATGATCGACGCCGCCGCCAAGGAGATCCCCGTGTTCTTCACCGGCAACGTCAGCATGGGCATTGCCGTGCTGTGCCGCCTTGCCAAGCAGGCCGCATCCTATTTCCCCGATGCGGACATTGAAATTGTAGAAGTCCACCACACCCGGAAGGTCGATGCCCCCAGCGGCACCGCCAAGATGCTGTTCAACGCCATCAAGGAAGTTCGCCCCAATGCTTGGGAGAACTGCGGCCGTGCCGGCGAGGGCAAGCGCACCAAGGACGAGATCGGTATGCACGCTCTGCGTCTGGGCAATGTAGTCGGCATCCACGAGGTACACATCAACACCGGCAACCAGAGCCTGACCCTGAAGCACGAGTCCGGCTCCCGGGCCATGCTGGCCGACGGCGCAGTGGCCGCCGCCCGGTTTATGGAGGGCAAGCCCGCCGGACTGTATAATATGGAAGACATTTTGGGCTGATGCCCAGATAAGAAGATACGAGATACGAGATACGAGATATTCTTCATCTAGAAATATCTCATATCTCGTAGTTCATATCTCATATCTTTCACGAATGGGGTATGTTTATATGAACGTTTACTACATGAACGGAGCGGGCAATGACTTCATGGTCATCGACGCTCGTGGCCTGACGCTGGATTTCAGCCAGCTGGCTTTAAAGTTATGTAAACTAACCAACGCCGACGGCTTCATGGCTGTGGACTATTCCGATGTGGCGGATTTCCGGCTTCATTTTTATAACGCCGACGGTTCCCGGGGCGAAATGTGCGGCAACGGTGCCCGTTGCATCTGCCGATTCGCCTACGATATGGGCATCGCCGGTGAAAACATGGTGGTGCAGACCGATGCGGGTCTTGTGCCGGGTCAGCGCCTGTCCGAAAACCAATACCGGGTGCAGCTCAACAATCCCGGCGTGCTGGATCTGCACCGCAAAGGCGACATCGCCTATCTGGAATTGGGCAACCCCGGCGTGCCCCACGCCGTTTTGGAGATCCCCGGCCTGCGCTGGGAGGATCGGGATAAACTCCGTGAGCAAGCCAAGGCTCTGCGCTATGACCCCGCTTTCCCCAAGGGTGCCAATGTTAACCTGTACACATGGCTGGACGAGAACACCATCCGCATCCTGACCTACGAGCGGGGCGTGGAGGACTATACCCTTGCCTGCGGCACGGGCAGTGGCTCCACCGCCGTGGTGCTGTGGCTGAATGGAAAAGTGCCCAGCGGCAAGCTGACGGTGGAAAACCCCGGCGGCACGCTGGCGGTAACCATTTCGGGCGAAAACAGTGTAGTGACCGAACTGACTCTGGAAGGCCCCACTGAGATCGTAAAGCAATACCAGCTCTAACCCCCACCCGGGGACGGTGTTCCCCACCGCCCCGGGTGCTATTTTTTTAGTAAGACAAATTGTTGTTTAGTGGAGGAAATGTGTCGCCCCGATGGGGCGACAGCGCCCTCCGGGCGCAAAGGCTCCCTCTGACGAGGGAGCTGTCAAAAATCTCTGATTTTTGACTGAGGGAGAGATAAAATGTGCAGTTTTCCTCGGTAGTGAGGTGATTTTCGCATTTTCTCTCCCTCCGTCACGCCGTTCGGCGTGCCACCTCCCTCATCAGAGGGAGGCGTGGGGTGCTTCCGCGCCAGTGCCGTAAACAACAATTTATCTTATCTACTCACATTACAGAAAAGAGCAATAAAAATGGACTTATTCATCAAAATTGCAATGCTGGTGGTATTCTTCGGAATCATGATCGGCGTTGGTATATACTGCCGCAAGCAAAGCACGGATGTCAACGGCTTTGTTCTGGGCGGCAGAAGCGTGGGCCCGTGGCTGACGGCCTTCGCTTACGGCACATCTTACTTTTCGGCCGTGGTATTCGTGGGCTATGCCGGCCAGTTCGGCTGGAAATACGGCATCGCCGCCACATGGGCGGGCATCGGCAACGCGTTGCTGGGCTCTCTGCTGGCGTGGGCGGTTCTGGGCCGCCGCACTCGGGTTATGACCCAGCACCTGAACAGCGCCACCATGCCCCAATTCTTTGAAAGCCGCTTTGATAGCAAGGCGCTGAAGCTGGCGGCTTCCGTGGTTATTTTCATTTTCCTGATTCCCTATACTGCTTCGCTGTACAACGGCCTGAGCCGCCTGTTTGGCATGGCTTTTGACATCGATTATTCCATCTGCGTCATTGCTATGGCGGTGCTGACGGCCATTTACGTCATTGCCGGCGGTTACATGGCTACCGCCATCAACGATTTCATTCAGGGGATTATCATGCTGTTCGGCATTGTGGCGGTGATCGTGGCAGTGCTGAACAATCAGGGTGGCTTTATGGAGGCACTGGAGGGCTTGGGCAAGGTGTCCGATCCTTCGGTTTCCGACGTCCCCGGCGTGTTTAATTCCTTCTTCGGCCCTGACCCCGTGAATCTGGCGGGCGTGGTGCTGTTGACCAGCCTTGGTACTTGGGGCCTGCCCCAGATGGTGCAGAAATTCTACGCCATTAAGAGCGAAAAGGCCATCAACAAGGGCATGATCATCTCCACCCTCTTTGCGCTGGTGGTGGCAGGCGGTTGCTACTTCTTGGGTGGCTTTGGACGGCTGTATTCCGACAAGATCGACATTGCCACCGGTGGCTACGATTCCATCATTCCCACCATGCTGTCGGATCTTTCGCCCATCTTGATTGCCGTTGTTGTGGTGCTGGTGCTGTCGGCATCCATGTCCACCCTGTCCAGTCTGGTGCTGGCCTCCAGCTCCACTCTGACGCTGGACTTCATCAAGGGCACGGTGGTCAAGAATTTGAGCGAAAAGAAGCAGATTTTCATTATGCGTGTGCTGATCGCCGTGTTCATTGCCATTTCCGTGGTTATTGCCATTGTGCAGTACAACTCCAATGTGACCTTTATCGCCCAGCTCATGGGTATCAGCTGGGGCGCACTGGCAGGCGCATTCCTGGGGCCGTTCCTGTACGGATTGTACTGGAAACGGGTCAGCGCAGCCTCCGTTTGGGTCAGCTTCATTTTCTCAACGGTGTTCATGCTGGCGAATATGTTCTGCAAGGGCATTTTCCCCACGCTGCTGCAATCTCCTATTAATGCAGGCGTGTTTTGCATGCTGGCAAGCCTTGTGATCGTGCCGGTGGTAAGCCTGTTCACCAAGGCTCCCAAAAAAGAGCACATCCAGCAGGTGTTCTCCTGCTACGATAAAAAAGTGGTCGTTTCCGTCACCGATGCCATCGGTGAGCCTATCAATAAGGAGGAAGTACAATGAAACAACTGATGCTGGGCAACGAAGCCGTTGCCCGTGGATTATACGAAGCCGGATGCCTGTTTGTATCCAGTTACCCCGGCACCCCCAGCACCGAGATCACCGAAGCCATCGCCAAGTATCCCGAAGTCTATGCTGAGTGGGCCCCCAATGAAAAGGTGGCCATGGAAGCCGCCTTCGGCGCATCCGTGGCAGGTCGCCGCTCCTTCTGCGGCATGAAGCACGTGGGCCTGAACGTGGCGGCAGACCCCCTGTTCACCATTTCCTACACCGGTGTCAACGCCGGTATGGTTATCGGCGTGGCAGATGATGCCGGTATGCACTCCTCTCAGAACGAGCAGGACTCCCGGCACTATGCCAAATCCTCCAAGATTCCCATGCTGGAGCCTGCTGACTCCGCCGAGGCACTGGCCTTTACAAAACTGGCCTATGAGCTGTCTGAACAGTTCGACACTCCTGTGATCATCAAGATGTGTACCCGTGTTTCCCACTCTCAGAGCGTGGTGGAGCCCGGCGAGCGGGTGGAAGTCCTGAAGGAATACGTCAAGGACATTCCCAAGTACGTCATGATGCCCGGCAATGCCAAGCGCCGCCACCCCGTGGTGGAGGCTCGCACCAAGGCGCTGATCGCTTACGCCGAAAATGCTGAGATCAACACCGTGGAGCAGGGCCGGAGCAACGCCGTTGGCTTTATTACGTCCTCTACCTCTTACCAGTACATCAAGGAAGTGATGGGCGACCAGTACCCTGTGATGAAGCTGGGTATGATCTGGCCCATGCCGGAGCAGAAGATCCGTGATTTTGCCGCTTCTGTGGAGAAGCTGGTGATTATCGAGGAGCTGGACAGCTTTATTGAAAGTCATTGCAAGAACCTTGGTATTGACTGTGTTGGCAAGGACAAGTTCTCCTGCATCGACGAGCTGAGCCAGAATAAGGTTGCCGAGGCACTGGATCAGGCTTTTGGCACCGGCGTGAAGCTGGATGAGGCCATTCCTCCCAGACCCCCTGTCATGTGCGCCGGATGCCCTCACCGTGGCCTGTTCTACACGCTGAAAAAGAACAAGCTGACGGTTTTGGGCGATATCGGTTGTTATACCCTGGGTGCGGTTGCACCGCTGGCGGCGGTGGATACGGTGATCTGCATGGGTGCGTCTGTGTCCGGCCTGCACGGCTTCTCCAAGAGCCAGAATGGTGCCGCCGACAACAAGACCGTGGCGGTCATTGGTGACTCCACCTTCATGCATTCCGGCATCACCGGCCTGGTGAACATGGCTTATAATGAGAGCAACGCCACGGTGATCATCGTGGATAACTCCATCACCGGCATGACCGGCCACCAGCAGAACCCCACCACCGGCTTCAACCTGAAGGGGGATCCCTGTGCCAAGATCGATCTGGAAACCCTGTGCCGTGCCGTTGGCATCAAGCGTGTCCGGGTGGTCGATCCCTACAACCTGCAGCAGTGCGACGAGGCTATTAAGGAGGAACTGGCGGCCAATGAGCCTTCCGTGATCATTTCCCGCCGTCCCTGCGCTCTGCTGAAATACGTTAAGCATAAAGCACCGCTGGCAGTGGATGCGGACAAGTGCGTGGGTTGCAAGGCCTGCATGAAGATCGGCTGTCCTGCCATCAGCTTTGCCGATGGCAAGGCCAAGGTGGACGCTACCCAGTGTGTGGGCTGCGGCGTCTGCGAGCAGCTGTGCAAATTCGGCGCTTTGAAGGAGGTTTGACCATGGAAACAAAAAATGTAATGATCGTGGGCGTGGGTGGACAGGGAAGTCTGCTGGCCTCCAAGCTGCTGGGCCGTCTGCTGCTGGGCAAGGGCTATGATATTAAGGTGTCCGAGGTCCACGGCATGAGCCAGCGTGGCGGCAGTGTTGTTACCTATGTTCGCTTTGGTGATAAGGTTTATTCTCCTGTGATCGATAAGGGTGAAGCGGACTTCATCGTATCCTTCGAGCTGCTGGAGGCAGCTCGGTGGACGGAGTTCCTGAAGCCCGGCGGCAAGCTGATTGCCAACACCCAGCAGATCAATCCCATGCCGGTGATCATCGGCGCAGCGGAGTATCCTGCCGATCTGGCAGCAAAAATGACCGCTGCCGGTATCGATCTGGATGCGGTGGATGCTCTGTCCCTTGCGGAGCAGGCCGGTTCTGCTAAGGCGGTCAATCTGGTGCTCATGGGTAAGCTGAGCAAGTATTTTGATATTCCCGAGGAAGAATGGCTGGCTGCCATCGAGCAGAGCGTGCCGCCAAAGTTCCTTGAGATGAATAAAAAGGCATTCGCCTTGGGTGCAAACGCATAAAAGGAGAGGATCACCATGCCAAACTATTACCAGCCCGAAATTGAAACTATGCCCCATGACCAGCTTCGGGCACTGCAAAATGAGCGTTTTATGAAGCAGGTGCGCCATGTGTGGGACAATGTGCCCTACTACCGCCAGAAGATGGTGGATAAGGGCGTGACCATCGACGATATTCAGTCCATCGACGACCTGCACAAGCTGCCCTTCCTGACCAAGGACGACCTGCGGGATGCTTATCCCTACGGCCTTGCGGGCAAGCCTATGTCCGAGTGCGTCCGCATCCACTCCACCTCCGGCACCACCGGCAAGCGTGTGGTGGCCTTCTACACCCAGCACGATGTGGATCTGTGGGAGGACTGCTGCGCCCGGGCTATTATGGCTGCCGGCGGCACAAAGGAAGATGTGGTTCACGTGGCCTATGGCTACGGCCTGTTCACCGGCGGTGCCGGTCTGCATGGCGGCTCCCACAAGGTGGGTAGCCTGACCCTGCCCATGTCCTCCGGCAACACGGATCGCCAGCTCCAGTTCATGACCGATCTGGGCTCCACCATCCTGTGCTGCACCCCCTCTTACGCCGCTTATCTGGCGGAAAGCATCCATGAGCGTGGCCTGCGGGATCAGATCAAGCTGAAGGCCGGTATTTTTGGTGCAGAAGCATGGTCTGAGGATATGCGCCACGATATTGAGGATAAGCTGGGCATCAAGGCTTATGATATTTACGGCCTGACGGAAACTTCCGGCCCGGGCGTTGCCTTTGAATGCTCCGAGCAGACCGGTATGCACATCAATGAGGATCACTTCATCGCCGAGATCATCGATCCCGATACTGGCGAGGTTCTGCCTGAGGGCTCCAAGGGTGAGCTGGTGTTCACCGCCATCACTAAGGAAGCATTCCCTCTGCTGCGCTACCGCACCAAGGACATCTGCATCCTGAACAGAAAGCCGTGTTCCTGCGGACGGACTCATGTGAAGATGTCCAAGCCCATGGGCCGCAGCGATGATATGCTGATCATCCGTGGTGTCAACGTGTTCCCCTCTCAGATCGAAACTGTGCTGATTCAGCAGGGTTATCCTGCCAACTATCAGTTGGTTGTGGATCGGGTGAACAATTCCGATACGCTTGAGATCATGGTGGAAATGTCCGCCGCCCGGTTCTCCGACTCTCTGGCAAAGATCGCCCAGATGGAGAAGGAGTTGGTTGGTGCACTGAAGGCTATGCTGGGCATTATGGCAAAGGTCAAGCTGGTGGCACCCAAGACCATCGCAAGATCCGAGGGCAAGGCCGTCCGCATCATCGACAACCGCAAGATTTAAGGAGGGAATGGTATGCGTATTCATCAGATTTCTGTATTTCTGGAAAACCGCTCCGGTCAGTTGGCTCAGATCACCCGGATGCTGGCTGACGCACACATCAACCTGCGGGCTATCTCCATTGCGGAGACTGCCGATTACGGTCTGGCACGGATGATCGTGGACGATGCCCATAAGGCCAGCGCTATTTTGCTGGAGCACGGCGACATTTTGTCCATGACCCCGGTGTGGGCTGTGGAGGTGCCGGATCGTCCCTCCGGCCTTGCAGATCTGCTGGCGGTGCTGGCGGAAAACCATGTGGATGTGGAGTATATGTACTCCTTGTTCGCCGGTAAGGATGGTCATGCCTATATGGTACTGCGTATTTCCGACGAAGTTGCGTTTAACAATGCCCTCTCCGGCACCGACATCAAGGTGGTCGGCAACGAGGAACTGGGTTTGAAGTAAAAAGATCGCCCGATGATCGAACACTCGATCATCGGGCGCTTTGTCATTTGGTCACTCCCACTCAATACTGGCTGGGGGTTTGGATGTGATATCGTAGACCACACGGCTGATGCCGGGGACCTGACGCAGGATCATGGCGGAAAGCCGGTCCAGTAGCTCATAGGGCAGGCGGGCCCATTTGGCGGCGGTGTAATCCTCCGTGGTCACGGCACGCAGGGCGAGGCAATAGCCTTGCTCTGTATCTTTAATGGTGCGGTAGAGCTGGGTATCTGTTAAAACGGCAAAATACTGACCGATGTGGTCGTGCATATGGGCCTTTTCAAGCTCACTGGAAAAAATGTGATCCGCTTTGCGCAGGATTTCGATTTTTTCTGCCGTGATATTGCCAATGATCCGAATGGCAAGGCCCGGGCCGGGGAAGGGCTGCCGTCCTACCAAAAGCTCCGGAAGACCCATGGTGCGGCCCAAGTGACGCACCTCATCCTTAAACAGCAGGCGCAGGGGCTCGATCAGTTCCTTGAATTCGATGTGATCGGGCAGATCGTTCATTTCGTGGTGGCTGCGGATCACATCGGCGTAGCCAAGGCCGTTTTCCAGAATGTCGGGGTAAATGGTACCTTGAGCGAGGAAATCTACGGCACCCAGCTTTTTAGCCTCTTCCTCAAAAACACGGACAAATTCTTCGCCGATGATCCGGCGTTTTTCATCCGGATCGGTGACACCCTCCAGTCGGGACAGGAAACGCTGGGCGGCGTTGACCCGCACAAAGCGCAAATTCATCCGGGAGAAGTAGGCTTCCACTAGATCGCCTTCGTTCTGGCGGAGCAGGCCATGGTCAACAAAAATGCAGGTGAGTTGACTGCCCACGGCCCGGCTTAGCAAAGCTGCCGCCACAGAGGAGTCCACGCCGCCGCTGAGAGCCAGCAGAACTTTCCGGCTGCCTACCCGGTGGCGGATATCCTGAATGGCCCACTGGATCACGTTTTCCATCTGCCATTCCTCACCAGCACCGCAGATGTCCATGAGGAATCGTTTCAGCATCTGGGGGCCGCCCTCGGTGTGAGCTGCCTCCGGGTGGAACATGGTGCCGTAAAGACGGCGTTCCGGACAGCTAAAGGCGGCAATGGAACACTGGTTGGTGCTGGCAGTGGGCAGAAAGCCCTCCGGCAAGGCGGTGATTCGATGGTCGTAATCCATCCAGCTGATGGTCACCGGGGGAAAACCAGCGAACAGTGCGGCATCATCGTTGAGATTGATCAGCGTGCGGCCCTGAATACGGTCAGTGGGCTCGGCTTCGCCGCCTAAGCACACAGCCATGGCGCAGCAACATTGCCCAATGGCCAGCACGGGGATGCCGAGGGTAAAAACCGCAGGATCAATGGCGTGCCCGGTCATGGGATCGCCGCTGAGGACGATGCCCACGGGGTCAAAGGCACGGATCTTTTCTATATTCATTACAGAGGCAGGGCGCACCTCGCAGAATACATGACATTCCCGAATGCGACGGGCGATCAGTTGGTCATGTTGTCCGCCGTGATCCAGAATTAGAATTTTCTGCATAAAAACCTCCAAAGGGTCAGGGCTATATGCATAATTATGACGTTTTTTGCACAAAAATGCAAGGTGCGGCGCTGTATAAATTTATGCGGTTCGGCGGTGCTATCCTTGGGTAATATGTACAAAAGTCCACACCCGGAGAGCATAGCACAGCCAGTGCGGTAAGTTGGTTTGATAAATTGTTGTTTAGTTGAGGAAATGTGTCGCCCCGATGGGGCGACAGCGCCCTCCGGGCGCAAAGGCTCCCTCTGACGAGGGAGCTGTCAAAAATCTCTGATTTTTGACTGAGGGAGAGATAAAATGTGCAGTTTTCC
>JBGVKN010000120.1:0-27072 GCA_045123795.1 Faecousia sp. | reverse complement strand
TAAGGCGCGTAAGCATGGGCCATGGCTTCTTTCGCAAGAGCCATCAGTTGTTCAGAAGTCATGTTGTACTACCCCCTAGGAAAGATAAATTGTTTTTTACGAGTATAGGAAATCCCTTGCCCCCCGCATTTATGAGGGGGGGTGACCGAGCGTAAGCGAGGTCGGGGGGAGTAAAAACGTCCGTTTTCTCGAACTCCCCCAGTCGAAAATCAGAGATTTTCGCCAGCCCCCTCTTAAAAGCGGGGGCCGAGGGTGCAGAGCATCCTCGCAACGCTAAACAATAATTTACCTTACCAATAAAAAAACAGGCCGCCGAAATCGGCGGCCCAACAAAGAGGAAAGAAAATCAGGAAGAAACTCGCTTAACTCATGGCGAAGAAATCCGCCGGGTCCATGGATTCGTCATCCACCGTCACGCAGAAGTGGACATGATCCCCAATGGCAGACTCCAGTAACGCAGAGGAGCCCACATAGCCGATGGTCTGCCCCAGCTCTACCGTATCTCCGGCAGAAACCGTAACATCCGCATCCAAGCTGGCATACATGGTCACATAGCCACCGTCGTGACGGATCACCACGGTAGTACCCATAGCCTCGTCCTCATAGGTGGTGTACACCACCCCATCTGCCGCAGCACAAACCGGTGTCCCCTCCTGTGCGGCGATATCCACACCATTGTGGACACGCCAATCCCGGGTCGTGGGATTGTAGCTTAGACAGTCCATGGCGTAGCTGGCCACCGTTTCACCGGACAGGGGCAGCCCTGTCTTGATGGGTGTTCTGATATTGCCGGACGTTCCCCCGGTCGGCTGGGTTGCCATAGCCTGAACATTGGGATCATTTTGAACCCCTGCATTGACCGCCGGATCGTCCGACGGTGTATTGCTGGCGTTTCGGTAGTACAAATAGCCGGAAATCCCGATGGCGACTGCGCACAGGATCAGGGCTATGTAGTAGCCCTTACCGGCAAAATGCCGCCAAAAATTCTTTTTGCTGTTCATATTTCAGCACCTCCGAAGTCCATTATTACCACTTCAGAGGAAACTAAACCCGAATCTGGAATTTTATTTTGTCAAGATCTTTACCAGAAGGCTGACGATGGTTTCCATATCCTCCACCGGGATATACTCAAATCGCCCGTGGAAGTTCTCACCGCCGGTACACAGGTTCGGACAGGGCAGTCCCTCAAAAGACAGCCGTGCGCCATCCGTACCGCCCCGAATGGGTACGATCTTCGGCTCGACACCCACAGCCTTCATGGCTTCGCAGGCCCGCTCCACGATATACATACAGGGTTCGATCTTCTCACGCATATTGAAATAACTATCCTGAATGTCCAGTCCCACCGTCCCGGCACCGTATTTTTCATTCAGGAATCGAGCCGCCTGCTCCATCACTTGCTTTTTTGCTTCAAACTTGCCCATGTCGTGATCCCGGATAATGTAGCGCAGGGTGCTGCGTTCCACTCCGCCCTCCATGGCGATCAAATGGATAAAGCCCTCGTACCCCTCGGTGCATTCCGGACGCTGATGGATAGGCAGCAGACTCTGATATTCCATAGCGATGAGCTGAGAATTGACCATCTTATCCTTTGCCGAACCGGGGTGGATATTGATGCCGTTGAACACCAGCGTCGCTCCGGCGGCGTTGAAATTCTCGTATTCAATCTCTCCCAGCGTACCGCCGTCCACGGTGTAAGCATAGTCCGCCCCAAACTTTTGAACATCGAACCGATCCGCACCACGGCCGATCTCCTCGTCAGGCGTAAAGCCGATTTTTAGCGTGGCATGCGATTCATCGGACTGAATAAGCCGCTGTGCCGCCGTTAAAATCTCCGCAATGCCCGCCTTGTCATCCGCACCCAGCAAGGTCGTGCCATCGGTGACGATCAGATTCTTACCGCAATTATTTTTTAAGGAAGGATAATCTGATTCTCTCAACCAAATACCCTTTTCCTCATTCAGTAGCACATCACCACCCTGATACGCAACCACACGGGTTTGAATATGTTCGCCGGACATTTCCGGGGAAGTATCCATGTGAGCGATCAAACCAATGGTGGGCTTGCTGGGATCACCGGGCACCGTGCCGTAAATATAGCCATCCTCGTCCATATGCGCATCGGCAATACCCATATTTTGCATTTCCTGCACCAACACCGCACCCAAAATGCGCTGACCGTCGGTGGAGGGACAGCTTTCGGAATATTCATCCGACTGGGTGTTAAATTTTACATATCGTAAAAACCGCTCAGATACTGTTTCTATCATATTGATCCCTCTCATCATAAAATCGAGCCGCCGCATTCTGCGGCGGCTCTCAGTTTACATTTATTACTTCGCAGCGTTGACCAGCTCAGCGGTATCCTGAGCTATCATCAGCTCCTCGTTGGTGGGAACAACCCAAACCTGAACCTTGGAGTCGGGAGTGGAAACCAGCATTTCCTTGCCACGAACCTTGTTCTTCTCGGGGTCCAGCTTCACGCCCATGAACTCCAGATAGTCGCAAATGCCCTGACGGGTCTCGGGGCCGTTCTCGCCCACGCCGGCGGTGAAGGTGATCACATCCACACCGTTCAGAGCGGCAGCGTAAGAGCCGATATACTTAGCGACCTCGTAGAAGAACTTATTCAGAGCCAGAACGCAGTCCTCGTTGCCCTCGGCCTGACCGGCTTCCAGATCACGGAAGTCGGAGGAAACGCCGGACAGAGCCAGCACGCCGGACTTCTTGTTCAGCATATTCAGGCAGTCATCCACGCTCATGCCATACTTGTTGCAGATAAACTGCACCACGCAGGCATCGATGTCGCCGGAGCGGGTGCCCATAGGCACGCCGGCCAGAGGGGACAGGCCCATGGAGGTATCCTGGCACTTGCCGTCCTTGATGGCGCACAGGGAAGAACCGTTGCCCAGATGGCAGTTGATCATCTTGAACTCAGTCTTGCCAACCAGCTCAGCGGTGCGGCGAGCCACATACTTGTGGGACGTGCCGTGGAAGCCGTAGCGACGGATGTCGTCATTCTTGAAATACTCGGTGGGAATGGCGTAGCGGTAAGCCTTGGGAGGCATGGTCATGTGGAAAGCGGTGTCGAACACGGCAACCTGAGGAGTCTTGGGCATAACAGCCTGGCAGGCACGAATACCCATCAGGTTAGCGGGGTTGTGCAGGGGGCCCAGGGGGATGCACTTCTCGATGGCAGCGATGACATCGTCATTGATGATGCAGGAGTCGCTGAACTCCATGCCGCCGTGCAGAACACGGTGACCAACAGCGTCGATCTCGTCAACGGACTTGATGACACCGTCCACGGGGTCAACCAGAATGTCCAGAACAGCGGAGATTGCCTCGGAGTGGCTGGGCATGGGGATGTCCTTGACAACCTTGTTGTCACCGACCTTGTGAGTCAGACGGCCGTCGATATAAATACGCTCGCACAGGCCCTTAGCGGATACATCGCCGGTCTCGGGGTTCATCAGCTGATACTTCAGGCTGGAGCTGCCGGCATTGATAACCAGAACGTTCATTGGAATGTCCTCCTAAAAAATAATATTTTCATTTTGCGTAGTTTGTGGTATGATACCCATATCTGAAGCTATTCTATCTTATCCTGCCCAAAATCGCAAGACCCAACAGGAAATTTTTTATAGAAGGAGGGCATATTTTGAAGACCGTTGGTATTATCTGCGAGTATAACCCTTTGCACCTGGGGCACAAAAAGCAGTTTGACATTATTCGGGCGCAGCATAGGGATTGCGGCATTGTCTGTTTGATGAGCGGCAATTTCGTCCAGCGGGGCGCACCTGCTATCATCGATAAGACCCTCCGCGCCAAGGCCGCCGTCCTTAGCGGCGCTGACCTTGTCTTAGAATTGCCCATTACCGCCGCATTATCCTCAGCCGAAGGGTTCGCCGCAGGCGGTGTCCATATTCTCGGCACATTTTGCGACGAATTGTGCTTCGGTGCAGAAGCAGCCGATAAACAGGCGTTGCTGGAAACCGCCACGGCTCTGCTGTCCGAAGCTTTCCCTCCCATCCTCCGGTCGCAATTGGAAACCGGCAAATCCTTCCCCGCCGCCCGGGCCGCCGCACTGGAAACCATGGGCATCACCAGTGATCTGCTCGCAACCCCCAATAATATCCTCGGCGTTGAATACTGTAAAGCCATCCTGTCCGAAAACTGCCCCATGCGCCCCTTCCCCATCCACCGGGAAGGCAGCTACCATGAGGAAACAGCGGATTTTGAAAACCCCTCCGCCACGGCGGTGCGCCGCCTGATGCTAAGCGAACAGGATTGGAAATCGTGTATCCCCGCCACCGCTCAGAGCATTTTCGAGGGGGGCCAGCTGCACAGCCTTGCCGCCGGAGAGCGAGCCATCCTCGCCCGGCTGCGCACCATGACGGATGCAGAGTTTGAAGCCCTCCCCTACGGTTCTGAGGGTCTGTGGCGTAAGCTGATGCATGCCAGCCGCAGCTGCGCCACCCTTGAGGACATCGCCGCCGCCACCAAATCCAAACGCTATACCCGTACTCGAATCGACCGGATGATTCTCTGCGCTTTCTTAGGCTTGACCGCCGCAGACCTTGCCGCCCCGCCCCCCTACGCCCGAGTGCTGGCTTTCAATGATAAGGGTCGTGAAATTCTAAAAACCGCCCGAAACAGCGGCATTTTCCCCAATATCGGCGAAAAACTGGATCACCCCTACCAACTGATCGAAGATCGTGCCGATGCTCTCTACGGCCTGTTCGCAACCGATATCCCCACATCACCAACGCCCAAATATAGAGTATCCTACCATAAATAAACATGAGCGGCTCACCCGAGCCGCTCTTTTCATTTCCAATCGGCACCATGCGCTCGAAAAATATCATCCAACATCTTTCTGCCTTTTTTAGAAATCTTGATATATCTTCCCGTGCTTGCGTCCTGCACATAGTTGCAGTCATCCTGCGCCAGATAGTAAGTCGTATCCCCAATGACAAAGGATATATCCTCATTGAATCCGCAGGCATACCCGCCCACAAGAAGCGGTTCCGGTATCTTGCCATTCAAAATCCACTTCACAGTCCTTACTTCCTCCGCTGTTAACGCCTCATTAACAGTTCCCCCATTCAGACCATAGATAATTCTCCCGGATGTACTGCAATGCAAAACCGGCACGCATCCCGACAGTGCCGCTATCAGCACCACCAGCAACACCGACGCACAAATTACTCGTTTCATTCCCCTTTTCCCTCCGATATCTGCTGATGGTTTTCAAATATATTCTCCACAAGATTTCGTTCCTCCATCGATAACTGAATGTACGTTCCATTAAATGTATCTACCAACATACGATTTTCCCCTGTACCCACAAGATAGGTCGTCGAACCAATTCGCAGCGTCTTTGTTGCACTGAGGTCATAACAAGGTTTCACATCATCATGTGTGAAATGAAAATAGTGTGATGTGCGCTTTCCATTCAGAACAGAAACCACCGTTTCCACTTCCTCTGCCGACAGCTTCTCCTCGTGAACAACCCCCGCCTGTTCGTATGTAACAGCCCCGCTGCTGTGCTTGCTGTGATATACGATTCTGAACCCCGACATAACAACGAGCAAACCAACGACCAGCACGATCAGTATTGCGCAGATCAGTTCCTTTGTGCTGCTTTTCATGCGATTACGCCCCCTTTTTTCTTCCATTATACAACAAAAGGGGCTGCCAAAACAGCCCCTTTTGTTTAAGTTTCTCTTAAATTTCCTTATAGATGCAGCACCCGGTCCTGAATCTCCTGGGTACGGCCCTGATTCCAGTACTGAGTTCCGATGTAGCCGCAGGTACGGCGAGCCACATTCATCTTGCTCTGGTCGGTGTTGCCGCACTGGGGGCAGACCCAAACCAGCTTGCCGTCCTCATCCTCACGGATTTCGATCTCACCGTCAAAGCCACAGCACTGGCAGTAATCGCTCTTGGTATTCAGCTCGGCGTAGATGATGTTCTCATAAATGAACTGCATAACCTCCAGCACCGCATCAATGTTCTGCTGCATATTGGGCACTTCGATGTAGCTGATGGCGCCACCGGGGCTCAAATGCTGGAACTGAGCCTCAAAGGCCAGCTTGGTGAAAGCATCGATATCCTCCGTCACGTGAACGTGGTAGGAGTTGGTGATGTAGTTCTTGTCCGTAATACCGGGGATCATGCCGAAGCGGTTCTGCAGGCACTTGGCGAACTTATAAGTGGTAGACTCCAGCGGTGTGCCGTACAGGGAGAAGTCAATGTTGTGCTCCGCCTTCCAGCCCTTGCAGGCATCGTTCAGGGCATCCATAATCTCCAGTGCGAAGGGAGTCGCCTCGGGATCGGTGTGGGACTTGCCGGTCATGTACTTGACGCACTCATACAGGCCAGCGTAGCCCAGCGAAATCGTGGAGTAACCGCCGAACAGCAGCTTGTCGATGGGCTCACCCTTTTCAAGACGGGCCAGTGCACCATACTGCCACAGGATGGGGGCCGCATCGGACAGGGTGCCCTTCAACCGCTCATGGCGGCACAGCAGCGCCCGGTGGCACAGCTCCATACGCTCATGGAAGATCTTCCAGAACTTGTCCTTATCCCGACCGGAGGACAGGGCAATATCCGGCAGGTTGATGGTCACAACGCCCTGATTGAACCGACCATAATACTTGTGCTTGCCGGGCTCATAGTTGCCGGCGTTGGCGATGTTGCCCACACCCGCATCGGTGAAACGGTCAGGAGTCAGGAAGCTGCGGCAGCCCATGCAAACATAGACATCGCCCTTCAGCTCCAGCATCTTCTTCTCGGAGATGTAATCGGGAACCATCCGCTTGGCGGTGCACTGAGCCGCCAGCTTAGTCAGATACCAGTAGGGGGTGTCCTCACGGATGTTATCCTCCTCCAGCACATAGATCAGCTTGGGGAATGCGGGAGTGATCCACACGCCCTTCTCATTCTTCACGCCCTCGTAGCGCTGACGGAGCATTTCCTCAATGATCAGAGCCAGATCCTTCTTCTCCTGCTCATTGCGTGCCTCATTCAGGTACATATACACGGTGATGAAGGGAGCCTGACCGTTGGTGGTCATCAGGGTCACCACCTGATACTGGATGGTCTGCACACCACGGTTGACCTCATCCCGGAGGCGGCTTTCCACCACCTGACAGATCTTCTCCTCGCTGGCTTCCACGCCCAGCGCTGCCAGCTCCTGCTCCACGTTCTTGCGGATCTTCTCACGGCTGATCTGCACGAACGGAGCCAGATGGGTCAAGCTGATGGACTGACCGCCATACTGGTTGGAGGCCACCTGCGCAATGATCTGGGTTGCAATGTTGCAGGCAGTGGAGAAAGAATGGGGCTTGTCGATATAGGTGCCGGAAATGACCGTGCCGTTTTGCAGCATGTCCTCCAGGTTCACCAGATCGCAGTTGTGCATATGCTGGGCAAAGTAGTCCGAATCATGGAAGTGGATGATACCTGCATCGTGAGCATCCACAATTTCCTTCGGCAGCAGGATACGGCTGGTGATGTCCTTGGAAACCTCACCTGCCATGTAGTCACGCTGTACCGCATTGATGGTGGGGTTCTTGTTGGCGTTTTCCTGCTTGACTTCCTCGTTGTTGCACTCAATAAGGCTGAGGATGCGCTCGTCGGTGGTGTTGGACTGGCGCAGCAGGCTGCGGATATAGCGGTATGTAATATAGACCTTGGCGACCTCAAAGGCACCGTGGGCCATGATAGACTTCTCCACCAGATCCTGAATCTCCTCGACGGAGGGGCTGCGGCCCATTTCCTCGCAGGCGATCTGCACCGCCTCGGAAATGCGCTTGATCTGCAGAGGGGTCATGCGAACGCCTTCTTCAACGGCGTTGTTGGCCTTGGTCACGGCCATTTCTATTTTCTTGATGTCGAATACTTCTTCGGCACCGTTTCTCTTGATGATTTTCATACTCGGTTCCTCCTTTTGCGTGAGTGAAACTCATTATACTACATGTTGTGTTTTTTGCAATACCCAATCACAAAATATTGATGTCAAAAATACCCTCGACTTTTTGTGCACTTTTTCCTATTTCGTTCTTTTCGGGTTTAAAGTGTCTGGACGCTGGGTATTTTGGAAAGAATCCATTGAAAATTCGACGCAGATGTAGTATCATCGGAGGGTAATCCCTTTTTACTGATTTTTCATTTTTCATCATTTTTCAAAGGAGTTTTCCCTATGATTGAGAATTTTGGTTGTCTTCCCAGTGGCGAGCAGGCTTCTTTGTACACCATATCTTGTGGCGGCGTTACCGCCAAGGTGACGGATCTAGGCGCAACGCTGGTGAATTTGTTTGTGCCGGATCAGAACGGACAGGTGGCGGATGTGGTGCTGGGCTATGACGATGCCGCCGGATATTTAAGAGGTGTAGCTTTCTTCGGTGCCACCGTGGGCCGCAATGCTAACCGGGTCAAAAACGCCTGCTTCCCCTTAAACGGCAAGCTGGTGCACATGACTCCCTCCGAGAACACCAACAATCTGCACAGCGGTTTTGATTTCTTCCACCGCCGCCTGTGGCAGGTGGAGCGCCGCTCCGACAGTGCCATTACCTTCCGCCTGAACAGCCCCAACGATGATCAGGGTTTCCCCGGCAATGCGGTCATTCGTGTCACCTATACATTGGAATATCCCTCCTCCCTGCGCATCACTTATGATGCCCTGTGCGATGCGGACACCGTGTTCAACATGACCAACCACAGCTACTTCAATCTGGCAGGCCACGACCGGCAAGAGCTGGCTATGGAGCAAACCCTGATGATGCCCGCCCGCCACTTCACCGTCTGCGATCCCCAAACCATCCCCACAGGCGAGCTGCGCAGCGTGGATGGCACCCCCATGGACTTCCGCACCCCCAAGCCCGTAGGGCAGGATCTCCACGCAGATTATGAACCCCTGCGCTTGACTGATGGCTACGACCACAACTTTGAAGCCTTCTGCGCCCCTTGTGCCGTTCTTTCCGATCCCCATTCCGGCCGCACCATGGCGCTAACCACCGACTGCCCCGGCATCCAGTTCTATTCCGGCAACTTCACCAATGAAACCGGCAAGGGCGGCATCCATTATGGAAAGTACAGTGCCTTGTGCCTGGAAACCCAGTTCTACCCCGATTCCGTCAACCACCCCGAATGGAAACAGCCCTTCACCAAGGCCAATACCCCCTACCACAGCGAAACTGTCTACCAATTTAGCTGGTAAAAGGGGCTGTTACGCAGCGTAACAGGGTTGTTTCACCCGGTTTCTTGCATTTTTTCTTGCCACCGCTTACACTGAAATTACCAAAACAAAACACGGAGGTAATCACCATGACACTTGGCGAAAAACTAAAAAATGCAAGAAAGAACGCAGGCCTTTCTCAGGAGCAATTAGCAGAGCGGCTCTGTGTTTCCCGGGCGGCGGTTGCCAAATGGGAAACCGACAAGGGTATGCCTGACATTCTGAACCTGAAAGCCATCAGTAAACTGCTGGATGTGAGCATCGACTCTCTGTTGGATGATGGCGAAGCCATGGACTTTCTTGTGACCAAGGAGCCCATCGACCTGAGCGCACTGGAGCTTCGTGGCCGGGCTCGGTGTAAGCAGGACGTGGCAGTTCTGAATCGGTTCCCCAACGCAGACAGCATCCATCAGATTGCACTAATCCATCAGCTCAATAAAATCGAATGGTGTTTCGATTTTCTGACTATGGGTCTATACACCATGATCTGGGGCATTTCCCATTGGAAAACATGGACCGGACACTACTATCTGGTCATGCAAGGCAACCGACAGTTCTTCGTAGAAGTAAATGACGAGTTTATCATCGCCACCAGCCTTGCTCAGCCCATCACCAAGAACAGGTTCTACATTGGTGACCGGCAATATATGCGCATCAAATACGAAATCGCCGGATAATGCAAAGGACGCAGACCGAAATGGTTTGCGTCCTTTGCACTTCCCTGAAAAACGTGCATAAACTGTCCTATAAGCGTCATAGCTTATAGGAAACTACATTCGGGAGGTATCACCATGTCAGAACGCTGTCAGGAGCCCCTGCACTGCAGACCGGAAGATCTGCAAGAGGCCCTTGCCATCCACACCCGCAAAATCACTGATAGTTGCAGGGATAAAGACTGCATCGAGGATCTTCGTGTCTATTTGACAAAAAGTTCTCAATGCATTCTGGATTCCGCCTCCAGTGTCCGAGTCCGGTGCGCAGAATTACTGTACGCCTACATCGACGTGGAGCCGGTAGCCTTTGACCGGAACCACTACTGCATCGACGTAACTTTCTACTACCGCATCATTGCCGATGCCATTGTCGGCAACAACCGCCCCACCACGTTGTACGGCCTTGCCACCTTCTCCAAACGGGCTGTGCTGTGCGGCGAGGACAGCCGTGCCCACATCTTCACCTCCGATACCCGGCTCTGCGGCCCCGACGGCCCCAGTATCCGCAGTGCCAACCGCCCCACCGCCGTGGTTGAGGTTCTTGATCCCATGGTTCTCAGCTCCAAGGTCAAGGAGGTCTGCGACTGTACCTGCAATGATCTTGCCGCCCAGATTCCCCACGGCATTCAGGAACTGTTCGACGAGGAATTAATGGTCTGCAACGATCGCCGCCGCTTGTTCGTAACACTGGGTCAGTTCTCCATCATCCGTCTGGAGCGGGATGCCCAGCTGGTGGTGCCGGTGCTGGATTACTCCATCCCCACCAAAGAATGCTGCGACACCCCGGGCTGCAGTGCCGAAGACCCTTGCGAAATGTTCAGCCGGATTCCCTTCCCGGAAAACCAGTTTGTCCCCCGGGGCTGCGACCAGCAGAGGGAAGACTGCGACCACTGCTGCTAATCAAATGCAAAAACACCGCCGGAACAAAATCCGGCGGTGTTCATCATTATTTACGGTATTGCAGCTTTGACCAAAGCCAAATTGCGATTTGCCCAGGTATTCCCAAAAGCAAAAGCTGCCACGATCCAATTTGGAAGCTGTACAGCGTCAGCACCACGCTGACAAGAGTTGACCACATCATCAAAGAGATGATCGTATAGTTCCACCGGGAATTAAACCAGATGGAGTTGAATACCAACCACACGATCATGGAGATGGGCACTGCGTATGCAAACACCAGATACCGCACCAAAAGTGTCGGTGCAATCATATCCATCAGCACAAACGCCAGCGTTGCCACAAACCAGACGATCAGAATACTGAGCGTGGTAATCACCCGATGATTGCGGACACCATGATTGTCCGGCTCCTCTTTAACCGGCATCTCATGGTTTTCCCGCACCAGATAATCCAGCGGCACCCCAAACAGATCGGCAATGGCCTTCAGCACCGTAATATCCGGCATTGATTCCGCCCGCTCCCATTTTGAAATGGCCTTGTCTGAATAATTCAGCTTTTCCGCCAGCTCAATTTGGGTCAGTTTCGCTGTTTGCCGCAAATTGGTTATATTTTTAGCGATAATAGACTTGAGATCTTCCACGTTTCACCCTCTGTGTCATACATTAGTTTTCCTCAAAAAGCTCCCAGATCAGTTCCCGGTTAGCCTTAAAATCAATATTATACTGGAACCAGTTTTTCAGGCCTTCCCGCACCAGTACATCACCCTGATCAAAGGTGCCATGGGCCGGAATCTGCATGGTGTTGATCTTTGCTGACGAGAGCATAGGGAACATTTCTAATGCCAAACCAACGATATCGTCATTCTCCATATTGGTCGTCACAATTCCTAGCGTTTCCTCCAGCACAGGCAAAAGCTGATCCAGCGGCTGGTTTTTATAAGCCTGCATAACGGACATAATCACCTTACGCTGCCGATTGGTTCGCTGATAATCGCTGTCAATCTCACGCAGCCGAGCAAACGCCAATGCCTGTTCGCCATTGAGGTGATTAACACCAACGTGCAACTCATCCCAGCGCATTCCATTTCCATGATAAAGATAATCCACCTCAGCCTGATCCAACGAAACATCCACACCGCCCAAAAAATCGATCAACTTCTGGAACCGCTGGAAATCCACCTCAAAATTACCGTGGATCTCCACGCCGAAGTTCACCCGTAGCGTTTCATTCAGCAGACTAAAACCGCCATACTGATATGCATGGTTCAGCTTGTGGGACTTGTAACCGGGGATGCGTACGTAAGCATCACGCATGAACGAAGTCAAGGTAATCGTCTTTGCCTTCGTATTGAACGTAACCATGATCATGGCATCGGAACGTGCACGACCCTTACTGCCCCGGCGGTCCTGACCCACCAGCAGAATGTTTTTCACATAATCCGGCTGCTCCGGCTGTTTGTCAGGCTCTTGCCCCTCCGTAGGAAAGATAACATCCTCGATACTCGGCAGAGATTCCGAAGGATCAACAGGCACCACATCCGGGTCAGTCTGCAGCAGTTCTTCCACCTCGCTGGAGGAGATGGTCACCTCATCTTCCGGCCTAACTTTCTCCATTTTTCCCAGCAAATAATTCACAAAAATACCTGCACTGGCAATCAGAATCAAAATCAGCGCCAGGATCACGCAAATGGTAATCAGGAGGGCACGTTTCCACCCGCCGCGCTTTTTTTCCTTATTTTCTTCCATTTCGTAGCACTTCCTTATGTCGAAATGATTTCACAAGATAAATTATTGTACCAATCAACCATCATTCTTGTCAAGTCCCAGCCTTGCACCGAAAAGGCAAAAAATTTACATTCATCCCCCGCCCGATGGTGGACAAGCGCCGTGTTTTGTGGTATATTTTACAGTAATATATTATGTCCGTGGAGTTATGCCCCGGATATGCGGAGGAGAATCGTGCAAAATGGGCAAACTGATCGTAATTGAGGGAACAGACGGTTCCGGAAAATCCACACAGTTCAAGCTGCTAACCGAGCGGCTGACCAAGGAAAGCCATGCCTTCAAGCGGCTGGTCTTCCCCCGGTACACAGAACCCAGCTCTGCCCTGATCAAGATGTATCTGGGCGGTGAATTCGGCACCAACCCCTCGGATGTCAACTGCTATGCCGCATCCACCTTCTATGCCGTGGATCGCTACGCCTCCTACAAGCAGGACTGGGGCGCATGGTATGAGCAGGGCGGTCTTGTACTTTCTGACCGCTATACGACCTCCAATGCCGTCCATCAGGCTTCCAAGGTAGAGGGCGATGAGCAGTCCCGTTTCCTGAAATGGCTCTACGAATTCGAGTACGGCCGCCTGGGGCTGCCCCAGCCGGATCTGATCATCTATCTGGATATGCCCACAGACTTTACGGAGCAGCTGATGCGCCGCAGAGAGCAGGACACCAACACCAAGGCAGACATCCACGAACAGGATACCGCTTATCTTGCCGCCTGCCGCCGCACCGGTCGAGCTGCCGCCGCCTTTTACGGCTGGACAGTCGTGGACTGCGTCCGTGACGGTATGATGCGCTCCATCGAGGATATCCACGAGGAGATCTACGCCCATATCACCAAACTGTTGGAGGAATAAAATATGGTTTATGTATTGCTGGGCACCGGCTTTGAAGAAACCGAAGCCATCGCCCCCATTGATCTGCTGCGCCGGGCGGGTATCCCTACCCTGACCGTTGGCGTGGACGGTAAAACCGTGGTCGGCGGTCACAACATTGCGGTGAATGCCGATATCACCATTGGCGAAATGGATCTGACCGATCTGGATATGATCGTCCTACCCGGTGGATTGGGCGGTGTCAGCACTGTCCGTCAGAGTCCCGCCGCACTGGATGCCCTGCGATTTGCGTGGGAGAATGACAAATTTGTCGCCGCCATCTGCGCCGGTCCCACGGTACTGGCGGATCTGCATATCACCGACGGCAAGCAGGCCACCTGCTACCCTGGCTGCGAAAGCGGCATGGGTGATGCCCGGATGGTCGAGGATGTTCCCTGCATCCGGGATGGTAATCTCATCACCGGCACCTCTGCCGGATGCGCCATCCCCTTTGGCCTGATGCTGGTTGAAGCATTAAAAGGCAGTGAAGAAGCCCAGCGGATCGCAAAGCAGATCGTGATCCGCTGATAGGAGGAATAACTATGGATGAAAACAAGCAGCCGGATCGTCCCTTTGACGATCAATGGCTGGAGGAGTTTCTGGCCGCACCAGAGCTGGGCAGTGAGATTCAGGCTGACGAGCAGGCCATCGCTGGAGCCGGTCTGACCCACCCCAACGATTTGGAGCTGGAAAAAATCATGCAGGAAGTCCTCAACGAAGTCCGAGCCGAGGAGGACGCATTGGCCCATACCGCCATTATCGACCCAATGCAGCCTAGTTCCCTCCAATCCGAGCCGGAAACCTTTAAGGATGATGAATTCCGTGCCGCCTTTGGCGAGGGTGACAGTTTAAATCAGGTATTCAGCGATCAGCCCATGCCTGTGGCAGAGCCGCAGCCGGAGCCCGCACCCGTGGAGGAAAATGAGGAGGATGAGGAGCCTGTGGAAAAGGGCCGCCCCAAGAGAAAAAAAGGCAGCGGTCTGCTGGGCTTGCCCCATCTTGCCGCCACCGCTATCTGGCTGATGATCATTATTGCCATCGGCGTTTCTATCGGCCGACTGGTTTGGCTGTGTGCTTCGGACGTTCTGGCCTTTGGTCGTGAGCCCATTACCGCCTCCATTACCATTGCGGAGGGGGACGATATTCCCACCATTGCCAAAAAGCTGAAGGACGCTGGCCTGATTGAATACACCGGACTGTTTGAGTTCTACGCCGATATTACCGACGCACAGGACAAGATCAAGCCCGGCACTTATCAGTTCAAGGCCGTCACCGAAGACAACGAAACCATTGTTTACGACTATATGGCGCTGGTCACTGTCATGTCCCCCCGGGGCAGCAGTCTGGTGGTTGTTGACGATCTGCGTATCCCCGAAGGCTATACCTGCGCTCAGATCTTCCAACTGCTGGAGGAGAAAAAGGTTTGTACCGTTGCTGAACTGGAAGAATGCGCTGCCAACGGCAATCTGGGCGAGTATTGGTTCCTTGAAGGGGTGACCCGTGGGGATAAATACTGTCTGGAGGGCTACCTGTTCCCGGACACCTACGATTTCTACGAAAATGACGACCCCGAGCGTGTTCTGAAAAAGATGCTCAACGCCTTCAACGCCTCCTTTACCGAGGTCATGCGTGACAAGCTGCAAAAGCTGGAGGGCTACACCATCCGAGAGGTCATCATCATCGCCTCCATGATCGAAAAGGAAACCGCCAATACCCCCGAAAGCTTTACCATTTCTTCTGTCATCTACAACCGCCTGAACAACTCCAGTGAGTTCCCCTACCTGAATATCGACGCTACTATCGTCTACGCATTGGGTGGCAAGTCAGACCTGACCGAAGAAGATTTGAAGATCGACCATCCCTACAACACCTATACCAAAAAGGGTCTGCCCCCCGGACCCATCTCCAACCCCAGCCAGAACAGCATCGCCGCTGCGCTGGACCCGGAGGTAACCATGGATGAAAACGGCAAGCGGGTCAAGTATTACTACTACGCTTTTGACCCCAGCACCAATGAACACCACTTCTCCAAAACACTGAAAGAGCATCAGGCCTTCCTCGATAGCCTGAAGGAGGCAGAATGAGAAAACTGGAACTTCTATCCCCTGCAGGCGATATGGAACGGCTGCGGATGTCGGTGCTGTATGGTGCCGATGCGGTCTACCTCGCCGGAACTGATTTTGGAATGCGCTCCTTCGCCGGGAATTTCTCGGCGGAGGAGCTTCCTCTGGCAGTCCGCTTTGCCCATGACCACGGGGTCAAGGTTCATGTCACCGTCAACACCATGCCCCGCAATGATGAGGTGATCGCCCTGCCCGCCTATCTGGAGCGACTGGATGATGCAGGCGTGGATGCCGTGATCGTTGCGGATCTGGGTGCCTTTACGCTGGCAGGAAAATACGCTCCCCGGTGCGAGCGGCACGTATCCACCCAGCAGTCCATTGCCAACTACGAATGTGCAACTGCATGGTACGATTTAGGCGCAAAACGAGTGGTTTTAGCCAGAGAATTGAGCCTTTCGGAGATTATCGGCATCCGTGAAAAATGTCCGAAGGAGTTGGAAATTGAAACATTCGGTCACGGTGCCATGTGCGTCAGCTATTCCGGTCGGTGTCTGCTGAGCAATTACATGACCGGGCGGGACTCCAACCGGGGAGCCTGCGCTCAGCCCTGCCGCTATCAATACGCACTGGTGGAGGAAAAGCGTCCCGGAGAGTATTTCCCTGTTTTCGAGGACGAAAAGGGTACTTACATCCTCAATTCCCGGGATATGTGCATGATCGATCATCTGGATGATCTGATGGATGCAGGCGTTGACTGCATCAAGATCGAGGGGCGGGCTAAATCCGCCTACTACGCCGCCATTGTCACCGGCGCTTACCGCCACTGTATCGACGATATCGCCGCTGGACGGCCTCTGGATTCGACATGGCGTGACGAAGTAGACCACGTTTCTCACCGAATCTACTCCACCGGCTTCTATTATGGACACCCGGGCCAATACACTGAAAATTCCCGGTATATTCGAGAATGGCAGATCTGTGCCATTGTAGAAAGCTGTGACGAAAACGGTCTTGCCCTGTGCAGTCTGCGCAATAAATTTGCCGCCAGTGATGCGCTGGAGGCCGTCGGCCCGGATCTGAAGCCGTTCCCCATCGTTGCAGGAAATATGACCGATATCGACGGTTTGCCACTGGCAGAGCCCAAAACACCCCAGATGAAATTCTATCTTCCTCTACCTCAACAGGTTCCGCCCTACACCATTCTTCGCAGAAGTGTGGATCTATCCGCCAAATAAAAAATAAGAGCCCGCCGTACTTGGTCGTGTACGGCAGGCTCTTATTTTTAGGACCTGTTATGCAATTACAGCTCCTTACGACGCTGGTCCAGCAGCATTTGCAACTGATCCAGCGTGTCGACCGTCACCTCCGGGCGGTTCAGCAGAGCTGTAAACAACCCTATCAGCTCAGGCTTGTGACGGTGTCCGAAGATCGTTGTGGCGAAGTACTCCTCACGGGTCAGCGTGGGTACGAAGGTTCGACCGTAGGTCTTACTGCGGCGTACAAAGCCAGCTTCGCAAATCGCACCCTTTTGCAGCAAACCGTTCAGAAGAATGTGAACGGAGCTGTCCTTCCAGGTTTTTTCTCCCCCATTGTCCAGCAGGTCAGCGCGGGACATAGGGACCTGTCTGCTCCATAGGACATCCATGATCTCCATTTCGCTTTTGGTCAATTCCATCTCTATTCCCTCCCAACGTAAACATTATACACACATTGGCAGTTATTGTCAATTATTACGTGAAAATTTTACCAATATTTTTTCTCCTTTTATAATCGGTTGATGATTTCAGAAGTCCATTTTAAGCACAACGGACGAAAAAAGGCCAAACCCGCACAGGGCGAGCCGGTTTTGTTTCACGGCACTTTGTCAAACAGCTCATCCAAAATTTTACGGTTGGCTGCAAAATCGATATTATATTGGCAGGAGGCCATATAGCCTTCCGAAATTTGCACCAGACCGGAAGTAAACGTATCTGATGCCGGGAGCCGCGTAGAGCCCACCTGTACCTTGGCCAGCATAGGGAACAAGTCGATCAAGTAGCTTCTGATCTGCTGCTTTTGGATGTTCGTTGTGATCAGTGGCAGGATTTCATCCATCAACGCCAGCATTTCCGTTACCGGCCGGTTTTTGTAGGCATCGATCAACGAAAGGAGAACCGTGCGCTGCCGTTCTGTCCGCTGAAAATCCGAATCGATCTGGCGAAGTCGAGAATAGCGGAGAGCTTCCGCACCATTGAGCCGCTGAAAACCCGGTTGCAGACTCCACCCCTCCTGCTCATTGAGCTTATCGGCTTCTTTCTGGGTCAGTGTGATCTCAACACCACCCAGCAGGTCAATGATTTTAGCAAAACCAGAGAAATTTACCTCCACATTACCATGAATCTCCACGCCGAAATGATTGAACAGCGTCTGGTTCAGCAAATTCATACCACCATATTGATACGCATGACAAAGCTTTGTCGAACCATAACCAGGAATTTTCACAAACTGGTCACGCATAAAAGATATGAGGGTTATCTCTCCGGTAGCCTTGTTGAAGGTCATCAGGATCATAGAGTCGGAACGCTGAGTTCCCTGACCTTCCCGGGCATCCTGACCCACCAGCAAAATATTAACAATGTGATCCCCCTGCCCAGCCGGTGTTGTCACTTCCGTTGGGAAAGTGATGTCTCCGATATCGACAAAGGGCGTGGTATCATCAGGCGCAAGGGTGAACCACTCGTCCATTGCCATGCTGGAAGCCGCCTCCGGCGAAACCGTAGCGTGGCCCGTCACATAGTTCATTTTATCCAGCTTTTTATCCAGATAATTCAGCGCAACCCCCACCACAGCCAAAAGGAGCAGTATAATCGAAAGCAACACACTAACCACGATCAATGTGATCCGCTTCCAGTCCGCTTTTCTTTGTTTATCGGGTTTGCTCATGCCGCATCATTCCTCCCAAGGACAGTCCTACAGTATACTGGACTAGTATATGCCCACTTCTTTTAAATTACAAGCAAAAAGGCTGTAATTTAATGGAAAGTTAATCTTTCAGGTCAACTTTGGGGCTTTTCATCCAGTGTCAGGGATAATTGCACTTTATTTCCGCCGCGATAGACAGTCACCGTAATCGTCTGGCCTGCCTCGAAATGACGCAGAGCACGGGTCAGATCATTCATATTCTTAATATCATGTCCGCCCAGATTTGTGATGATATCCTTAGCCTTGACGCCGCCCTTCTGCGCCGCACCTCCAATGAACACATTGTGGACCAGCACACCCTCAGGCAGTCCGTACAGCTCTGAAACCGTTTCATCCACATCCGACACGCTGACTCCCAGATAGGCACCCTTGATATAGCCATAGAGGCGCAGGTCCTCCAGCATACCGATCACATCATCGATAGGAATGGCGAATCCAATGCCTTCGATGGTTGCACCGGAACCCGTCACGCCGGAATATTTGGCAGTGGTAATGCCGACAACCTCACCCTTCATATTGAACAGAGGGCCGCCGGAGTTACCGGGGTTGATGGCGGCATCGGTTTGCAGCATATTGATCTGGGTGCCATCCGTGGTGATCATGCGATCCTTGGCACTGACATATCCAACCGTCAAAGTAGAAACCAACTCACCCAAGGGATTGCCGATAGCCGCCACCTGATCGCCAACGATCAGCGTATTGGAACTGCCGATGATTACGGGGCGAAAACCGGTGGCATCCACCTTAATCAGAGCGATATCATTGGATTCATCACCACCGATATACTTGGCTGTATATTCCGTTCCATCAGAAGTCACGACTGTGATGCTATCTGCTCCGCTGACCACATGGTAATTGGAAGCGATATATCCATCCTGTGTCAGCACAAAGCCGGTACCGGTATTCTCGCTGGTGAAAAGTTGGCCGAATTCGGACTCTGTAACCGTGCAGGATATGGCCACCACGCTTTTTTCGTTCATGGCATAGACCTGCGCAGGTGTCAACCCACCTTCCACGTTGGGGGTATGGTTGCCGGAAACAGAATCGCCAGTTCCGATATGGGAGTTATCCTTGAGTTCTTGCCGCAATACCTCCAACTTTTCATTGAAAGAAGCGGTCAAATTGTTATTACGCTGCTGCCAGTACGCACTGACTGCACCGGCCGTAATACCACAGCACAGCACCGCTACGCAGGCAGAAACACCCACCGTTTTCCAAAAGCCCCATTTTTTCTCCCGGGGTGCTTTCTTCGGTGCAGGTGTAGGGGCAGGGGGCGCATACACCGGACGCTGGTATGTATAACCGGGTGCTGCCTGCCGGTAAGTAACATAAGGGGAATTGGCAAAGGGTGACTTACTGGCGGAGGCCGTTTGGTTCATCGGCTGCTGAACCGGCTGGGGTTGGGGCTGGGGCTGTACCTGCTGAACCGGTGCAGCATCCACAGGCGTGGGCTCAACAGGTGCAATATTCTCAGTTGTGATATTTTCAAGTTCCTCCATGGTAGATCCTCCCATAGAAATATATGTTATTATTTTAAATTGAATATATGAAATAAATATGTCCATTGACAAAAAATATGAATTTTAAGCAAAAAATTCACGGCGGCCGAAGCCGCCGTGATGAGGATTATCTTTTGCGGAAGGACTTACAGTCGGTGCACTGATCCATAGCGGGATTCTGCTCATGGGTGCCCACCATAATACGGTCCAGAGAACAGTAGTTAGCGGTATCGCAGTGGTAAGCGCAGGACTGGACGGTGCACTCGATGCACTTATTTGCATGCTCGTTCATGTCTTTTCCTCCTTTGTTTTGGGTTCTGAGTTAGTATGCCTTGGCAACCCAAATTCATGCATTGCAATTTTTGTGTAAATGTGGTATTTTATTTGAAAGAAAAACAATAGGAGGCCAATGATATGGCAAAAATCTCTCCCTCTATTCTGTCCGCTGATTTTGCGAATCTGGAGCGGGATATTCACGACATTGAGAAAAACGGGGCTGACTGGGTTCATGTGGATGTGATGGACGGCATTTTCGTGCCCAACATTTCCATTGGAATCCCGGTGGTCAAGGCGCTGCGGCCTGTGACCGATCTGCCGCTGGACGTTCATCTGATGATCGACCGACCCATCCGTTATGTGGAGGAATTCGTCAAGGCCGGTGCGGACTGGCTGACCATTCATATTGAAGCAGACCAGCCTCAGAATACGCTGGAGGCGCTGGATAAGATCCATGCGCTGGGCTGCAAGGCGGGCATCGTCCTGAAGCCCAAGACCCCGGCAGAAGCTGCCATTCCGTATCTTGAAAAGTGCGACATGATTCTGGTTATGACCGTGGAACCCGGCTTCGGCGGTCAGAAGTTCATGGAAGACCAGATGCCTAAGGTCAAGCAGCTTCGGGAATGGATGGACGACATCAACCCCGACTGCCTGATTGAAGTGGACGGTGGCGTGGATGCCAACACCTGTGCCGTGTGCAAGGAAAACGGCGCCGATGTGCTGGTAGCTGGCTCGGCCTATTTCAAGGCAGAAGACCGGGCGGCATTTGTGAAGGTCATTCAGGCTTAATACAGGAGGGGCGATGCCCCTCCTTTGCTTATAGCATTTGTGGAATTATCAGGGCAACGTCTTGAAAAATACCGAACTACTATGTAAAATATAGAAAAAAGCGAAGGAGAGACAGATATGAAACGGCAGATAAATATAAGAAGTATTGTACTTATTATGATCATTTCGGTTGTTATGATCGGAATCGGCATTGGCATATGGCTCATGGTGGGCTCTGATGCGCAGTCAGGCGCAACCCAGCCGGTCGCTTCCACGCAAGTACCCCAAGTCACCGAAAACACCGGGACGCAAGGAACATCTGCCACCACACCGCCTGAAACCGAACCTGTGCCAACGGAACCGGAAGGAACCCAAGCACCCTCCGATCCCTCCCAGCCCAGTGAGCCTGTGACCCTGCCGACAGAGCCGTCCGAAACGCCAACGGTGCCCACACAGTCGGCAGATTGTCAGCATCTTTACGGCCAATGGGAGATTGCGCAGGCGGCTACCTGTACGGAAAATGGCATCCAAGTTCGTTACTGCGAAGCCTGCGGAGCTGAGCAGATGGATACATTGTCATCCAAAGGCCACAGCTATGGCCCATGGAAAACCACCAAGGATGCAACCTGCACAGACAAAGGCAAAAAGATCCGCACTTGTACCGATTGTGCCGCAGAGGAAAGTGCGGCCATTTCTGCCACAGGGCACGATTATGACAACGGCACAGCCGTTGGGGAGGCTGTCAGCTGTGTGCAAACCGGCAAGATCCGCTATACTTGCCGCAACTGCAGCAAGCAATATGATGTGGTCAAGCAGGGCAATCATACCTTTACCTACAACAAATCCGGTGGATATTTGGACTGCGAGCTTTGCGGCGATCGGTTCTATGACGAATATTCTGCGGAACGGGATACCTTTATCCCCATGGATCCCAATTCCGCTTTGGTCAACGACAGGATTACGCTGAAGGAAAAAACCTACACCGGCAAGCTGAGTACATGGTCGGAGGAGTGGTTTGAATTCCGGACTGTGATCTACCACTGCATGATGAGCCACAGCGAAAGCTACCATTACGGCTCCGGGCCCTCCTTCCCTTACGAACACCCCATCAGCAAAGACTGCACAAAGGAAGAGGCTGAGGCGGTTCGGGCGAGATTTATTTTGTTCCTGGACGATTTTGAGGATGTTTTTGGCTGGCGGCCTGATGCACCCACGGTGGAATATTCCGCTCATTATAAGGGCTACTGTCTTTTCTTTGATATGAAGGAGATGTACTCGGATTATCGATTCCAGATCAAAAAGCTCTCGGCCCAGCGCAAAGAGGAAATCGAACGGGAGGTCACCGCTTATCTGATCCACGAATGGGGTGTGCATGATGGCATGAGTGTGTACGAAGCCAGCTGCCTCATTTCCGCTGCTGTATGGGAGTGGGCGTATTATGATTATTCTCTGCGGCTCCATGATGCCATCGACGGCTTTGCTTTAGGAAGCTGCGTCTGTGACGGCTATGCAAAAATGTTCCTGCGATTTGCTGAATATTGCGGTATAAAAACGGAAATGGTCACCGGTAAGCACTTTGGACAAGGTCATGCATGGAACAAGGTCATTTTTTCTGATGGTACGATTCGTTATATCGACCTGACCAACAGCAGTGAGCTCCGGCGGGCGGATAATATGGAAAACTACAAATGGTGATCTCGTCCCGGTCTTTTTTCTTGATAGGAATTGACATTCCTTGCAGTTAACTGTATAATATATGCGGAATTTCAGGGTGGTCACCACCCGATGAAAGAAAGGAAAATACGCCATGATTTATAGTGCAGAAGTACAGCATATGTGCTCCGTCGGTAAGGGCGCTTACCATGGCCCCGCTCCCATTCCCGAAGAGGGCAAGTGGGTACAGGCCAAGCAGATCTCCGACATCAGTGGTTTCACCCACGGTATCGGCTGGTGTGCTCCCCAGCAGGGTTGCTGCAAGCTGACCCTGAACGTTAAGGAGGGCATCATTGAGGAGGCTCTGGTGGAAACCCTGGGCTGCTCCGGCATGACCCACTCCGCCGCTATGGCTTCCGAGATCCTGATCGGCAAGACTCTGCTGGAGGCTCTGAACACCGACCTGGTGTGCGACGCCATCAACACCGCTATGCGTGAACTGTTCCTGCAGATCGTTTACGGCCGTACTCAGTCCGCCTTCTCCGAGGATGGTCTGGCTGTCGGCGCCTCTCTGGAGGATCTGGGCAAGGGCCTGCGCAGCCAGGTCGGCACCATGTTCGCCACCAAGGCTAAGGGCCCCCGTTACCTGGAGATGGCTGAGGGTTACGTTACCCGCATCGCTCTGGACGAGGATGACCTGATCACCGGCTACGAGTTCATCAACCTGGGTAAGATGATGGACTTCATCAAGAAGGGCGACGATGCTAACGTTGCGCTGGAGAAGGCTAAGGGCTCCTACGGCCGCTTCGCCGGTGCCGCCAAGTACATCGACCCCCGCCACGAATAAGAGGAGGACGCTGATATGGCTCTGTTTGAAGGTTACGAAAGAAAAATCGACAAGATCAACGGCGTTCTGGCTCAGTATGGCCTGGAGTCTGTTGAGGCTTGCCGTGAGCTGTGCCAGAAGGCCGGCTTCGATCCCTACGAGATCGTGAAGGGCATTCAGCCCATCGCTTTTGAGGACGCCGCATGGTCCTACTGTGTTGGCGCCGCTATCGCTCTGAAGAAGGGCGTTAAGAACGCTGCTGAGGCTGCTGAGGCCATCGGCATCGGCCTGCAGGCTTTCTGCATCCCCGGCTCCGTCGCTGAGGACCGCAAGGTCGGTCTGGGTCACGGCAACCTGGGCGCCATGCTGCTGCGTGACGAGACCAAGTGCTTCGCTTTCCTGGCTGGCCACGAGTCCTTCGCTGCCGCTGAGGGTGCTATCGGTATCGCCCGCAGCGCCAACAAGGCCCGTAAGGAACCCCTGCGTGTTATCCTGAACGGTCTGGGCAAGGACGCTGCTCAGATCATCTCCCGTATCAACGGCTTCACCTACGTGAAGACTCAGTTCGACTACTACACCGGCGAGCTGAAGATCGTTGAGCGCATCCCCTACTCCACCGGCGAGCGTGCTGCCGTTAACTGCTACGGCTGTGACGATGTCCGTGAGGGCGTGGCTGTCATGCGTTACGAGGGCGTTGACGTTTCCATCACCGGTAACTCCACCAACCCCACTCGCTTCCAGCATCCTGTCGCCGGCACTTACAAGAAGGAGTGCATGGAGCAGGGCAAGAAGTATTTCTCCGTCGCTTCCGGCGGCGGCACCGGCCGTACCCTGCACCCCGACAACATGGCCGCTGGTCCTGCTTCCTACGGCATGACCGACACCATGGGTCGTATGCACGGTGACGCTCAGTTCGCTGGTTCCTCCTCCGTCCCCGCCCACGTTGAGATGATGGGCTTCCTGGGCGCAGGCAACAACCCCATGGTCGGCATGACTGTTTCCGTGGCTGTTGCTGTTGAGGAGTCTCTGAAGTAAGGTTTTTACCCCCAAAAGCATCAAAATGCTCCTGATCGTTAAGGTCAGGAGCATTTTTTCGTCCTCTGAAACCCTGATTTTTGCCTGAATTTTGTGGACAAAAAATTTTCGTCCACATTTGTCCACATTTTACGCTTGGGAAATGGTTGGGACAGAAGGAGAACAACTATGCTTGATGAAGTAAAAGTAAGAGAACGCAAGTCTGCAAAACATGGAAAAACATACGAATATCGCTTCGAGATTGCTCAGGTCGGAGGCGAACGAAAGTGGATCAGCAAAGGAGGATTCCTGACTGAAAAGGAAGCGAAAAAAGCAGGACTTGAGGCATGGAAAAGGTACTGCCTCTGTGGTCTGCCTGAGAGGTCATCTGATATTAGCTTTGCTGATTTCCTTGATGACTGGATGGAAAATGACTGTAAGTACAACCTGAAGGAAACGACACTGCTGAATTACAGAAAGAGAATCAGAATTCACATCAAGCCTGAACTTGGCTCGTATCAGGTTCGGCGGCTGACAAGAGAAAGGCTTCAGAGATTCCTCCAAAAGAAGCACGACGAAGGGTACTCCAAAAACACCCTCAGCACACTCAGAGGTATCATTTCCAAGTCCATGACCTATGCTGTGGATTGCGGTCTGATAAGCCTGTCCCCTGCCCACAATCTGAAAATTCCTCGCTGTGAGATGACCTCTGTTCCCACAAGGTCTGATCCTCACAGTTACCTTCCTGCCGAAACCATGGAGCGAATTTTTGAGAGATTTCCTGAGGGAACTTCTCCCTACATTCCCATGATGATTGCCTATCGCTGCGGTCTGCGAATCGGTGAGGTTTTTGCTCTGACTTGGGAAGACATTGATTTGGATAATAAAAAGCTGACTGTTTCCAGACAAATCCAATGGAAGCAGTACCCCAGGAGCAAAGAAGAAAAAGAGAAAACCAATGGCAGCAAATACGCAGAGGCAGGCTTTTGGTACTTCTCCACACCGAAATGTGGCTCGTATCGAACAATCGACATGGACTCCCAACTGACTGAGCTTTGGGTGTTTTTAGACAATCGAAAAGAACGTATCCACCACGCTGTAAATGCTGTGGAAAACCTACAGAATTTTATTTGAACTACATCTATGCGAAAGAAGAGATAAAGTGTATCTGTCCCGAGTGCGTAGCATCAGGTAAAGCGGCCGAGAAGTATGATGGCTGCTTTGTTGCTATGTCGGAGTATGATTTGGTGCGCGACGAAGAGAAAACCCACGAACTCTTGCATTGTACCCCAGGCTATGAAAGTTATCTGGGAGAACATTGGTTGGCCTGCTGTCATGACTACTGTGCATTTATTGGCTATTTGGACAGCAAGGCCCTTGAAGCAACAGGTTTGGCGGAAGAGTTGATTGACGACTATGAGACACATGGAGGTATCGGTGGATTGCGCAATCATTTGACCAAGCGAGGACAACACAGGGGATACTTGTTCCAGTGTCTGCATTGCGGTAGATACCGTATGTGGGCAGATTACGATTGACAAGTAAGGCAACAACCCCATGGTCGGCATGACCGTTTCCGTGGCTGTCGCTGTTGAGGAGTCCCTGAAGTAATCGGGAAACCGGCTGCTTTTGAACAAATAGTATCAGGGCTGACCTTCGGGTCAGCCCTTTTCATATTGTTGTGTAGGGGCGACCATTGGTCGCCCGCGGGCGGCTGATAGCCGCCCCCCGCAGCAGCAGTCGGACTGCGATGGCGTTTTGCCTCCTTGTCAGTTATGGGCCGGTATGCTATAGTAGATCCATCTCAACAGAAAGAGGAAATACCCATGAAAAAGACGATCGCTATGCTCCTGATTCTGGTCTTGTGCCTTGGCCTGTGCGCCTGCGGCGGCAATCAGGAGGAAGTCCAGAACCTTCAGAATCTCCTCGCTGAGCGGGAGCAGTTCATACAGGATCTGGAGAACGAACTGATGAATCTGTCCCGGATGCACGAAGAGCAGAACGAGGTCATCCACCAGCAGAATCAGCAGATCGTGGAACAGCAGGAAAAACTGGGCCAGCACCACTGGGTCATTTACTTTGACGAAAACAGCGACTACGACGGACTGATCAACTGGGCCCAGCAGCGCAAAGAGGAAGCCCGGAAGGCCGAGATGGAAGCCAGGGGCATCGTTGAGATCACCATTACCATCGACAACTGGGACCAGTATTTTGAGTATGTTCCTACGGGTTACCCTTACATCCGCAACTCTTTTGATGAGCTTACCCACATGAACATGTTGGGCGGTCTGAGGCTGAAGGACGGCTACAATATGGTGGAGGACGGCGGGACCCAGGTGAATTTTGAAATGGAGACGTATATGGAGACCCGGACCTGTACCGTGGATTTCACCGCCGAGACCTTTGAATACGGTGAGGCGGTGAAACAGGGAACCCGTCTTGATACCACGACCACCCGGTTCAGTGACCGCTGCTATGGCGAGGTCCTTGGCTTTGGTTCCAT
>JBGVKN010000119.1:0-1605 GCA_045123795.1 Faecousia sp. | reverse complement strand
TAAGGCGCGTAAGCATGGGCCATGGCTTCTTTCGCAAGAGCCATCAGTTGTTCAGAAGTCATGTTGTACTACCCCCTAGGAAAGATAAATTGTTTTTTACGAGTATAGGAAATCCCTTGCCCCCCGCATTTATGAGGGGGGTGACCGAGCGTAAGCGAGGTCGGGGGGAGTAAAAACGTCCGTTTTCTCGAACTCCCCCAGTCGAAAATCAGAGATTTTCGCCAGCCCCCTCGTCAGAGGGGGCCATGATTGCTCTGCTAAACAACAATTTATCCTACTAAAATATCCTCCGCAAAGCTCTTGCCGGGGGTATCCAGCTCCACATTCAGGAGCTCCGCAACAGTGGCGGCAATGTCGGCAAAGGATGCCCGGGTACCCAAATTCACAGGACGCACCTGCTTGCCTAAGATCAGCAGCGGCACGTGCTCCCGGGTGTGATCGGTGGTGGCGGCGTAGCCGGGGTCGCAGCCATGGTCGGCGGTGATCATGACGATATCCTCGTCGCCCAGCTTGCCTAGCAGCTCCGGCAGCCATGCGTCAAACTCCGTCAGAGCCTTAGCGTAGCCGTCAATATCCCGGCGGTGACCGTAAACCATGTCGAAATCCACCAGATTGACGAAGCAAAGTCCCTCAAAATCCGTGTCCGCATAGTGCAGAGTGTGGGCCATGCCGTCGGCGTTGCTCTTGTTGTAAACGTGTTCGCCCACGCCGATGCCGGCAAAAATGTCGTAGATCTTGCCCACGCCGATGGAAGCCTTTCCGGCGGCCTGCAGTTCATCCAGCAATGTGGCTTTGGGAGGCTCCAAGGAGTAATCGTGGCGGTTGGAGGTGCGCTTATAGTTACCGGATGTGCCCACGAAGGGACGGGCGATGACCCGGCCAACGCCATGCTTGCCCTGCAGGAGTTTGCGGGCAATGCGGCAGTATTCGTAAAGCTGCTCCAGTGGCACGACTTCCTCATGGGCGGCGATCTGGAATACAGAGTCGGCAGAGGTATAGACAATCAAGTCACCGGTGTGCACGTGCTCGTCACCAAATTCGTTGATGACCTCGGTACCCGACCAAGGGGCGTTGGCGAGGATGCCCCGGCCAGTGGCGGCCTTGAACGGCTCCAGAACTTCATCGGGGAACCCGTTGGGGTACGTGGGCAGTGGGTTCGGGGACACGATGCCGGCGATTTCCCAGTGGCCGATGGTGGTGTCTTTGCCCATGGACTGTTCCGCCAGCCGGGCGTAAGCACCAGTGGGGGCGGCGGTTTTGGGAAGGCTGTCCACGCCGTCGATGTTGCCAAGACCGGCGGCGACCATGTTGGGGATGTTTAAATATTCAGATGTGGCGCAGGAGCGCAGGGTGTTGGTGCCGGAATCGCCAAAATCAGCGGCATCCGGCAACGCTCCGATGCCAAAGGAATCAAGAACGATCAAAAATACACGTTTCATAGGATTTCACCTCCGGGTATAGTTGTGCGATAAATTGTTGTTTAGCGTTGCGAGGATGCTCCGCACCCTCGGCCCCCGCTTTTAAGAGGGGGCTGGCGAAAATCTCTGATTTTCGACTGGGGGAGTTCGAGAAAACGGACGTTTTTACTCCCCCCGACCTCGCTTA
>JBGVKN010000118.1:0-1872 GCA_045123795.1 Faecousia sp. | reverse complement strand
TCTCCACAGCGGTGTGCAGATAATGGCGAAGCTGATCCTCGTTTGCAACGATCTGCATAGCTCTGCCGCCCAGAACAAAGCTGGGACGCACCAATACCGGGTATCCAATTTCCTTAGCTGTTTCTACTCCGTCTTCAATTTTGGTTACAGCCTTTCCTTTTGGCTGTGGGATTTGCAGCTGCGCCAACAGTTTTTCAAAAGCGTCCCGGTTTTCTGCCTTTTCAATGGCAGCACAGTCGGTACCAATGATCTTCACGCCCAAATCCGCCAGAGGCTGCGCAAGATTAATGGCGGTCTGTCCACCAAGGGATGCGATCACGCCCTCCGGCTGCTCCAGTGTGACGATGTTCATCACATCCTCCACCGTCAGCGGTTCAAAGTACAGCTTGTCGGAGGTAGTATAATCGGTGGAGACGGTTTCCGGATTATTGTTGATGATAATGGCTTCGTAGCCGGCATTTTTGATGGTTTGGATGGCATGGACGGTGGAATAGTCAAATTCGACACCCTGCCCGATACGAATCGGTCCGGAGCCCAGGACGATGATTTTTTTCTTATCCGAAACCACGGATTCATTCTCCGTTTCATAGGTGGAGTAAAAGTAAGGAATATAGCTGTCAAACTCCACAGCGCAGGAGTCGATCATCCGGTATCCCGGACAAATGTTCCGATCCTTTCTCAGTGCATAAACGCGACTTTGCGTGGTGTGCCACAGCCGGGCAACCGCTCTGTCCGAAAAGCCCATTTTCTTGGCCGCAAACAGGATGCTGCTGTCCATCGGATGCTTGCTGACCTGTTCCTCCATTTCCACGATGTTACGCATCTTGCGAATAAAGAAGGCATCAATCTGACTAGCACGGACGATTTCTTCCACAGATGTCCCCAGCCGAAGCAGCTGTGCAATGGCATAAATGCGGTCATCTGTTCCTACGGCAATATAGGAAAGCAGCTCCGCATCACTCCAATCATCAAACTTTTCCATGTGTAGATGATATACGCCGATCTCCAAACTGCGGATGCCCTTCAAGAGGCTTTCTTCAAAGGTTCTGCCCACGCTCATGGTTTCGCCGGTGGCTTTCATCTGCGTGCCAAGACGGTTATTGGCGTCTGAGAACTTATCAAACGGAAACCGGGGCATCTTTGTCACCACGTAATCCAAAGCCGGTTCAAAGGAAGCCGGAGTGTTGGCAAGGGGGATCTCATCCAGGTGCATACCGACACAGATCTTTGCGGATACTCTGGCTATGGGATAACCGGATGCTTTGGATGCCAGTGCCGAGCTGCGGGATACTCTGGGATTGACCTCGATCAAGTAATATTGGAAGGACTTAGGGTCAAGCGCAAACTGCACATTGCAGCCGCCCTGTATTTTTAACGCCCGGATAATCTTCAGCGCAGAATCCCGGAGCATATGATATTCTTTGTTGGTCAGGGTCTGCGAGGGGCAGACCACAATAGAGTCGCCGGTATGGATGCCCACCGGGTCCAGATTCTCCATATTGCAGATGGCGATGGCGGTATCATTGGCATCCCGCATCACCTCATATTCGATTTCCTTATAGCCCTTGATGGACTTCTCTACCAGTACCTGATGCACAGGTGAGAGTACAAGGGCATTTTTCATGATCTCCCGGAATTCCTCCTCATTGTCCGCAAAACCACCGCCTGTACCACCAAGGGTAAAGGCAGGACGCAGGACCACAGGATAACCAATTTCCTGTGCGGCATGCAGGCCTTCCTCCATAGAGCTGGCAATCATAGAGGGCAGCACCGGCTCTCCAAGGCTCTCACACAGCTCCTTAAAAAGTTCCCGATCCTCTGCCTGCTCAATGCTTTTGCTGGGTGTGCCCAGCAGCTCTACCCGGCACTCTC
>JBGVKN010000117.1:0-10117 GCA_045123795.1 Faecousia sp. | reverse complement strand
CATAATGCAGTGCGAGGGTGTATAATGAGATGCATGATAATATAAATTGTTGTTTACTCTTCTGGTGCGGGAGCGTCCGAAGGCTCCCTCTGACGAGGGAGCTGTCAGCGAAGCTGACTGAGGGAGAGATAAAAAGTACGTTTTTCCTCAGCAGCGAGGTGATTTGCACATTTTCTCTCCCCCAGTCACGGCGTTCGCCGTGACAGCCCCCTCGTCAGAGGGGGCCTTGGTTGCACCTCTAAACAACGATTTACCGCACAGGAGGAATGGGCATGGGTGTTGAGTTTGAATTGAAATTTTCTGCGGAGCCGGAGCAGCTGGAGGCTGTTGCGGCGGCGTATCCTGTTGAATATCACAGGATTTCCATGGAAACGACCTATTATGACACCACTGATCATGCCCTGTCTGACCGCCATGTGACGCTGCGGCGGCGCATGGAAAACGGGGAGTCCGTCTGTACCGTCAAGACCCCCATTTCCCAATTGGGCCGGGGAGAGTGGGAATGCCAGTGCGAGGATATTGAAAGTGGCATTAAAGAATTATGTAAACACGGAGCACCCAAGGATCTGCTAATTTTAACTGCGGATGGTGTTGCCCCAGTCTGCGGTGCCAAATTCACCCGACGGGCCGGCGTGGTGACCCTTCAGGACGCAGTGGTCGAGATCGCACTGGATCGGGGCATCCTGTCCGGCGGTGGCAAGGAGATCCCCTTGTGCGAGGTGGAAGTGGAGCTGAAATCCGGAGATCAGAATGCGGCGATTTCATTTGCTTTGGCATTGGCGGAGCGTTTTGGCTTGAAATCGCAGGAAAAGAGCAAATTCCGCAGGGCCTTAGCGCTGGCGAAAGGAGAATGATATGGCAGGCTTGGATTGTTTTTTTGAAAAATATGACCGCATCGTGCTGTTCGATACGGAAACCACCGGACTGCAATACAGCCGGGATGAAATCATTGAATTTTCAGCGGTGGTCTTGGATCGCCAAGGTGCGGTTCAGGAATACGATGAGCTGATCGCCCTGAGCCCCGGCAGCTTTGTGCCGCCGAAGATCCAACAGCTCACCGGCATTACGGACATGGATCTGATGGAGCGGGGCTTGCCCAAAACCCGGGTCTGCCGGGATATTGGGGAGATGTTCAAGGGGAATACGCTGCTGATGGCGTACAATGCTCATTTTGATCTGAGCTTCCTGTATTATATGCTGCTGCGTGACGGCGACCCCATGATCCTAAAGGGGAAGGATAAGTTGGATTTGCTGACGGTGTACCGGGATCGGCACAGCTTCCCTCACCGGCTGTCCAGTGCCATTGATACTTATGGCTTGAGCGGCAAGGTGGTCAATTCCCACCGAGCCATTGATGATGTATTGGCCACGGTGGAAGTGATGAAAGCTATGGTAGCGGAAAAGGATGATCTTTTGGGTTATGTAAATCTTTTTGGGTATCTGGCGCAATACGGATTGGATGGCAAGCCCATCGGCTCCGTGACCTATAAGCCCCAGCGATACGATCCGGCGAAACCACTTTATGAACTGTGAGGTAAGATGTATGAAAAAACTATTTGCAATTCTTTTGTGTCTGAGTATGCTGCTGGCCTTGGCGGCTTGCGGCAAAGATGAGGAAAAAACCCCCGATGCCACAGAACCTAGCTTTGGGCAGACCACCGGTGTTCAGCCCCTGTGGGAGGATGATGGCCCCAAGAGTGATGTGTATACCCTTGTGGAAACGGTGTACAAGAACCATGTGGCAGGTACTGAAGGCAAAATGACCATCGAGTTTGACGAAAAGGGACAGATTCTCAAGGGCTTCAACGATGCCGACGATGACTATGTGCTGCAGGCGAAACTGGAATTTGATGTCAACGGATTTCCGGCAGCCGTCACGCTCCAAATGGATGGAAAAGTATGGGATCGGGTGGCTCTGACATGGGATATTGATGGCAACCTGGTGAAAGAGGATTATGCCGAGCACAACGATCAGGACTGTGAATACACCTACAACCGGGTGGGTGCGGTGCTGAAGGAAGGAACTGCGGATAATTATTATGAATACGTCTACGAAGCCGACGGGCTTGTAGTCGGCCGGCGGTGGTATCGGGATGGTGTTGTGCGTGAGGTTCGGGATTACAAGTACGCCTATGGTCTGGTGACTGAATGCCAAAAGAACAGTTTCGACAGCAATGGAAATCTGTCAAGCACCACTGTGGAAACATACGACCAGTACGGCAACCTGATCCTGAGCAGAACCACTTATCAGGACGAAACGAAGGCCGCCCGCGAGGATCACTACGAGTACACCTATGATGAAAAGGGCAATATGCTGTCCAATGATTTCTACCGGGACGGTAAATTCATGTATGGCTATACCTATACCTACGACGCAGACGGCAACCGTACCTCTGAACGGGCCGATGGCGAGCTGCAATACGAATCCGTTTATACAAACGGCGGCAAGAATGTGACGACCAAAACATACAAGGATGGGGATGAGATCTCCTCGATCATCGAGTATGAATACGATGAGCAGGGTAATGAACTGCATTATCTCAAAACTAAGAATGAAGAGGCACAGAATGAGCGCATCAGCACCTACAAGACCTTCTCTCTGACCAAGCGTCAGGCACGGGTATTTGAGGCAATGCTGGAGCTGCTGAGTGAATTGGAGGTATATAATGGTTAATGAAGTTGCTTATGGACTTGGTTCCAACCGCTCCTGCATTCGGGAGCTGTTCGAGTACGGACGGGGCAGAGCTGCTGTGGTCGGTGAGGAAAATGTGTATGATTACAGCTTGGGTAATCCGTCCATCCCTGCGCCGGTGCAGGTGGATCAGGCTATTCGGGATATTCTGACGGACACCAATTCTTTGGCAGTCCATGGCTACACCTCTGCGGTGGGCGATCTGGCCACTCGGCAGGCCATTGCGGACGATCTGAATGACCGCTATGACGCTGGTGTGCGGGCATCCGACCTGTTCATTGGCTGCGGCGCTGCGCCGGAGCTGGTGGCGGTGTTCCGGGCGCTGGCGGTGCCGGGAGCGGAGATTCTGGCTGTGGCCCCCTACTTCCCCGAGTATAAGCCCTTCGTGGAGTGCGCCGGGGCTACTTTGAAGGTGGTTCCCCCGGATGTGCCTGGCTTCCAGATCAAGCTGAAGGCCGTGGAGGAAATGATGACCCCCAACACTGTGGGTATCATTCTCAATTCCCCCAACAATCCCGCCGGCACGGTATATACCCGGCAGACGCTGGCGGCACTGGCGGCGCTGCTGACAAAAAAGTCTGAGGAATACGGACATCCCATTTATATTGTGGCGGATGAGCCTTATCGGGAGCTGGTGTATGGGGGCGTAGAGGTTCCCTTCATCCCCACTATTTATCCCAACACGGTGGTGTGCTACTCCTACTCCAAGTCCCTGTCCTTGCCCGGCGAACGAATTGGCTATGTTTACGTGCCCCAGCAGGCGGCAGATCACGATGCGCTGTATGCAGCGGTTGCCGGTGCGGCTCGGGCGGCGGGCCACGTTTGCGCTCCCAGCCTGTGGCAGAAGGTGATCGCCCGGTGCGCAAAGCTGCGCCCTGATCTGGACAGCTATGACCGCAACCGCCGGGCGCTGTACGATGGTCTGACGGCTCTTGGATATGAGGTCGCCAAGCCCGACGGTGCGTTCTATCTGTTCGTCAAGGCCCCCGGCGGGGATGCCAACGCATTCTCCGAAAAGGCCAAGCAGAAGGATCTGCTGGTGGTGCCCGGTGACGGATTTGGCTGTCCCGGCTATTTCCGGGTGTGCTACTGCGTCAGCTATGAGATGATCGTCAAGAGCCTGCCGGTGTTCGGCGAGCTGATTTGATGGTATAACGAATGCCCCACGGGTTTCCGTGGGGCATTGAGCGTATTATCTTCGTTTAGCCATGGAAATGGTTCGATCCTGCGCCAACAGCAGGTCGGAAAGGATTGTATTGGACAGCAGCATTCCCTCAGGGGTCAGCCGCCAGCGTCCATCGCTGCGCAGGGCATGACCCCGCTGACGGCAGCCTTCCAGCAGATCCTCTAAGGGTGCGAAGGGCAGCAGGTATTGATTTTCGTATTCCTCCCGGCTGATGCCGATGGAGGTGCGCAGGCGGGTCATCAGGTATTCCCCGGCCCGTTCCCGGGGCGGGATCTCCTGCATATCCGCAATGACTTGACCTTGGGTCAAAATACCATTAATATAGCTGCGCAGATCACGAACCATGGCGAACCGCTTACCGGCAAAATCAGAGCTGGCATCGGGGCCAAAGCCCAGATATTCTCCGCCGGTCCAGTATTTCAGATTGTGCTTCGATGCCTTGTCCTTCCGGGCGAAATTCGAGATCTCATAATGGCGGAAGTTACGGGATTTCAAGATTTCTACGGCCGCCAGATACATATCCGCCTGTGCGTCATCGTCGGGCAGACCGCAAACGTCCTTGTACTCGTACAGGGGCGTTCCTTTTTCTACCTTCAGGCCGTAGCAGCTAATGTGGTCGGGCTTGAGCTGCAACACATTGACCAACGTGTCCTGCCAGCTGTCGATTGTTTGCTCCGGCAGACCGTACATCAGATCCACGGATACATTCTTAAATCCGGCTTTGCGGATCAGCTCAACAGCGTGGACGGCATCGGCGTAGGTGTGTGGGCGGCCTAGTTTTTCCAGCAGGGCATCGTCATCGCACTGGATACCCAGACTGACCCGGTTGAAGCCCTCGCTTTTCAGCCGGCGCAGGAGCCGGGGCGTGACGGAATCGGGGTTGGCTTCAAAGGTGATCTCCGCCTGAGGGCTCACATCAAAGCTCTGGCGGACGGTGGTCAGGATGGCGGCGAGGGCATCGGCTCCCAGAAAGCTGGGGGTGCCGCCGCCGAAATACACGGTATCAACCCGGTAGCCGGGGGCCAGCGGGCCGGTTTCTTTGATATGCTTGCAGATGGCACGCAGGTAATCGTCCATCAGGTCATTGTTTTTGCAGGAAAGGGAATAGAAATCGCAGTATTGACATTTGCTGCGGCAAAAGGGAACGTGGATATAAATGCCGAGGGGTGTTTTTTCGCTGCGGGGGAAAATGGGCATGGTAATACCTCCGAGGGGATGGGATCAAACGGATGCACGGGGGCAGTCGATGGGAACGATGACTTCCCGCCATGTGTGGGTTTCTTTGGAAATGGACTGACCGTTGCGGTCGAAAATTTCCTGGGTCAGCAGGTTACCGTGCTGGTCGTAGGTCAGTACGGCGGTTTGATTGACGGTGCCGTCGGGCAGGGTAGAAGTGATCGTTTCCATGGTGCTAGTGCGGACGTAGGTGCTGGTGCTGATCAGAGTGCCGTCGGGCTGGTAAAGGGCGACGGAACTGACTTGTCCGTTTTCGTCGGTGGCGTAGATGGAGTAGCTGCTCAGGGTATCAGCGGTGTAAGTGTCCTGCCGGAGCAGGCGGCCACTGCTGTCGTAGGTCATCAGGATGCGCTGGGTCATGCCTTGCGTTTCCATGGTGGTGGTGACAGAGGTGCGCAGACCGTTTTCCCACGTATACGCCGTGGTAGAGATCAGGACATCGTTGATATACAGGGACATACCCAGACTGTTGCCCTGATCGTCGTAGGAATACTCAGTCACAGAGCCGTCGGAAATCCATTTGATGTAGTTGCCGTTTTCGTCGCACAGTACACCGTGGCGTTTTGTTTCCTCGCCGTTGGTGTAGATCACCACCTGATTGACATGATTTCGCACATCAAACAGGTATTCGGTGCGGTTTACCGTAGTGCCGTACTCCTGCGTAATGGAGGCATGGACATATACGGTTTTGGTTTGGGATTGGGTGGGGTCTGTGGGTTCAGTTGAATCTGTGTTATCCTTGCAGGCGGTCATATTTAGCAGGAGAAGACAGATCAGGAGCATAGTCAGTTTCTTCATAACAGTTACCCCGCTACGCTCAATGGCTGGTTTGGCTTACTGGGTCGAAGCCACGGCGGACTGCTTTGACTTCCGGTGCGGTAGCCAAAGCGTTGAAGAACCGCTCTCTGCGCCGCTTGTGGAAAGCGCCGGGGAATTCTGCCCGGAAGGTGATCCGGTAGCCGTCCTCGGTTTTTTCGGCAAGCGTGTGCATAATGTATGCCCGATGGGGCATGGACTGATCCTGAATCAGCCGCAGTGCGGCGGTGATGTCCTCACATTCCATCATATATTCTTCATGGGTGTGCCGGCGGCCGGGCAGGTGGTGCTGGATCAGTTCCAGAATGGTCAGGGTGATCAGAGCGAACACCAAACCGGCAAGAGAGATGGAGTAGTAGCCGTAGCCTGCGGCAACGCCCAGACAGGCCACCGTCCAGACACTGGCGGCGGTGGTCAGACCCTTGACGGTGGAGCCCTCCCGCATGATGGTGCCTGCGCCTAAGAAGCCCACGCCGGTAATGACCTGTGCGGTGAGTCGGGCAGGATCGGGGGTGGCACCCAAAAGGCGGTATTCATTGAACAGCATTTGCCCTGTGATGGCGACCACACAGGCACCCAGCGCCACCAGAATGTGGGTGCGCATACCGGCGGGGCGGTTGGTGTATTCACGCTCGGTGCCGATGACCATGCCAACGGCCATGGCACACAGAAGCCGCAGGCAGATCTCCCAGATCCCGGGCTCCATTTTAAAGCTATGTAAAATGTCAGCAAACATAAGCGGCTCCTTTCAAAATGTAGGGTGGTGATGTGGGCAGTGTTAACTGCCCTATCAATCCTCGTCCAGTTTGAGGACGGCCATGAAGGCTTCGCTGGGGACGGACACGGTGCCGAAGGTACGCATCCGCTTCTTGCCCTCCTTCTGCTTTTCCAGCAGCTTCTTCTTGCGGGTGATATCGCCGCCGTAGCACTTGGCAAGAACGTCCTTACGCAGAGCCTTAATGGTTTCACGGGCGATGATCTTGCCACCAATGGCGGCCTGCACAGGAATCTCAAACTGAGCACGGGGGATATTATCTTTCAGCTTTTCGCAGATCTTCCGGGCACGGGGGTAGGCATTGTCCGCAAAGAGGATAAAGCTCAGGGCGTCCACAATGTCGCCGTTGAGCAGGATATCCAGCTTCACCAGCTTGCTGGGACGGTAGCCGATGAGCTCGTAGTCAAGGCTGCCATAGCCACGGGTGCGGGATTTCAGGGCATCAAAGAAGTCGTAAATAATCTCATTCAGGGGCATATCATAGTGAAGCTCCACACGATTGGCGTCCAGATACACCATGTCCTTAAATTCGCCACGGCGCTGCTGGGCCAGATCCATGATGTTGCCCACATATTCCTGCGGGGCAATCAGGCTGACCTTGACAAAGGGCTCTTCTGCCAGCTCGATTTCCATGGGATCGGGGTAATCCAGCGGATTATCCACCATCAGCACCTCGCCGTTGGTCTTAGTGACCCGGTAGACGACGTTGGGGGCGGTGGTGATCAGATCCAGATTGTATTCCCGCTCCAGACGCTCCTGAATGATCTCCATGTGCAGCAGGCCAAGGAAACCGCAGCGGAAGCCAAAGCCCAGCGCAATGGAGCTTTCCAGCTCGTAAACGAAGGATGCGTCATTGAGCTTCAGCTTTTCCAGTGCTTCACGAAGATCCTGATACTTGGCGCCGTCGGCGGGGTAAACGCCGGAGAACACCATGGGCTGCACGGGACGGTAGCCGGGCAGGGGGGCGGGAGCACCGTTCTCGATGGTGGTGATGGTGTCACCCACTTGGGTATCGGCAACATTTTTGATGGATGCGGTGATGTAGCCGACCTCGCCGGCACCCAGCGCATCCCGGGGAATCAGCCCCAGAGGGCTCATGGTGCCTACTTCAACGACCTTATAAACAGCACCGGTGGCCATCATGCGGATATCTTGTCCGGCCCGGATGGTGCCCTGCTTGATGCGGGTGTAGACGATAACGCCCCGGTAGCTGTCGTAAACGCTGTCGAAAATCAGCGCCTGTAAGGGAGCGGAACGGTCACCGGTGGGGGCGGGAACATCTTTAACGATCATCTCCAGGACGGAGTGGATGTTGATGCCGTTTTTAGCGGAGATTTCGGGGGAATCCTCGGCGGGGATGCCGATGATGTCCTCTACCTCGGCCTTGACCTCGGCAGGGCGGGCGGAGGGCAGATCGATCTTGTTGATAACCGGAAGAACCTCCAGACCGGCGTCAATGGCGAGGTACGTATTGGCAAGGGTCTGGGCCTCCACGCCCTGAGAAGCGTCCACCACCAGCACGGCACCTTCGCAGGCTGCTAAGCTGCGGCTGACTTCGTAGTTGAAGTCCACGTGGCCGGGAGTGTCGATTAGGTTCAGGGCGTAGGTTTCGCCATCGTCGGCGGTGTAGGTCAGGGTGGCGGCGGTGGCTTTGATGGTGATGCCACGCTCCTTCTCCAGCTCCATGGAGTCCAGCATCTGCTGCTCCATCTGCCGGGCTTCTACGGCGTTGCACTCCTCCAGCAGGCGGTCTGCCAGCGTGGACTTGCCGTGGTCAATATGGGCGATGATAGAAAAATTTCGAATTTTGGAAAGATCGGTCATGGTATAAGCTCCTCAAAAAGAGTGTAATATGATGCTGATATCTTCTTATCTTATTATTATATCGAATAATTTGGAAAATGTAAACCGTATGTTTTCAGGAATTTTGGGGAAACTGAGTTCATACGGCGACAAAATGCGGCGAAAGACGCAAAAACAAAAAGAAATTCTTTAAAAACCCCTTGTCAAACCGCATGAATCGGGATATAGTCTAACAGCAAGAGAAAATTAAGACAAAGAGGGAGCTTACAATGAGTAACGCAAAGAAGAATCCCAAGGCAAATATGGAGGATGTTGCTGCTGCTATTCAGGGCCTGATCGTACAGGGCCGGAAGGATGGCATGATCCGTGCATCCGACTTGAATGCCCAGTTGGAGAAGATGGATCTGTCTGCGGAGAAGATCGAGGAGATCTATGACCGTTTTGAGGCCATGAACATTCAGATCGTTGCCGCTGAACTGGACTTGGATCTGGGGGACGATCTGGATCTGGGCGATGGACTGGACGGCGATGTGGATCTGAGCGGCATGGAGGAAGAGGATCTGGTTGATCCTGTGGACTTGGCCGCAGAGTATAATCTGGATGACCCGGTGCGTATGTACCTGAAGGAGATCGGTCAGGTACGCCTGCTGTCCGCTGAGGAAGAAGTGGAGCTGGCAAAGCGGGTATCTGAGGGCGATCAGTTCGCTAAAAATAAACTGACGGAAGCCAACCTGCGTCTGGTGGTTTCCATCGCCAAGAAATATTCCGGACGTGGCTTGCATATTCTGGATCTGATTCAGGAGGGCAACACGGGCCTGATCCGGGCAGTTGATAAGTTCGACTGGACAAAGGGAAACAAATTCTCTACATATGCCACCTGGTGGATTCGGCAGGCCATTACCCGTGCCATTGCCGATCAGGCCCGGACCATCCGGGTGCCGGTGCATATGGTAGAGGTCATTAATAAGGCTACCCGCTGCAACCGTAAGCTGGTGCAGGAGCTGGGCCGTGAGCCCACTGTGGAGGAGATCGCCGCCGAGCTGGGCCTGCCCGTTGAGAAGATCATCGAGGCAAACCGCACCGCTGCCGATACCCTTTCTCTGGATACCCCTGTGGGCGATGAAGAGGATACCTCTATCGGTTCCTTCGTGGAGGATGAGCGTACTCCCGGTCCTGCCGACGCTACCTCCAACGCACTGCTTGCCGAGGCACTGAAGGAAATTCTGGACACCCTGACCGAACGAGAGGCTGATGTGCTTCGGATGCGGTTTGGTATGTACGATGGCCGAACCCATACCCTTGAGGAAGTGGGCCAGATTTTCGGCGTGACCCGTGAACGTATCCGCCAGATCGAGAATAAGGCCATTCGCAAGCTCCGCCATCCCAGTAGAGCCAAGAAGATTAAAGATTTTTACTGCTGATAGTTGGTCGACAGTAAGTGAAAAAATTTTTGACCGCCGGTGTTCATTTGATATGTACCCAGTTTTCTGGACACTGTCATTTGAATTGAACAATTAGTTAACCATCATGGATGCTTCCCTGAATTTTGAGGGAGGCATCCATTTTGTTTTCACCTGGATTCTCCTGTTATTGTAATAATCAATATATT
>JBGVKN010000116.1:0-8695 GCA_045123795.1 Faecousia sp. | reverse complement strand
CAGGTCTGTGTCAACCACGGCCTAAAGGCCCTAATACCGGGCATTTGAGCCGAAATTTGCAGGGGACATTCGCAAAAAACACTGCCTAAGATAATACCAATTGATATGGGGTGGTTTTTAGAGGTCCCCTGTTGTTTAGACAATCTGTCATTGCGAACCAGTGACCGATGTCACTGGTGTGGCAATCCCCCACGGCGATGCGCAAACGTTACGATTACCAACAAAAATTCCGGAAAATCCGGGAGATTGCCACGCCAGTGTGCGCACTGGCTCGCAATGACATACTTCTTTTTTGGTACGTCACTAATCAGCTAAACAACAATTTATCTTCTCAACCCCATTGATTATTCCGAAATTTGTGTTATTATTAAAGTGTATAGCTATGCGCCACGATGCGCACAAACGATAATTGGTAAATTTAAGGAGTAAAAAATGATCACAGTTAGTAATCTTGGTATGCAATTTGGCGGTCAATGGCTGTTCCAGCACGTTGACCTGCAGTTCCTGCCCGGCAACTGCTACGGCATCATCGGTGCCAACGGTGCAGGCAAGTCCACTTTCCTGCGGCTGTTGACCGGCGAGCTGGAATCCACCACCGGCAACATCGCCATTGACCCCGACAAGCGGGTATCCGTTCTGAAGCAGAACCAGAACGCCTACGATGAGTTCACTGTCATGGACACCGTCATCATGGGCAATCAGCATCTGTACGATGTGATGAAGGAAAAGGATGCCATCTACGAAAAGGAGGATTTCTCCGACGAGGATGGCCTGCGTGCTGCCGATCTGGAAGCTGAGTTCGCCGAGCTGGGCGGCTGGGAAGCAGAATCCGACGCATCCCGCCTGCTGCAGGGTCTGGGCATCGGCACCGATATGCACTACGACATGATGGGCTCCACCGACCCCCGTTTGAAGGTTAAAGTCCTGCTGGCTCAGGCATTGTTTGGCAACCCCGACATCATCATGTTGGACGAGCCTACCAACAACTTGGACATTGAAGCCATCAACTGGCTGGAGGATTTCCTGCTGGACTTCCCCGGAATGGTCATCGCCGTTTCCCACGACCGCCACTTCCTGAACACCGTCTGCACCCACACCGTGGATATTGACTACGGCAAGATCAAGATGTACGTAGGTAACTACGACTTCTGGTACGAGTCCTCTCAGATGGTTCAGGCCATGATCCGCAACAAGAACAAGAAGAACCAAGAGAAGATCGAAGAGCTGCAGCTGTTCATCCAGCGGTTCTCCGCCAATAAGTCTAAGGCTAAGCAGGCTACCGCTCGCCGCAAACTGCTGGACAAGCTGACTGTTGAGGAAATGCCCTGCTCCACCCGCCGCTATCCCTTCGTAGGCTTTATGCCCGAGCGTGAACTGGGTAAGGACATCCTGACCGTTAAGGATGTTTCCGTCACCGTGGACGGTGAAAAACTGCTGGATAAGGTCTATTTCAGCGTCAATAAGAACGATAAGATCGCCTTTGTGGGCGAAAACGAAAAGGCTCAGACTGCACTGTTCCAGATCCTCATGGGTGAGCTGGAGCCCGACGAAGGCAGCATCAAGTGGGGCATCTCCACCATCCGCAGCTACCTGCCCAAGGACAACAGCGAATACTTCGAGGGCAATAAAATGGAGCTGGTGGACTGGCTTCGCCAGTACAGCGCCAAGAAGGACGATGTGTACCTGCGTGGCTTCCTGGGCCGGATGCTCTTCGGCAACGATGACGTATTTAAGAGCGTGGAAGTCCTGTCCGGTGGCGAAAAAGTTCGCTGCATGCTCTCCAAGATGATGCTCAGCGGTGCCAACGTTGTCCTGCTGGACCAACCCACCAACCATCTGGATATGGAGTCCATTCAGGCCGTCAACAAGGGTCTGGAAGCTTTCAACGGCGTTGTTCTGCTGGCTTCCCATGACCACGAAATGCTGACCTCCACCTGTAACCGTGTCATCGCCTTCCAGCCCGACGGTACCATTGTCGATAAGTACGGCACTTACGATGATTACCTGGCTTGGATGGCGGAGAACAAAGCAAACGGTTAATAGAAGTTATTATTGTAGATACAAGATATACGATACAAGATATTAGACTTCCTTATCTTGTATCTTGTATCTCGTATCTTATATCTTTGAGATATGGAGTAAAAATATGAAGAAGATACTTGATATTATTACCGCCAAGATGCAGCAGGCATTTGTCGATGCCGGTTACGATGCATCCTTCGGCCGGGTGACGGTTTCCAACCGGCCCGACCTGTGCGAATATCAGTGCAACGGCGCTCTCGCCGCCGCTAAGCAGTATAAGTGCGCCCCCATCGCCGTCGCAAACGCCGTGGTAGAGAAGCTGGATGCCAACGATTATGACATGGTTGAAGCCGTTATGCCCGGCTTCATCAACCTGAAGCTTTCCGGCGCATTTTTGCAGAATTATCTGGAAGAAATGCGTACATCTGAGGATTTTGGCGTTGAAAAAATCGGTGCCGGCAAGACCATCGTGGTGGACTACGGCGGAGCCAATGTGGCAAAGCCCCTGCACATCGGTCACCTGCGTCCCGCCATCATCGGCGAAGCTCTGAAGCGGATGCACAAATTCATGGGCTACAACACCATCGGTGACGTTCATCTGGGCGACTGGGGCCTGCAAATGGGTCTGATCATCGCCGAGCTGCAGGAGCGTCAGCCCGAGCTGCCCTATTTCGACCCCGATTTCACCGGTGAATACCCCTCCGAGTCCCCCTTCACGCTGTCTGAGCTGGAGGAGATCTACCCCACCGCTTCTTCCAAGAAGTCAGACCCTATCTTTGCTGAAAAGGCTCACACCGCTACCTACGAGCTGCAGCAGGGCCGCCGTGGTTACCGGGCCATCTGGGATCACATCATGGGCGTTTCCCTGCCGGATCTGCGGCGCATTTACGGCGTTCTGGATGTCCACTTTGAAAAGTGGCTGGGCGAAAGTGATGCCGATCCCTACATCCCCGCCATGGTTGACGACCTGAAAAACCGTGGTCTTGCGGTGCAGTCCGAGGGCGCATGGGTCATCCCCGTGGCTGAGGAGGGCGATAAGAAGGAAGTTCCTCCCATGATTCTGGTGAAGTCCGACGGCTCCGCCATCTATGCCACCACGGATCTAGCTACCATGGTTCAGCGGACGCAGGACTGGGCTCCTGATAAGATGCTCTACGTCACCGACAAGCGGCAAAACCTGCACTTTGAACAGGTGTTCCGTGCCGCCAAGAAGAGTGGCATCGTGGCTCCCGAAACCGAGCTGGAGCACGTGGGTCACGGCACCATGAACGGCAAGGACGGCAAACCCTTCAAGACCCGTGACGGCGGCGTGTTGCGGCTGGAGCAGCTGGTTGCCGATATGACTGACTTTGTCCGCAGCAAGGTTGTGGAAAACAAGATCGTATCTGACGACGAGGTGGAGGCCACCACCGCCAAGATTGCGCTGGCCGCTCTGAAGTACGGCGATCTTTCCAACCAGCCCACCAAGGACTACAACTTCGATCTGGAGCGGTTCGCCGCCTTCGAGGGCAACACCGGCCCCTATATTCTCTACACCATCGTGCGGATCAAGTCTATTCTGGCTCGGTACGGCGACTGGAAGCACCTGTCCATCCAGCCCGCCACTAACTGCTACGCCAAGGATCTGATGCTGTCCATCACCAAGTTCGGCCCCACCATGGAAACGGCCCTGAACAGCTCCGCCCCCAACCTGATCTGCGCTTACATTTACGAGCTGGCTGGTGCGGCGAACAAGTTCTACCACGAAACCCCCATCCTCAAGGAAGAAAATGAGGATCTGAAGGCCGGCTACATCGCCCTGATGGGCCTGACTAAGAACATTCTGGAGCAATGCATCAATCTGCTGGGCTTTGAGGCTCCGGAGAAGATGTAAAGAGGGTATCCTATGTCCTATCATCAGGATTGGCTCATGCGGCAGATCGAAGCGATCAGCGCTATGCTTGGTTACATTCTGACCGGCAAACAAGCGTCAACAATTTCCATTGAAGAAGAACAACTAACCCATTCCGGCACCAATGAACTGTATCTGCAGCTTCAGGCGCTGGTTCGCCTGGGGAAGATTTGTGAGGCGGAAAATCTGCTTTTTGAAGCAATGGAAGCGCCGGACAGCACCGTGCTGGACGCTGCCACCCGGTTTTATGACGACCTGAGCCGTCTGTCCGATGAGGACTTGCGCAATGCAAATTTCTCCCGAGGAGAGATCTACGACGGACTGCAGGAAGTCTGCCGTGTTTTTGGTATCCCCATATAAACACACACGCCCGGCTCTGCCGGGCGTGTTGCATTTTATCTCCAATTATTTGCATTCTGGGTATTGTACAGATTAGCATAGATGCCATCGGTTTTCAGCAGCTCCTCATGGGTGCCGCATTCGGTGATTACGCCGTCGGCAATGGAAATGATCCGGTTTGCCGCCCGGATGGTGCTCAAGCGGTGGGCGATGATCAGGGTGGTACGGCCCTTTGCCAGATTGTCAAAGGCTCGCTGGATCTTCGCTTCCGTAACAGAATCCAAGGCAGAAGTGGCTTCGTCCAAAATCAGGATAGGCGGATTTTTCAGGAAGATCCGGGCAATGGCTACACGCTGCTTCTGTCCGCCGGACAGGAGGGTGCCACGCTCACCCACGTAAGTATCAAAGCCCTTGGGCATCGCCATGATATCCTCGTAGATCTCCGCCTTCTTCGCCGCTTCGATCACCTCTTCCTCGGTGGCATTGGGCTTTCCGTAGCGGATGTTTTCAAAGATTGTATCCGCAAACAGGAACACATCCTGCTGGACAATGCCGATGCTCTCGTGCAGCGATCGCTGGGTCACATCCCGGATATCCATGCCGTCAATGCGGATGCTACCCTCGGACACCTCATAAAACCGAGGGACAAGTTGACATAACGTCGTCTTTCCGCCACCGGAGGGGCCAACAATTGCAATCGTTTCACCTGCGTGGACGCTCAGGCTCACGCCATGGAGGACACCCACTCCGGGAGTATAGGAGAAGGACACATTCTCCACCTGAATCTCACCACGAACGTTTTTCAGGTCAGTGGCATTATCTTTATCCTGCAGAGTAGGCTCTGTGCGCATGATGCCTACAAAGCGGTTCAGGCCCGCAAAGCCATTGGCGAACATTTCCGAAAAGCCGGAAAGCTTGCGCATAGGACTGACGAAAGAGGCGATATATAGGGTGAATGTCAGCAGATCCCGGTAGTCCATTTCCCCTTCCATGACGAAATAGCCACCAATACCGATGATCACCACATTCAGACTGCACAGAAAAAACTCCGTACAGCTGAAGAAGCGACCCATAGCCTTGTGGAATTCTCGCTTAGAAGTTTTGTATTCTTCATTAGCCGCATTAAACCGGGCATTTTCCACCGCTTCGTTGGCGAAGGCTTTGGCGGTGCGGAAGCCGGACAAGCTGCTTTCGATCTCCTGATTGATGTGACCGGTCTTTTGCTTCGTGGCTTTGGACGCTTTGCTCATGCTGCGGCGCATGGTCATCACGATGACGAGGAAAATAGGAATCATCACCGCCACCACCACTGCCAGCTCCCAGCGGATGGACACCATGACGATCAGCGCACCAATGATGGTCAGCACCGAGGTCAGCAGATCCTCCGGCCCGTGGTGTGCCAGCTCTGTCAGATCAAACAGATCCGTTGTCAGGCGGCTCATGAGCTGACCTGTCCGATTTTGGTCGTAAAAATCAAAGCTCATAGTCTGCATATGCCGGAACAGGTCTGCCCGGATATCCGCCTCCACCCGTATGCCAAAGGTGTGACCGTAATAGGCCACGATATAATTCAGGAAGGAGCGCAGCAGATAACACCCCAGTGCCAATGCCATCACGGTGAAAAACAGTTGGTACATTTTTCCCGGCAACATATCATACAAGGCACTGCGGGTGATCAGCGGGAACGCCAGATCGATGACTGCCACCAGCACTGCGCAGAGAATATCCACCGCAAACAGCCTGCGGTGGCGTTTAAAATAGCCCAGAAAGATGGAAAGTGGGCGTTTTTTCTGATAATCTTTCGGTGTCATTTGGGATTCCTCCGTTTCTGGTATCCATTATACACAGATTTACGAAAACTTGCAAGGGGTGCATAACGTATAAGAAAAAGGCTGCCGATTTTCGGCAGCCTTTCCAATTCCATTAGCGAATAACACGCACACGCAGCACGCCGTCGATCTGCTTCAAATGCTCCACAGCAGCCTCGGACACATGATCGTCAATGTCCAGCATGGTGTAAGCATACTCACCCTTACTACGGTTGAGCATATCAGAAATGTTGATATTCTCCGCGGCGACAGCCGTGGTAAACCGGCTCAGCAGGTTGGGGATATTCCGGTGCAGGATGGTGATACGAGCCGGCTTGGTGCACACGCCCATATCGCAGGTGGGGAAATTGACGGAGTTGACAATGTTGCCGTTCTCCAGATAGTTCATGACCTGCTTAACAGCCATCTTAGCGCAGTTATCCTCGGATTCCTCGGTAGAAGCGCCCAGATGGGGAATGGCGATGACACCCTTCATACCGGCGGTCTTATCGTTGGGGAAGTCAGTGACGTAGCGGCTGACCTTGCCGGACTGCAGCGCAGCCTCCATGGCCTCGTCATCCACCAGAGCGTCACGGGCAAAGTTCAGGATGATCACACCGTCCTTCATCATGGCGATGGTCTTCTCATTGATCATCTTCCGGGTATCGTCCAGCAGGGGGGTATGTACGGAAATGATATCGCACTGAGAGAAGATCTCCTCACGAGTCTTGACACGGACGATGTTGCTGTCCAAATGCCATGCCGCATCGATGGAAATGAAGGGGTCGCAGCCGTAGACCTCCATACCCAGTTTAATGGCGTTGTTAGCCAGAGGGCCACCGATGGCACCCAGACCGATAACACCCAGCTTCTTGCCCTTGATCTCATGGCCGGCAAACTTGGACTTGCCCTTTTCCACCTTCTTGGCAACGTCACCCTCGTCCTTGATGGACTGAACCCACTCGATACCGCCGACAACATCACGGCTGGCCAGCAGCATACCGCACATGGCCATTTCCACAACGCCGTTGGCATTGGCACCGGGGGTATTGAATACAACGATACCGGCATCGGCGCAGCGATCCAGAGGAATATTGTTCACACCGGCACCGGCACGGGCCACAGCCAGCAGCTTTTCAGGCAGCTCCAGCTCATGCATCTGGGCGCTGCGCACCATGACAGCATCTGCATCTGCCATAGCGTCAGCGGTCTTGTAATCCTCGGTCCACAGGGCTGTACCCTTGGGGGAAATGGGGTTCAGATAATGTACGTTATACATGGAAAAATCCTCTTCTTTCCTGTTTTTCACCCATGTCAGCGGTATAAAATCATTCGTCCGCTGTGGGCGATCATTTATGATAGGGCGATTATATACCATATAACCAAAAAAGGCAACCCCTTTTTGTGCTGAAATACAAAAATCATTCTTTCGTCAGAGATATTTGTCTTTCCTAGCTGGATTTTTGTTCATTTCCCCCCTTTCATTTCTAAAACTTTCGATGTATAATAGCGTAAAATGTGTTGAGGAGGCATCTTCAATGAAATATGGATTTATCGGCTGCGGCAATATGGGCGGTGCACTGGCCCGAGCCCTGACCAAAACCACCCGAGATGTAATGATTTCCGACCCTTCCCCCATAGCGAAGGAGTTTGCCGTGGAGGTAGGCTGTGAATACGGCACCAACGATCAGGCAGCCCGATGCGAGCGGGTCTTCCTAGCCGTCAAGCCCCACATTGTTGAGAGCGCTCTTTCCCAGCTTCGCCCCGTGCTGAAAGCGCACAAGCCGCTACTGATCTCCATGGCCGCCGGCGTGACCATTGCCCAGATTGAAAGCTGGGCCGGCACCGAGCTGCCTGTGATCCGCATTATGCCCAACACTCCTGCTGCGGTGGGTAAGGGCATGATTACCTACTGCACCAATGAGTTGGTGGATGATCGGGCTTTGACGGATTTTCTGAACGATATGGCGCTGGCCGGAACCTTTGACCGGCTGGATGAAAAGCTGATGGATGCAGCCACCGCCGTCACCGGCTGTGGTCCCGCTTTTATGTATATGTTTATTGAAGCCATGGCAGACGCAGGTGTTGCCTGCGGACTGCCTCGGGTCAAAGCCCAGTATTATGCCGCCGCCACCATGGCTGGTGCAGCAGAGATGGTTTTGCAGACCGGTGAGCACCCCGGCGTTTTGAAGGACGCTGTTTGCTCCCCCGGCGGCAGTACCATTGTTGGCGTTCGGACGCTGGAGGAACACGGCTTCCGAGGTGCTGTGATGGATTGCGTGGACAATGCATATATCCGCAGTCAGGAACTGGGCAAAAAATAATGTGGTGCCAACTCTCCCGGCAGATACCTGCCGGGAGAGTTTTGCGCTTGTTGATATGATAAATTGTTGTTTACGCTTCTGGTGCGGGAGCACCCAAGGCTTCCCCTTGAGGGGAAGCTGTCAAAAATCTTTGATTTTTGACTGATGAGGTGTGCAATAAAATGTTCCGGTTTGTATTAGCATTTCGGCGAATTCGTTACATTGTAACGCCCCTTCGGGGCTACACCTCATCCGAGCCGCCGTACACGGCGGCCCACCTTCTCCTCAAGGAGAAGGCATTGCGCCTCCGGCGCATAAAACCGCTAAACAAC
>JBGVKN010000115.1:0-4759 GCA_045123795.1 Faecousia sp. | reverse complement strand
GCTGATCATTTCCTCGAACAGCAGGTTCTTGCCCGTGCCGGTAAACACATTCTGATCTTTGTCCACCTGCTTGTCGGCAGGCACTTCGGGAGCCAGATTGAAGGAAATGTTCTCCCAATTCAGAGCCTTCTGCTCGTCGCTCAAATCTGCATTTACCAGGTTTTCAGCCGGAGTGGACTTATCGAAGTACATCTGAGCGGCAGAAATATAGTTCAGCAGAGCCACGCACAGTTCCTTGGTTTCCGCAGAAGTGGAAGATTTGGACAGCATACTGTAAGCATAAACCGCAGGGCTGTACAGCTTGGGTTCGCTGTAAACGTAAGAGCCGTCTGCCAGCTTCACATAGCCCACATAGTAGGCTTCCTTATACAGATCTCTGGTGAAGATACCCTCGGAGGAACCATAATAGTAACCCGTATTGCGATAGGGCTTCAAGCCGGGATTGGCGTGATCCGCATCAAATGCGATCTCATCCAGTGCATTAAATTCATCCACAGACCAGATCAGCAATCCGGCATCCTTGGTCAGATCGATACCATCAACGCCAACCAGATCAAAAATGTCGATAACGTAGATCAGGTCCTCATAGCTCAGATTGCGGCCCTTCTGGGTGATGGCGGTGGTCTGCTTTCCGCAGTTGACGCAGACACCCTTGCCATCCACGTCGGGATGCTTGCAATTCTGATGATAAGGAGAATTTTCATCCACCAGATCGCCCATGATTAGCACCGTGGTGGACATGGGATCAACACCCACAGTGCCGCCGTTGTAGCCCACGTTCATGGACCACAGAGGGCTATTTCCGGCTTTGCCGCCGTGAACCACTGCTGTCCAGTCGCCCCAAGGCACATTGCAGTTGATCAGGTTCACTTGCTTGTACTCCGTGGAGGCGTTGAAGATGATGACGATGCTGTCCGCCACCTCGCCGTTGGTGCCGCCGCCGTTGATGCGGAACAGCATGACTTGATCGGCCACCTTGGTATAGCTGACGTTGTTCCAAATCTGGGTGCTGTCAGTCATGCGCAGGGCGGCGTGGTTTTTCCGCAGGTCGATCAGACCCTTGTAGTAATCGGAAACGGCCTTTTTCGGGGCTTCATCCAGTGCAGACCATCTGATGTTGTTTACATAATTTCCGGACATGAAGCTATTTTCCACCCGGTTGCCGTTGCCGTCCTTCTTTTCCCGGAGGAATTCCTCGCCGGAATGGATGAAGGGGATGCCCTGTGCCGTCAAATAGAAGGCAGCGCACAGCTCATTCATGCGGATCAATTCTTCGTAGTACGCACCGTTGCGGCTGATGCACAGCTTGTCCATCAGGGTGTAGTTATCGTGGCAGGATACGTAGTTGATGGTCTGGCTTGGGCTGCCGCTCCACCAGTTACTGCCACGGAACCGGTCGGCAAGGCCATCTTCCTTACCCGAAGCGCCGGAGGCAAAGCCGGTGGAGTGACCGTTATCGCCTGCCAGATCGTTGCGCAGAGTGTCATTGAAGAAGGCCAGTCCGCCCACCTGCCATGCATTACCCTGATTGGCCAGGGTGGTGCCGGATTCGCAGGCGGTGCCCAGCTCCCAGCCCTCGCCGTAGAACAGCACATGGGGGTACTTGGCGTGGACAGTGTTGATGATCTCATTGATGGTGCGGGTATCCATCAGACCCACCAGATCGAAGCGGAAGCCGTCAATGTGGTATTCCTCCACCCAGTGCATGATGGACTGGATGATGAAATTGCGCACCATATCCCGCTCGGTGGCGGTGTCGTTTCCACAGCCGGAGCCGTTGGACCAGCTTCCGTCCGTGCCGAACCGGGAGAAATAGTTGGGAACGATCTTGTTGAAGCAGAAATTGCCGCCGTCAAAGGCGTGGTTGTAGCAAACGTCCATGACCACGCTGATGTTGTTGTCATGGAGGGTCTTGACCATCTGCTTCATTTCGGACACACGGACGCTGCCGTTGAAGGGGTCGGAGGAATAGGAACCATCGGGCACATTGTAGTTCTTCGGATCGTAGCCCCATGCGTACTGATCCCAGTCATTGAGGTGCCATTCGTCCACGGAGTAGAAGTCATAAACCGGCATCAATTGCAAATGGGTGATACCCAGCTCTTTCAGATAATCGATGCCCGTGGCGTTGCCGCCGGGAGTTTTGGTTCCGAATTCCACCATGCCGAGAAACTTGCCCCGGTTAGCGGTGGATACACCGGCGCTGGGGTCGGCGGTGAAATCACGAATGTGGGTTTCGTAGATGATGGCATCGTTGTAGGACATTCCGGCGTGGGGGCTGGTGTCCTGATCCCAGCCTGCCGGGTTGGTGGCGTTCAGATCCAAAATCATGGAGCGGTCGCCGTTGGCACCGGCGGATACGGCGTAGGGGTCTTGGGTTTCCCGCCAAGCTCCCTCCACGCTCAGGTTGAACAGGTAGTATTTTCCGTTTAGATCGCCGGGGACGGTGACAGACCACACGCCCTTGTCGCCCTTGGACAGCTCTACCTCCCGGTACAGGTCGTTGGCACCGTAGTTGCCCGAGCGGAAAATTTTGACGTACACATATTCTGCCGTGGGTGCCCAGACCTTAAATGTGGTGGACTCGTGGCTCCAGTTAGCGCCCAAATCGTTGCCGTTATAGGTGAAATCCACATGGAACTGGTTGGTGTAGAACACATTTACCGTGTAGACTTTGCAGGTGCTGGTGCCCATCGTGACCCGATGGCGGAACAGATCGCCCAGATCCAGCCGCCGGTCTAGCCGCAGGATGTAGGCATCGCCCCGGTTTTCCACACCGATGACCTGAATATTCTTGTGTTCGCCGCCGCTGTCATATACCGAGAAAGCCTCGCACAGCCCGGTGGTGATGGGGGCGGAGGTCTGAACCTCCAGCTTGCCGGTGGAATAATTGTAGTAAGCGGAAACTACCTTATTCTGCGCCACGGTTTCTGCCGTCACCGTCAGGACGTTGTTGCCTTCAGCGTCGGCGGCGAAGTTCAGAGGGTCGGTGAACCACTTTTTGGTGGTGGCGTTGTAGAATTTGTAGGCGTAGTCGCCATTGCTCAGGGTTATGGTGCAGGTGTAGACCCCGTTTGCATAGGTCATGGGGTTGGCGGAGGTGCTCCAGCCGTTCATACTGCCGGGGACGTAGATTTTCTGCCCGGCGGTGCCTTTGTAGCGGAACGTGACCTGATTACCATCTACTTGGGGACTGCGGACCAGGGCGCTTTCCGTTTTGACCAAGGTGCAGGTATATTTTCCGTCGGACAGCTTGGTGGGTTGCACCCAAACCTCCGCACTGCCGCCTGCAAGATCGGCGGCGGGGATGGTCAGATCCACGGTCTGACTGCCGCTGCCATTGTGCAGCAGGAAGCCGAAAGCTTCACCCGATTTGTAATTGTAGGTCAGATTTAAGGTGTGGTAGCCATTTTCGTCCGGGCCAATCGCCTTGCCGGGCCAGCTCCAGCCGTCGATGTTGCCGTCATTGCTGCCTTTTTCCCGCCAGATGTGGGCGATGACACTGCCCCAGCCCACGTTGTTGAGGAAGTGGACAGTGACCTTGTGGCCGGAGGCGGTGCTGCCGCTACTTCCGGTCAGGCTCACCGTCACCGGGGCGGTCTTCCCGTCAGCGGTGGTGGCGGTCAGGGTGACCGTGTCCTTGGTATAGCCGGATGAGATGGTCAGGCTGCGACCATTCAAGGTTACGCCGCTGACGGCGGTCATGGAGTAGGTCACCGGGCGGTATTCCGTTGCGGTGTCCTCGCAGACATAGAGCTGCTCCCCGGGCAAGGTGATCGTTTTGCCACGGCTGCCGGAGATGGTGGCGTTTTTGGGGCCCGTGACCACCAAAACGCTGTTATTGTCGTTTCCGATGATGAAGGGGTTGCCGGGATCGCTGATCCAGTTCCCGTCCACCACGAATTTGTACTCATACACACCGGGTTCTAAGGTGGCGGTGTAGGTGAAGATGTTGCCGTTTTTGGTCATGGCGGCGCCGCTCCAACCGTTCATGGAGCCGGCAAGCAGAACCTTGGAGGCCGAGCCGGTGTAGGTAAAGGTCACCTGCCGCCCGTTCACCGCAGGAGTGGATGCCGCACCGACGGTGCAGGCCAGCTTGCCGCCCTGATTGCCCTTGGGGATGGCGAACCATTCCGCTTTACTGCCGTTGACGGACAGATCTGCGGTCTGACTGCCGTTGCCGTTGGAGAAAATCACGTTCAGGGTTTCATTGGCCCCGATATTTTCCAGCGTCAGGGCATAATAGCCGGAAAAACCCATGACTTCCGGTAGACGCTGACCGGGCCATGAGCCGCAGGGCTGACCGTTGGCGGTCCATGTGTAGCCGTATACCTTGCCCCAGCCCTCGGTGTCCTTGAAATAGACCGTGACGGTGCCGGTGGAAGCAGTTTCAGCCTGCGCCCGTACCGCCAGCGGCATAGCAGGAAGCAGGGTCAGCACCAGCGCAAGCGCCAGCAAAAGGCTGAGAATGCGTGTCGCGTTCGTAAATTTGGTCTTCATGTTGGAATACCTCCTCGTTGGATGCATTCATTATATCGGCCCATATAGACCCACGCAATTGGATGATTGATACAAAAAGGTGTGGTCCTTTTTATGCATTTTACCAGAATGGTAAATTGTTGTTTACGCTTCTGGTGCGGGAGCACCCCAAGCCTCCCTCTGATGAGGGAGGTGGCACGCCGAACGGCGTGACGGAGGGAGAGAAAATGCGAAAATCACCTCACTGCCGAGGAAAACTGCACATTTTATCTCTCCCTCA
>JBGVKN010000114.1:0-7288 GCA_045123795.1 Faecousia sp. | reverse complement strand
GTTCTGGCATACCCAGGGTAGTGGCAAGAGCTACTCCATGCTGTTCCTGGCGCAGAAGATCCGCCGCAAGTTTGAGGGTTCTCCTACATTCGTGGTGCTGACAGACCGTGACGAACTGAACAAGCAGATCAGCGACACCTTCGAGAACTGCGGATTGCTTGGCGGCGTGAAGGCTTCCAAGTACATAGCCCAAAGCGGCGATGACCTGATTGGCAAGCTGAAGAGTAATCCCAGCTTTATCTTCACGCTGATTCAGAAGTTCAACAAGCGGGATGCAGAACCTATCATACCTAATTATGACGTTATTATCATGTCCGACGAGGCCCACCGGAGCCAGTATGGCATCTTCGCGGAGAATATGGTGGCACTGCTGCCGACAGCTTCTCGTATCGGTTTTACCGGCACACCGCTGTTCTCCAACGATGCAATCACGGAACGCACCTTCGGCGGTTACATCTCTGTGTATGACTTTAAGAGGGCGGTGGACGATGGTGCAACCGTGCCGCTCTACTACGAAAACCGTGGTGAAAAACTGGGAACTATCAAGAACCCGGAAATTACCCAGGAGATCATCGATGCCATCGAAGCGGCCGATTTGGATACCAGCCAGCAGGAAAAGCTGGAGCTGGAGTTTGCCAAGGAAATCCATGTGCTGACGGCAGAGCCTCGTTTGGAGGCAATCGCCAAGGATTTTGTGGAGCATTATACTGATGTTTGGACTTCCGGCAAGGCGATGTTTGTTTGCTTGAATAAGGTGACCTGCGTACGGATGTACAATCTGGCGCAGAAATACTGGGCAGAGAAAATCACGGAAACCGAGGCTGCCTTGAAGAAGACCACCTCTCAGCAGGCCTATCAGGAACTGGAGCGGAAGCTGCAGTGGCTAAAAGAAACGGAAATGGCAGTGGTGATCAGCCAGGAACAGAACGAGATCCAAACCTTCAAGAAGTGGGGATTGGATATCCTTCCTCACAGAGCAAAGATGGAAAAGCGGGAACTGGACAAGGAATTCAAAGATTCTGCCAATCCCTTCCGGATCGTATTCGTCTGCGCTATGTGGCTGACCGGCTTCGATGTGAAGAGCCTGTCCTGCTTGTATTTGGACAAGCCTTTGAAGGCGCATACCCTAATGCAGACCATCGCTCGCGCAAACCGTGTTGCGGAAGGCAAGAGCAATGGCCTGATCGTGGACTACATTGGCATCGTGAAGGCTCTGCGGAAAGCGTTGGCTGATTATACGGCCAATGTTGGCGGCCAAGGTGGCGGAGATCCTACGGTCGATAAGGATCTGCTGATTGCTCGTATTGTAGAACTGATTGGTCAGACCAATGCATTCTTGGACGAACTGGGGTTTGATCTGTCCGCACTGGTTGCGGCAAAAGATTTCGCGAAGCAGGCGCTGATTAAAACCGGTGCAGATGCGGTCTGCAGCAGCATGGAGGACAAGAAGGAATTCCAGACTTATGCCTCTGAGCTTGTTCGCGTAATGAAGTATCTGCAAAGAGATGATCTCACCGAAGAGCAGATCCAGTACCGGGATGCGATTGTTGCTATTTACAAGGAACTACAGCTAAAGCGCAAACATGCAGACAACACTGATTTGATGGTGGAGATCAACCGCATTATCAGCGAAAACTTGACATTGGACCCGGTTGCCGATACCGGCAGTTCCAAACAGTTTGATATTTCCAAGATTGATTTTGATTTGCTTCGTCGGGAGTTTGCAAAAGCAGCCCACAAGAAGCTGATCATCAAGGACCTGTCTGAGTTGGTTGAGGAGCGTATCAAGCAAATGCTGCTACGGAATCCCGGTCGCATGGATTATTACGACCGCTATCAGACAATCATCAAGGAATACAACGAAGAGAAGAACCGGGCAGAGATTGAGCGGATCTTTGATGAACTGACAAAACTTGCCCAGGACTTGACGCAGGAAGAAAAACGCTATGTCCGAGAAGGATTCTCCAGTGATGAAGAACTGTCTATGTTTGATAAGCTCTTTAGAACTGATTTGACCAAACAAGAAATCGCACAGATCAAAAAGGTTGCGGTGGATCTGCTGTCTAAGGTTAAAGCCAAGATTGCAGAACTTGACCACTGGGCGGATAAGCCGGAAACAAAAGCAATCGTGGATAATCTGATTCGTGATACTCTTTGGGCAGAACTCCCGGAGAGTTATGATGAGATTAGTATTACTATCTATCGTAAGGAAATCTACGAGTACATCTATCTGCGATATAAGACTGCTGCATAAGCAAAAGGCCCACAGCTTCGTGTGAAACTGTGGGCCTTGGCCTGTGACTCCTCAGGTGCAGCAGGGGTTGAAAAGCAGGGGAGAGCATGCTAAAATACAACATAAGAATGGCTACCAAAAACGTCTGCTTCTTCCTTGAAATTTGAGGGGACATTGAGGGGACCAACGATGCAAAACGATGTATTACGATGCGAAACGACAAGTGACGAAAAGTTTTGAAAACTGCAGGAAATAAAAGAGAAATGGCACGATATCGCATAAAAAAGTACGATACTATACACACTGGAGAATGCTCATAACCCGGAGGTCGTAGGTTCGAGTCCTGCCTCCGCAACCATAAAAATACCCGGTATCTGTTAAAGATACCGGGATTTTTCTGTTTATTTTGCGGGCTTTAGGGGTGGAATGTTGGAATTTCAAAACGCAAGGTTTTGTGTTTCCCTTATTGTTTCCCTTAAGCGTTGACAGTTTGGATAAATGCCTCGTAAGCGTAAAACCTATTGGCGGCTTGTGGTAGGCTCGTCGGTATGAAACAATACTCCCGTAGATTAGCGGATAGTATATGCGACTCGTGTATACTATCCGGAATACGGGGGTATTTTTCATGAGCAAAGATCAAGAGCGTTCTGCCGGCTCTATATCCCGATGATCCTGCGCTAGATTATCATAACCTTGAGGGCGTTCATAATGGCGGCGAAGCTATGGACTTGTTCCCCAAGATCAAAGACCTGCCCCCGGAGGAGCAGGTCATCGCAAGAAGAAATCTGCTGGAATACTGCAAGCTGGATACCTACGCCATGGTCAAAGTGTGGGAAGCCTTGCAGGTTGCTACAGGATTATAAAGTATAGGAGAGTATTCTATGGAGTACAAAAACAGATTAACTTCAACAGTCAAAGCGTTCTGGGACGGGGACGGACGATCCATTGATGATACAGAGGGCAGAGAAAAAGCTATTACACGTGCCACAAGAGATTTGATGGCACGAACATTAAAAAGAATTGCACCTGAGGCAGAAAGTTTTAATAATGCGGTCACCGGTGCTCTACTCCCTAGAATAGACGAGTGGTTCAGCTTGCAGCAGGATTCCATCACCCAAGATACATTTGACGATTGGCACCGCAAGGCCTGTAAAGAAATGCTGTCCGTTCTTCGCACCTTCTACATTAACCAGGATGGAACGCCTGTTGCTTACGGTAAAGCACAAAAAATCGTCAACATGACAATGAAGGGGCTCTACTGTTTGGACGGAGCCAAGAAAATGGATATGCATTTCCAATACTGCCATATGGCTTTGGATTCCTTTATTTTGGAATGGTTTTGCCGGCAGGTAATGCCTTGGTATAATAATGGGAAGAAAACCAAAGAGAAATTAAAGAAAACTGCTATGGTGTCTTGGAGTGTAATCCCGGAAGGTACCGGAGAGACACCGTATGGTTACGATACATATGTGCAACACATCCGCAATTACTTTGATGCAGAGCATCCTTATGATGGGCTTAATCCTTTGCAGGCAGAGTTCTTTATCTGGTCGGAAATACAGCTTGCAATGGCAGCAGAGTCTCTTTACGGTCAGGACATTGGAAAAGAAGATGCCATTGCAGATGCCAAGGTAAAGTGGAAGCTGGAATGGACTGAGCAGGAAACAAAAGATATTGGTAAACAATTCGATCGGTGTAAGCTGGAATTTAAACGTCGTCCTTTGGAAGATAAAATAGAGTTTTTGCAAGCTCGTGTTAAACAATTGTGTCAATATGTGAACATAAACGCTTAAGTAGTCGGCCCGCCCCGGTGCGTATGCACCGGGGCGGACTGTTCGTTATAGGTTCCTTTTTCGGTAATCTGCAATGGTTATTCTATTACAGGAAGAATATGCATCTTCCTCTGTGATACCGTCGTATTCCCAGCCGCAGTTAGGGCAGATGAAATAATTATCCAGCGTTTCTTTTCCGCAGACGGGACACTTGATGATTTTGAAACCCAATTCACGGTATTCCCGGGTTGTGCGAGGGTCAAAGGGGGTGGATGGCTGCGTCATAGGTAATTACCTCCGCTTTTCTTGTTATTCCGAATTTGAACTTCGTTTCTTTGGTATCCCATTCCATAATAACATCGACAGGCTCCCAATGCCAACACTTTTTTACAAGGAACTCTGCGCAAACACATCCTTGATCCCGACGAATCAGTGCAAGAAAACCATATATCAGAAAATACTTCTGTTGCGCTATCTGCTCCAAAACAGAGCATTGTTCCGGATCCCCTGTTTGACCATAGTTTTCAAATCCCCTGGGTAAAATCCCGTTCACTACAATTGGAATCCCGTATTTTTCAGAAATCTCTATTAATTTCTCAGCAACTGCCTGCTCCAACAATTGTAGGTAATCAATGCACAAAATGCTTACATTTCTTGCTTGCTTGATTCTTGTCTGCATATATTCTGCTGTGGGGTGGGAAGTGTCATCAATAACCACTCTGTCACAGGAAATATTCATTTGCTGCATTCATCAAAACCGGCGACAATGCCAACTGGTATATGTCTGAGGGCTATTGCCAATTATCCTCTGTTACCCTCTACAATACGTCCAAGGCTCTGGTTGACCCCAATAAGCTGTTCGTCCCCGGCGGTGTGGAGATTACGTTCACTCTGACGGTCAACAGCAATGATACCCTGACCCTGAGCTACGAAAAGGGACAGTGCAATCACGAATATACTTCCGCCGTGACAGCACCTACCTGTGAGAAAGACGGCTACACCACTTACACCTGCACGAACTGCGGCGAAAGCCATGTAGGTAACATTGTGCTTTCCACCGGCCATAGCTATCTGGATAACGTGTGCCGGATCTGTGGTGAAAAGGCTGTGGACGATGAAACTCCCGTGGGAAATCTGTTCACTCTGACCGGTGCGAACATGGTTTTGGGCGGCGAGCTGGACATGAACTTCTTCATTGAGCCTAAAAAGCTGACCGGCACCGATTACTATGCGATGGTCACGATTTACACTGAGGATGAAACAATCACCAATACCATTCCTTACGGTGATTGGGAAGTGCGTACCAGCTAGCTGGTCGTGACCCTGAGAGGTTTGGCGGCTCGTCAGATGGCGGATAAGATTGAGGTTGTGATCTATCACGGCAACGGTGTTCAGGCCAGTGTTCTGTGGGCGGACAGCGTTCGTGATTACGCTATGCGTATTCTGGAAAAGCAGAATGCTGAGGCAAAGACCTTGCTGGTGGATATGCTGAACTACGGTGCAGCGGCTCAGACTTACTTCGGCTACAATACGGATGATCTGGCTAACAACCAGCTTTCTGAAACGCAGAAGGCTTATGCAACTGAAAATACCGACAGCGTCGATCAGCGAGTAAAGGGCACGAATTACTATGGCTCGACCCTGACGCTGAAGAACCGCATCATGCTGACCATGTACTTCACCAGCATTACCCCTGATATGTACGCAGTTATATCCTTCACGGATCACAAGGGCAATGTCCACGAAAATCGGGTGGAGGGAGATGCATTCTCCAAGTACAACAGCACTACCTACGGCGTGGTCGTTGATGATCTTGTGGTAGCAGACGGCGATCAGCTTGTGACCGTTCGGGTATACAATGCTGACGGCAGTCTGGTGGCTAACGCCAGCGACACCATCAACAGCTACGCAGTCCGTCAGGGCGGCAGCGATCCGCTGTATGAGATGGTTGAAAAGTTCACTGCTTCGGCCTACGCATATTTCCACTAAATAACGTCAATATATCCCCCCGGTTCGCCGGGGGATATATTTTTTGGAAATTTCGTCGGAAATGAAAAACTTGCCCTGTCGCAGGGTAGAATATGAAAAGATCATTTCCGGAGGGAATCGTGATGAAGAAAAGCGCAAGAAGAATGTTGATCGGCTCCGGCCTTGCGGCTGCCGGCGTGGGACTGGTCGGAACGATGCATCTGGCTGTCACAAAATACATGGTAAATGTGGCATTAGACCGACAGATCCCCAAGCACACCGGCTCCGCTGAACGAAAGATTGCCGGTTCAGAACTGGATCAAAGGTTTTTGGATGCGTTGAGAACGGCGGGCGAGGCACTGCACAGTCGTGGCGGGGAAATGGTGCGAATCACAAGCCGTGATGGCACAAATCTGGTGGGACACTGGTTCGAGCAGGAAAAACCAAGCCGGACGATCATTGCTATGCACGGTTGGCGGTCATCGTGGTACAACGATTTTGGGATGATTGCAGATTTCTGGTTCCAAAATGGATGCAATGTGCTGTTTGCCGAGCAGCGTGGACAGGGGCAAAGCGGTGGAGAGTATATGGGATTTGGCTTGCTGGAGCGGCATGACTGCGCAGACTGGGCAAAATGGGCCGGGGAGCGGGACAATGCGCTGCCGGTCTACCTGTGCGGTGTGTCCATGGGTGCGTCTACGGTGCTGATGGCGGCGGGGTTGGAGCTGTCGAAAAACGTGCGGGGGATCATGGCAGATTGCGGCTATTCGTCGCCGGAGGCCATTTGGAAGCACGTTGCAAAGGATAATCTGGGGTTGTCCTACGGCACTCGCTGCATGGCAGCCAGAGATTTGTGCCGAAAGAAGATTCAGGTGGGGATTGACGATTATTCCTGCGTGGATGCCATGCAGGAATGCGAGGTTCCGGTGCTGTTTATTCATGGTACGGATGACCGATTTGTGCCTATCGAGATGACCTATGAAAACTATAAGGCGTGCGCTGCACCGAAGCGGCTGCTGGTGGTTCCTGGCGCAGGACATGGTATGAGTTATTTCCTGGACAAAGAGAGCTACGAAGCGGCCATGCTGCAATTCTGGCGAGAGTTTGATAAGAAGTAGTGAGATAAATTGTTGTTTAGCGTTGCGAGTTAGCACCGCACCCTCGGCCCCCTCCCTGAGGGTAGCGAAGCGATTCTAAATGATCAATCGCCGGGGGCGATTGCACAATAAACTATGTGGCGAAAATCTCTGATTTTCGACTGGGGGAGTGTCCTACGTTAGACGCATCGCCATAACGACACTCCCTCCGTCACGCC
>JBGVKN010000113.1:0-3322 GCA_045123795.1 Faecousia sp. | reverse complement strand
TTTACTGCATTCCAATGGTAAGATGTCGCCATTCCTCTTCCGCCCCAGTGTACGCACTGGGGCACCTTCCCCTCGGGGGCCCGCGGCCGCCGGCATTGTCCAACTCGCAAACAACAATTTATCTTACCAAAAAGTCAACGGCACCCGGGTGGGTGCCGTTGATAGGGACAATATCTGCTTTACTCGTTTTCCTTAAACCATGCGATGGCGTTTGTGCAGTTCCGATTGATCTGAATATATACTATATCTCCATCCTTCGTATAGATATTCAAATCCCGATACGGACTTTGCGCATAGCTTTGGGTCATGGTGCCGGCTTCGCAGTCTTTCTTAATGGCAGTCAGCAGCTCTATCGCCTTTGTTCCGGTATATTTTTGGTCTGCTACATATAGGTAATCCACCGTTGCCAGATAGTCCTCCCAATCCTCATAGCCCAGCACAAATTCCGGTGCGCTGAAGAATTTATTCATTCTCTCTTCGACGGATCTGGAATAATAGTAGTAACGGCGCACGATCTGCCGTCCGTCGCTCATTTTGTAGGTCAAGTGAACAGCATTGAAGCCATTGAGGTAATTTTCATTGTTCCACTCCTCTTCGATGAGCAGCTCGTGGACTTCTACCAGATCTTCGATCAGCGCTGGGGTTGTGATGACCTGCGCATTGTTGACCTTGTAGTCCCATTCGGGTTGGTAATAGTAGTTAGAGGACAGGGTAATGGACTCCACCTTTTCCGGCTTGGGCGTCCAGCGGGTGATACCAAGGGGATCGATAGCGGTCAGGCAAATGCTGATGACCAGCAGCGCCCCGATGACGATACAGTTGGCAAAGGTGCGCTTGTGGAACACCCGCACCGTCCGCTGCAGGAGCATCTGACCCACAAAATAGCCCACGACAATACCCACCGCCAGAAATACATAATCCACGCTGATGAACAGATCTGCAAACAGTTCAAAAGCCGCACCCATGCAGAGGGTGAACACCACGCTGAAAATGGGCTTGAGCCAAGAAAATGCCACAAAATCTCCGGCACTTTCCAGCTTGCGCCGCCGGTACAGCAGAAGTGCAGCCCCCAGCAGGACAACGCCGATCACTGCAATAATCGCCAGATACCACCAGTTAGGGGTCAGACCCTGAAATACATACTTGCTGTCATAATAACGATTATTTCCAAAGGAGTCTACCAAAATCTCCGTTGTATTGAAACGCTTGTAAGTGAATTCCACCAGCTCCAAATCTGCCGCCCACACAGCGGGACACAGGCGGCTAAAGCTGGATTCCCGAATGTGCAAACCGGTGAGCAAGGGCTCATAGAAGGTCGCCACGAACCAATACACGATCATGGAGGCGAAATTGATGATGGTATACACCGCCGCCATGGCGAAGCGGTTGCCGGTACACATGGCGCTGAACGCCGCCAGAGCGAAGAAAAACACATAGGTCAGGGTGACGCCCAGCAGCCAAAGGAAGCTGATATACCACAGCTCTCCCATCATAGGCAGGAAGCAGATGCTCAAAATCAGGTTGGGAACGAAGGAGAACAGCAGCCCCGCCACGGTATGGGTGGCAAACCAGCTTTCACGCCGCAGGGGGAAGGCGTGGAGGGCGTTGCACAGGCGGCTGTTGAACAGGTCGCCGAACAGCAGCTCGGCACTGATGATGGCGTACACCAGATTGACGACGGTCAGCGCCCCGATGGAGGAAGCCAGCGCCCGGACGCCCTCATGTCGCATATAGTCACTGCCGGACAGGGTTGTCAGCCCTACCAGCAGACCGCCGATGAGATACAGCGCCCAAACAGGGGCAAACCGGGTGATATCCTTGCGCAGGGCAGTTAAGTTAAAGAACGATGTTCTTGACTTCATAATTTACACCTCCCAGCTCGTAAATGAAGATTTCCTCAAGGGAAAGGGGCAAAATGTCGAAATAGGCAGGATTGGTGGCAGCGGTGCGGCGGCGGATCTCCTCGGCACTGCCCCGGACGATCAGGGTGCGCAAGCGGCCGGAGCCGGATTCATGGAGAACCTCCAACCCCTCCGGGGTTTCGCCCACCAGCTGCAGCTTGTGGGTAGCACCCTGCATATCCGCCAAGGAACGCTCCAGCAGCATTGTTCCGTGATCCATGATACCCACATGGTCGCAAATATCCTCCAGCTCACGCAGGTTATGAGAGGAAATCAGCACTGTGGTTTCTCTCTGAGCCACATCCGCAAGAATCAGGCTCCACACCTGCCGCCGCATGACCGGGTCAAGGCCGTCCACCGGCTCGTCCAAAATCATCACATCCGGGCGGGTGCAGATGGTCAGGTGGAACGCCGCCTGCTTCTGCATACCCTTGGAAAAACGGCGGATTTGGCCTTTTCGGGGAAGCTGAAAAATGTCGTAGAGCTTTTGGTACAGCTCCTCGTCGAATTGGGGGTACATTCCTCTATAATACTTGTGCATATCCTCCAGCGATGCGGAGGGGAAGTAGAAAATATCGTCGGGGATGTAGCCGATGCGGGCTTTGATGTCGGGGTTTTCGTAGATGGGCTGGCCATTCATCAGCACCTCACCGCAGTCGGGCCGGTATACGCCGGTCAAATGGCGAATGGCGGTGGATTTTCCTGCGCCGTTGGGGCCGACCAAACCGTATACTGCCCCACGGGGCACGGTCAGGGTCAGGTCGTTCAGGGCGGTGAAGTCACCAAAGGTCTTGGTCACGTTTTTCAGTTCAAGCATGGTCGTTTCCTCCTCTCAAAATGCGGTCGATGAGCTCCTGCCGGGTGGTGCCAAGGCTCAGGAGCGATTGGGTAATGCGGTCGAAATTGTCCAGCAGTGCCAGCGCCTCGGGTCCGGGGCCGCTGGGGATGCCGCAGACGAAGCTGCCCTTGCCGGGGACGGATGCGATCCAGCCCTGCATTTCCAGCTCACGGTAGGCCCGCTGGATGGTGTTGGGGTTGATGGTCAGCTCCGTGGCCAATTCACGGACGCTGGGCATCTTGTCCCCTTCGCACAGAATACCGGCCACGATCTGCTCCCGCACGCCGTCGATGATCTGGGTGTAGATGGGCCGGGCATCCCGGTAGTCCAAATGGATCATAGTTGCTCCCTCCTTTAACTGTATTAACTGTATTAGTACAGTTAGTTTAGCATAGACCAACCGCACTGTCAATAGATGTAAAGAATTCTTAATAATTGGAATGGTAAATTGTTGGGGACCTCTAAAAACCACCCCATATCAATTGGTATTATCTTAGGCAGTGTTTTTTGCGAATGTCCCCTGCAAATTTCGGCTCAAATGCCCGGTATTAGGGCCTTTAGGCCGTGGTTGACACAGACCTGT
>JBGVKN010000112.1:0-13763 GCA_045123795.1 Faecousia sp. | reverse complement strand
AGACCGGCTGCCTAACCAATACAACAACCTTTTCTCAGAGCGCCGTCAACGACGCTCTACTTGTCATGCCGTTTTTGCAGTAGTGACTTTTTCTGCAGCATCCTCAGATTGGGGCTTGACTTTTAATAGTTAGTCTTTCATGGGCAATCAGCCCATGAGGATCTTCTTCAAAATATCCTTCGGGCGATCTTTTTTGACTTTCTGACAGATCAGATTACAAACAGCATCATAATCGCGCTCCTCCAGCGGCTTGTTAATCCCAGGAAGGCCGGAGCAATCACCGTCGAGAGTGGTCAGTGCTTCCTTGACTTCTGGAAGCGCACAAACAGCCTTCGCTTCTTGCAGCAAACTGCCATGCGGATATCTGTGATTCTTTTCACACATGATCCAGTAGGAGACGATGATGTTCTTCAATTCAACGCCGATGAGCTTCTTCACATTTTCTTTGGATGTACACTTATCTGACCACTGCATTTTCAGTCGGTACATCAAAATGTTGTCATCCAGGAAGGTGGGCATAAATCGGGCAGTTCCTCCGCCAACGCGGTAGCGGTACACCGCATGAGGAATCACCGATATGGAAGAAACCTCCGGCAACACTCGCATTGTAACATTCAGATCTTCTGCAAAGCAATGCGGATGGCTGTCCATATTCAGCATAATCGGGCGGATAATATCTGTTCTATACAGTTTCCCCCACAAACTGACCGGAAATCTCCCACCACCAAAACAACTCAGATACAGATCACCGGTGATTTCGTCCGCAGAATAAATTCGGGGATCAGAAAAACAAGACAGCGCACTTCCGCTAGAGATGCGAACACCCTTGTAGATCCGTTCAACATTTCCACATACTAAATCCGCGCCGGTTTTGGCTGCTTCTTCATATAGCAATTGAAGAGCATTTTCCGGCATTTCGTCGTCGCTGTCACAAAAGCAACAATAACTGTTATCGGGAATCAGTGCAACGCCTTTCATTCGTGCGGCATGTGGACCGCCGTTTTCCGTGTGTAATACCACAATACGATCGTCTTTTTCAGCATAATCGTCACATATCTTGCCGCTTCTGTCTTTGGATCCGTCGTCCACCAGTACCATCTTCCAGTTGGAATAGGTCTGCCGCTGAATAGAGCGAATGCATTTACCCAGCACTCTTTCCACATTATAGACAGGAACCAGTATCCAAATCGTATCTTGTTGTTTCATCGTTTCTCTCCGTGTAACTTATTTTTTACCACAATCGACAGCAGTGTACCCATTGGCACGCAAAAAATCGTTAAGAGCTTTTTGGGAGATTCCGCAATAAAGCGCTTGTCCCCCCCGATCAAGCTACTGGAAACATAGTGGATGCAATCGATCACCAGTCGCTTGGCCGAGTAGGGATATTGCATGCAGGTCCTGCGCCAGAAGGCGAAACCTTTGGGGTTTTTCAAATACTGCTTCCACATGGTTCCGCTGGAACCATCGGGTTGATACTCCACGTTGCACAGGATTTCGTCCAGTACCGCCATTTTATAGGTCTGGTCAATCAGGCGATATTTGTAGGACAGCGCCACGTATTTTTCCCCTTCAAACACCGGATAGGCCGGGTATTGATTGATGATATCCGTCCGATACACCAGTTTCTTGTCACCGCTACCGCCGGCTGCGTAGTAGCCGATCACAGTTGTTTCCGTCAATCCTTCCGGAAAGCCTTTCCCAATCACGTTGCCGGTAAAATCAGAATCCAAGCCGATGATGCCTGCGTAGCCCCTGTGTTTCACTTCGTCCCATTTTTGCAGGATCTTTTCGACCGCACCGGGAGCCAGCTTGTCATCGGAATCGATGCAGACGTTCAATTCTGTTTCGATATTTTCATAGGCTGTGTTGTGCGCGGTGTGCATACCGCCGTTTTCCTTATAAACGTACCGGATCTCAAAGCCATTGTCCCGGCTCTGCCACTGACGCACCAGTTCTGCCGTATTGTCAGAAGATCCGTCATCCACGATCAGCCAGACAAAGTCTTTGCAGTTTTGCTGGCACAATGACTCATATGTACGCGGCAAGGTATGAGCACGGTTATATGCCGGCGTAAAAACAGTTAAAATAATCTTATTATCCACGGCTTTTCACCAATTCTACATAGTAATTCTGCAACCAATTTGCAGTATCAGTTATTTCATATCCTACACGTACAATCTGATTGAACATATTTTGTCTTGGCTCTTTTGCCCGCTCCAGGATCCAGTCAGCCCAAGCCTGTGCGCCATCATCCAACGGGCGGAATTGTGCCAGTTCCGTAACGCCGGCTTCTGCCGGAACCGTGTCCGAAATACAGCAAGGCAGACCCGAAGCCTGGGCCTCCACCAAAGTCAGAGGCAGCCCCTCATACAAGGACGGGAACACAAACACATCCATAGCCTGATAATAATCCCATACATTGTTTTGGATGCCCGCAAGGATAACTTGTTCTTCCAAATTTAGGTTTTGAATTTTCGCTTCAATTTGTGACTGCAATTCTCCGCCGCCCACAAGCAGGAGCCGGGCATTGGGTTCCTTTTTTAGCAGCGCCGCAAATATATCTAACAGGAAAGTGTGATTTTTCACATCCACAAACCGGCCTGTATGACCCACAACCAAGGCTTTTTCCGCAATGCCCAGTTCCTTTCGCATTTGCGCTCTGTCTTCGAGGGAATAGGCGAACTTCTTCGCATCCACCGCATTGTTCAGCACATTGCAGCGATATCCGTCCATGCCTACCCGTTTGCCGTACCGAGAAATTCCTGCTGCTTTGGAGCAGGCAAAGAAATGATCCGCCACAAATCTGGCGGGGTACGAGAACATCCGGTACATCACAGAGCCTTCTCCGGCACTGTGACTGTGCGCAATGGTAAACGCGCCATGTTTCTTCGCAATGGATAGATAAATGGCCGCCGTGCTGCCGATATGTCCATGGACGATTGGATACTCGTTGGGATGTTCTTTGAAAAATGTATGCCACCACCGGGTATAAGCAAAATGGTTCTTTCCTCTGTAACGGGGGCAGTGATAGATCCTTCCTCCCAGTTCCCTGATTTCTGCGTCAAACGCAGTTTCCTTGCCTTCGTTCTCAACAAAATCAAACTGGACTTTTGTGCGGTCAATATTGCGATACAAATTCATGATCATATTTTCCGCCCCACCACGGTCCATATAGCCGATGACGTGAAGAATACGTATCGGTTTATTCATTTCATTCACTCCTTGTTTTGGCACCATTCCTAATGGCCGCTACGTTCATATCATGCAAAAAGGCTTACAATAAACTCCCATAGCGTAATTGCTGAATAATCATTAGCAAAACCACGGTTAATTGCATTTTCGTACCAGAAATATGCAAAATAAAGCACAGACGCACAACCGGTTATAAAATGAGTCGACCGTTTTGTAAACACTTTATTGATCATCCAGGGCAAGGCTATGATCGTTGCGATCTCAAAATATCCCGCCATACGTGCAAACAAATTGGCCGCCTGTACTAAGCCTATCGTCAAAATAAAAGCCGAAGCAATGCTCATATTGACGAACAGATCTTCTGTCCGGGTGGAATCCGTGAACAGGCGCCGTCTGAAAAACAATGCAAACAGAACCGGGATCCAGTAAACAAGAACCCGCAGAACATTGATAGAGTGCCCGTCAAACAATTCACTTTCGTCCACCAACGCACCGATCGACTGTGCATATCTCATGAAAGCTCCCAGCGTGACATTATACGATGCCATGGCGAGCAACGTAGCGCCCAGCAATATCCAGGTCGTTTTTCCCCAAGGTTTCCCCATCAACAAGGGAACGATAGCAAACAAAAACGCGTGTGTATGGAACAAAACCGCAAGGAATACCAAGACATAAAAACGAGCGTACTTTTTCTCGACCGCATAGGGAAGGGCAGATAGCAATATAAAAACCGCAATGCATTGCTTCAGCGCCGCCATATACATGAGATATGTGCCAACAGAGAAGAACATCAAAAGAGAAAACGCAGGATTAACCGAGTAGTTTTTGCATAATTTAACTACCGCCAAGCTACTAAGCAACGCAGGAAAGAAAAAATAAATATGGTAATTGTCCGTTAAACCTCTAATGAAATCCCGATATAATTCACTAAGCGGATTACCTGTCCAGTCCAAAATACCGCCACGGGCGAAGAATTCTTCAACCGACTCTGACTGCGCAAAATGCACTCTGTATGTCCATGTATCGTTGTAATGCGCACGCAAAAAAGAAAAAGAACAGAGCCACGCTATGGTGAAAATCATAAAAATATCCGACTTGCACCACATAAAGTTGTTTTTTCCGATTTGGTTACCTCTTAATCTAGTATCGGTCGGATAGAAACTCTGCGACAAGTACATCAGCAGTACCGTACCCCAATATAACAAAATGAGTTTAACCATGCGATTTCCTCACATTATGATAGTAATCTTGAAAAAGCTACACTTTTCCTTTTATCTTTTCTATTATACATCAATTGCGCAAAAAAGCAAATCGGTATTATGTCAATAAACCAAAGATAATCCGTTATTTTGAAAGGCAGCTTTGTCATAACACCCAAAAACACACAAAACTCCGGTAACGAACATGATCGCTCGTTATCGGAGTTTTTTCTTTTATTCACACCCGAGCGGGCGCAAAAATGGCATCCATAGTCTTCTGGACCACCAGCGTTTTTTCAAATTCCCGTTCCATTTTGGCACGCCCAGCGTCGCCCATGGCCTGACGTTCCGCTTTTGTCATCTGTACCATGCGCAGCATTTGCTCATACAGGCTATCCGTATCCTTCACGGCACAGAGCAAACCGGTAACGCCCTCATCCACCGCCTCCTTGCAGCCGTGGATATCGCTGGTGATCACAGGTCGTCCGGTAGCAGCAGCCTCCAGCAGTACATTGCTCATGCCCTCGTGGTAGCTGGGCAGCACCACGCAATCTGCTGCAGCATAATAAGGCCGGGGCTCGGTCTGGAAGCCGTGGAACACGGCGATACCGTCGGCAACCAACTGATCTACCTGCTCCTTGTAGTAATCATCGTCGAAAAAGCCCACCAGATCCAGCACCACTTTACTACCCAGCTCCCCATGGAGTCGGCGCATGGCGGCAAACAGCTCGTCGATACCCTTTTCCTTCATAATTCGGCTCAGATACAGGAACCGCACCACCTCATTGTCCGGATATGCAACCTGTGGATAGGCCTCCAGATTGATGCCCGCACCGGGCAAAAGGGTAATGCGTTCCCGGGGGATAATGTTCCGGTCAATGAACTCCTGAGCGTTACCCTCATTCTCAAAAAATACCGTCCGAACTTTGCGAAAAGCCGATTTATACAGCACCGTAACAAACTGAGCCAAACCCTTACGTTGGAATGCGGTACCCAATCCTTGCACATTAGCACAGTAGGGGATACCTGCCATAGAGCAAGCCAATCCGGCATAAATATTGGGCTTGATGGAATAGGTAATGACCATGTCCGGCTGCTCCTGTTTCAGCAGCTTCCGATATGTCAAAAACAGGCCAAAATCTTTCTTTGGGTTAATGCTCCGGCGGTCCAGATCCGTCTTGATGCACTTCAGGCCCATGGCCTGAAAATCGTCCTCATGTCCCACAAAAGGCATACTCAGGACAACCTCATGGTTTTTCATCAGCTCCTGAATCAGTTCCAGACGGAACCGATAGAGCATATAGGAATGGTTGGTGATAATCAGGATTTTTTTCATTTCTTCATCGCTCCTGTGCCGCCTTCGACGACGCCGTCATGGCGCAGGACGGAGGTAATGGTGCCGAAAAAACACTTTACGTCGAAGCCGAAGCTGATTTTTTCCACATATTCGCCGTCCAACTTGGCCTTGACGGGAATCTCCAGCTCATCACGACCGTTGATCTGTGCCCAACCGGTCAGGCCCGGACGCACATCGTTGGCGCCGTACTTGTCCCGCTCCTCGATCAAATCGAACTGGTTCCACAGGGCAGGCCGGGGGCCGATAATGGCCATATGACCCACGAAAATATTAAACAGCTGGGGTAACTCATCCAAGCTGGTCTTGCGCAGGAATTTGCCCACCTTGGTGATATACTGGTCAGGGTTTGCCAGCAGGTGCGTGGGGGTGTCCTTGGGCGTATCGATGCGCATAGTGCGGAATTTCAGAATATTGAAGTGCCGCTTATGGATGCCCACCCGCTTCTGCTTGAACAGAACCGGGCCCTTGGATTCGACCTTGATCGCAATGCTCAAAACCAACAACAACCAACCCAGCGCCAGAATTCCCAGCGCAGACAAAATCACCGCTAAAATTCGCTTTATGTACCGTTTATACATGGCCGTAAACTCCTTTTTGCTTCTTTCCGCACCCTAAAGAGTGCCAAGTATATACTAGCAATATTTTACCGTAATGTCAATTGATGATATATTTTACCACACCCGACCAACGCAGTTTTGCCGTTCCAGACGCTCTGCCAGGGTTCGGAGGAACACCGCATTGGTGGGCTTGGGCACAAAGCCCTCCCGGCTGGGCGTAAAATACTGCCGCCAAATCTTCTCATCCCGCCGCAGCCACGCCGTTTCCACCGCACCCCGGATGGCACGCTCCACAGAAGCTGCGGAACACCGCTGCCGCTTGGCGATCATGGGATACAGTTCCTTGGTCATGGAAAGTCCCATATTTTCCCGCAGCAGCTCCAGTGCATCCATCGTACAGGCATAGCCCTTTCGGTTGAGGGTGATCCCCAGTGCCGCCAGCACATTGCCTGCCGCCGTATTGGTCTGCACCAGTGGAATCACAACATGACTGCCCATCAGATCGTAGATTCGCTCTGTCAGCGCCGTCATATCGCAGGGCTTGTACATCAGGTAATCCACACCCAGCTCCCCAAGGGCATTTTCAATAAACGGACTGCAAAATCTGGTCAGCGCCAGCATAGCCGGACGCTTTCTCATGGTTCCGGCTGCCTTCAGCACAGAGATGCCGTCCAGTCCGGGCAGGGTCATATCCACCACCAGAACATCCGGAGAAAATTTGTCCAACTGTTCTCTGGCCTGCAGGCCGTCGGCACAGATCCGCAGCTCAAATGCCCCTGCCAGCTTTTCCGACAAAGCGCAGGAGAACGCCACAGACGAGTCCGCCACCAATAGTCTTTGTGTTTTCATTTTCTCTCTACCTCTGAATTTTTGACAAATTTCTCGCCTAAGATATCACAACCGCAGCTGACATTTCAACCCTTTTGCCATAATTTACCTTCGATACTTATCGACGTTTTCATCGACACTCCTCCCTCGAAAGCTCCCATCCATAGCCTTTTGTCAACATTCACATGGAACCCGAAAAGATTTGCTTATAAATTGTCTTTTCGCCAAATTGACGAAAAGACAATGCTTTGTTATAATGAAACTGTATTTTGAAGCACTTGGGCTACTGACGGTTGAAAGTGGAGCACCACACGGAGCCTGAGTGTTATAAGCCGACCGTCTGGGCACACTTTCACCTTGAACGGTCGAAGTGTGTCCTTTTATGCTTTTGGAGGTTAACGCATGAAAAAAGTCGCCATCATCATGGGCTCTGACTCTGACCTTCCCGTGGTTCGCAAGGCTGCAGACACGCTGCAGAGCTTTGGTGTACCCTACGAGATGCACGTCTATTCCGCCCACCGCACCCCCGTCGAAGCCCGTGATTTTGCCGTCAACGCCCGCAGTGCAGGCTTTGGCGCAATTATCGCAGCCGCAGGCATGGCTGCCCATCTGGCCGGTGCCATCGCCGCCAACACCACCCTGCCTGTCATTGGCATCCCCATGAAATCCACCACCTTTAGTAACGGTATTGATGCGCTCCTGTCTACGGTGCAGATGCCCTCGGGTATTCCTGTTGCCACCGTGGCTGTGGATGGCGCTGTCAATGCCGCTTTGTTGTCTATTGAGATTCTCGCCGTCACCGACGAGGCGCTGGCTGAAAAGCTGGAAGCCAAGCGCAAGTCCGATGCCGAGAAGGTGCTGGCTAAGGACGCCGCACTGCAATAACGTAGTTACTGTCATTGCGAGCCACAAAAATAATATTGTCATTGCGAACCAGCCCGCAGGCTGGTGTGGCAATCTCCCAAAGTTTCCGCGTTGACCGGGGGATTCCCACGCCAGTGTGCGCACTGGCTCGGAATGACAGCGTTTTACCCGCTCCTCGCAATGACATCATAATTCTTTACATTTTGAAACGAGGTAATTTACTATGGAAAACCTGAAGCTCCTGTACACCGGCAAGACCAAGAATGTCTACGCTCTGCCCAACGGCAACTGCCTGCTGAAGTTCAAGGACGACTGCACCGGCAAGGACGGCGTGTTCGATCCCGGTGAGAACTCCGTGGGCCTGACCATCGAGGGCGTGGGCGATGTGAACCTGCGCATGAGCATCTACTTCTTCGAGAAGATCAACGCCGCCGGAATCCGTACCCACTACGTTTCCGCTGACCTGGCCAACACCACCATGGAAGTCCTGCCCGCTAAGGTCTTCGGCAAGGGTCTGGAAGTCATCTGCCGTGAGCGTGCTGTTGGCTCCTTCATCCGCCGCTACGGCGCCCTGATTGAGTCCGGCACCAAGCTGCCCAGCTATGTGGAAACCACCCTGAAGGACGATGCCAAGGGCGATCCCCTGATCACCAAGGACGCTCTGGTTGCCATCGGTGTTATGACCGAGGAGCAGTACGAGGATCTGAAGGCTCAGACCCAGGCCATCACCAAGATCGTTGCTGACGATCTGGCCGCCAAGGGCATGGAGCTGTACGACATCAAGTTCGAGTTTGGCTACGATCCCGAGGGCAACGTCATGCTGATCGACGAGGTCGCTTCCGGCAATATGCGTGTGTACAAGGACGGCGAGTACATCGATCCCATGACCCTGAACAAGCTGTTCTTCGCCTAATCCCACAAAACATTACTGTCATTGCGAGCCAGTCCGCAGACTGGCGTGGCAATCTCCCGGACATTCCGGAAACCTTTGGGGATTGCCACGGTCGCTGCGCTCCCTCGCAATGACAGCATCTTTCTTTCCAAGGAGGTCACTACATGGGTGGCTTTTTCGGGACGATTTCCCGTAAAGATTGCAAATACGACGTGTTTTTCGGCACGGACTATCACTCCCACCTCGGCACTCGCCGGGGCGGTATGGCGTTTTACGACGAAACCAAGGGTTTCCAGCGCCAGATTCACAACATTGAAAACACCCCCTTCCGCACCAAGTTTGAAAGCGATCTGACCAAATTCCGTGGTCACGCCGGCATCGGCTGTATCTCCGATACGGACCCTCAGCCCCTGCTGGTTCGCTCCCATCTGGGTATGTTCGCCATCGCAACTGTCGGTCTGATCAACAATGCGGAAAAGCTGGTAGAGGACACCTTCTCCGGCCCCGGCCACCAGTTCATGGCCATGTCCTCCGGCAAGGTCAACACCACCGAGCTGACCGCCGCCCTGATCAACCAAAAGGAAGATCTGATTGAAGGCATCCGCCATGCGCAAAACGTCATCGACGGCTCCTGCACCATCCTGCTTCTGACCAAGGACGGCCTGATCGCCGCCCGTGACCGGCTGGGCCGTCTGCCCATGCTGGTGGGTCAAAATCTGGAGGGCTGCTGCGTTTCCTTTGAGTCCTTCGCCTACCACAAGCTGGGCTATCAGGACTACTACGAACTGGGCCCCGGCGAGATCGTAAGGATCACCGCCGACGGTGTGGAGCGGCTGGCCGAACCCGGCAAGGATATGAAGATCTGCGCCTTCCTGTGGACTTACTACGGCTACCCCAACTCCAATTACGAGGGCAAGAACGTAGAGGTCATGCGCTGCCGCAACGGCGAGATCATGGCCCGGGATGAGATCAAAAACGGTACGCTGCCTGAGGTTGACTACGTGGCAGGCGTGCCGGACAGCGGTATCCCCCACGCCATCGGCTATGCCAACCACTGCCACACCCCCTTCGCCCGTCCCTTCGTTAAGTACACCCCCACATGGCCCCGCAGCTTTATGCCGGAGGACCAGACGGTGCGCAATCAGGTGGCAAAGATGAAGCAGATCCCCGTACCGGAGCTGATTCAGGGCAAGAAGCTGCTGTTCGTGGACGATAGCATCGTCCGTGGCACCCAGCTGCGTGAAACCGTGGAATTCCTCTACGAAAGCGGTGCGAAGGAAGTACATATGCGCTCGGCTTGTCCTCCCATCATGTACGGCTGCAAATATCTGAATTTCTCCAGCAGCAATTCCGATCTGGAGCTGCTGGCCCGGAAGACCATCCAGAAGCTGGAGGGTATGGAAGGCCAGAAGCACGTTGACGAATATGCCGACAGCTCCACCACCCGGGGCAAGTGCCTGCTGAAGACCATCTGCGAGGACATGGGCTTCGACAGCTTGGGCTACCAGAGCCTTGACGGCCTGCTGGAAGCCATCGGTCTGGATAAGGATAAGGTCTGTACCTACTGCTGGAGCGGTAAGGAATAAAAATATTGTCATTGCGAGCCAGTCCGTAGACTGGCGTGGCAATCCCCTAAGGCTTTCGATCATACCGGGAGATTGCCACGTCGGGCTTCGCCCTCCTCGCAATGACACGGAATAATTGAAGGAGCTTACAAAATGGATCACAAGAACTCCCAATCTGCCAGCTACGCTGCCGCCGGTGTGGACATTACCGCCGGCTACCGTGCCGTCGAGCTGATGAAGAAGCATGTGGCCCGCACCCGTAACGAAGGCTGCCTGGACGACGTAGGTGGCTTCGGCGGTTGCTTCGGTCTGCCCATCGCCGGCATGGAGGAGCCTGTTCTGGTCTCCGGCACCGACGGCTGCGGCACCAAAGTCAAGCTGGCCATCCTCATGGACAAGCATGACACCATCGGCATCGATGCCGTTGCCATGTGCGTCAACGACATCATCTGCGTGGGCGCAAAGCCCCTGTTCTTCCTGGACTACATTGCCTGCGGCAAGAACATCCCCGAGAAGATCGCATCCATCGTCAGTGGCGTTGCCGAGGGCTGTGTCCAGTCCGGCGCTGCCCTGATCGGCGGCGAAACCGCTGAGCATCCCGGCATGATGCCCGTGGAGGACTACGATCTGGCTGGCTTTGCCGTCGGCATCGTGGACAAGAAGAAGATCATTGACAACACCAAAATGGCTGCCGGCGATGTGGTCATCGCACTGCCCTCCACCGGTATCCACTCCAACGGCTTCAGCCTGTGCCGGAAGGTGTTCGACATCGATAACAACAACCCCGAGCTGTACATCGCTCGTGAGGAGCTGGGCGGCAAGACCATCGCCGAGGCTCTGCTGGTTCCCACCAAAATCTACGTCAAGCCCGTTCTGGCTCTGCTGGAAAAGGTGGACGTGAAGGGCATCAGCCACATCACCGGCGGCGGCTTCTATGAGAATATCCCCCGTTCCATCCCCGACGGCCTGTGCGCCAAAATCGACAAGTCCGCCGTGAAGATCCTGCCCATCTTCGATATGATCGCCAAGTGGGGCAACATCCCCGAGCGTGATATGTTCAACACCTACAACATGGGCGTGGGTATGAGCATTGTGGTGCCCGCTGAGCAGGTGGAGCTGGCTCTGGAAACCCTGAAGGCCAATGGTCAGGATGCCTACGTCATCGGCTCCATCATCGAGAACGCCGAGGAAAAGGTGATCCTGTAATGGCAAAGAAAATTGCTGTTCTGGTTTCCGGCGGCGGCACCAACCTGCAAGCCCTGATTGATGCACAAGGAACTGTGCTCAGTAGCGGCAAAATTGAATTGGTGGTTGCCAACAACGCCGGCGCTTATGCGCTGGAGCGTGCCAAAAACGCCGGCATCGCCACGGCCGTGGTGCTGAAAAAGGAATGTGGCTCCCAGTTTGCCTTTGAGGAGCGCTTGAAAGAGGTTCTGACCGCCCACGGCATCGATGTGATCGTGCTGGCAGGCTTTATGACCATCCTGACGGAGAATTTTACGAGCTGCTATCCCAACCGCATTCTGAACGTCCACCCCAGCCTGATCCCCAGCTTCTGCGGTGAGGGCTTTTATGGCCTGCGGGTTCATCAGGCGGCGCTTGACTACGGCGTGAAGGTCACCGGCGCAACGGTGCATTTCGTCAACGAAGTGTGCGACGGCGGTCAGATCATCGCCCAAAAGGCTGTCTATATCGAGGACGGCGATACCCCCGAAATTCTGCAGCGCCGGGTCATGGAACAGGCTGAATGGGTTCTCCTGCCCCAGGCCACAGAAAAAGTTTGCAAAGAGTTACAATAATATCCCGTAGGGGCGGGGCGTGACCCTCCCTATGTAAGAAACAGATACCATGCTGTCAGGGAGGGTCAAGACCCTCCCCTACGGTACTAATCATGGAGGTAACCAATATGAACGTCTATGAAATCAAGTCCATGGCAGAGCGTCTGGACGGCAATACCTACCCCGGCCGTGGCATCGTGCTGGGTATTACCCCCGACAACAAGACCGCCGTGGCTGCCTACTTCATCATGGGCCGCAGCGTCAACAGCCGCAACCGTGTGTTCTGCCTGGAGCCCGATGGCATCCGCACCGAAGCCCACGATCCCGCTCTGATGAAGGACCCCCACCTGATCATCTACCACCCCGTTCGTGAGGCCGGTCGTGGCCTGATCGTCACCAATGGTGACCAGACCGACACCATTTGGGAGTACCTCGCCAAGGGCGAAAGCTGGGAAGCTGCTCTGCGCACCCGTCAGTTTGAGGACGACGGCCCCAACTGGACCCCCCGCATCTCCGGCATTCAGGCCATGGACGGCTCCTATAAGATGTCCATCCTGAAGGCTGCCGACCCCGAGGGCAATGCCTGCGCTCGTTTCTTCTGGGAGTATCCCGCCACCGCCGGTCTGGGTCACTTCCTGCACACCTACGTCTGCGACGGCAACCCCGTGATCCCCACCTTCCAGGGCGAGCCCGAGCGTGTCAGCATTCCTGCCGACATCGACAGCTTTACCAACGAGCTGTGGACAAATCTGGACGAGAACAACAAGATCTCCCTGTTCGTCCGCTATACGGATCTTGCTACCGGCAAGTACGAGCAGAGAATTATCAATAAGCATCAGTAAGCGCCCGAAGGGCGCCTTGGCTCCCCCTCTGGGGGAGCTGGCAAAAATCTCTGATTTTTGACTGAAGGGGTGTCGTTCGTACGATAGGACACTCCCCCAGTCACGCTATTTGCGTGACAGCCCCCTCAGAGAGGGGGCCGAGGGCGGCTCCGCCGCCAAATATGATCATTCGGAGGTCAAAAAATGAAAAACTTTGAACTGAAATACGGCTGCAACCCCAACCAGAAGCCCGCTTCCCTGTACATGAAGGACGGCGGCGAGCTGCCCTTTGAGATCCTCAACGGCCGCCCCGGCTACATCAACTTCATGGATGCCCTGAACTCCTGGCAGCTGGTCAAGGAGCTGAAGGAAGCCACCGGCATGGCTTGTGCCACTTCCTTCAAGCACGTTTCTCCCACCTCCGCCGCTGTCGGCAAGGTGCTGCCCATCGAGCTGAAGAAGGCCTGCTTCGTGGAGGACGTTGAGGGTCTGGACGAGAATCCTCTTGCCTGCGCTTACGTCCGTGCCCGCGGCACTGACCGTCTGTGCTCCTTCGGCGACTGGGTGGCTCTGTCCGACGTCTGCGACGAGATGACCGCTAAGCTGATCGCTCCCGAGGTTTCCGACGGCGTTATCGCTCCCGGCTACACCGACGAGGCTCTGGCAATCCTGAAGGCTAAGCGCAAGGGCTCCTACAACGTGGTCGCCAT
>JBGVKN010000111.1:0-7256 GCA_045123795.1 Faecousia sp. | reverse complement strand
TGGGGGAGTGTCCTGCGTTAGATGCATCGCCATAACGACACTCCCTCCGTCACGCCGTTCGGCGTGCCACCTCCCTCAGAGAGGGAGGCAAGGGCAGCTTCGCTGCCGGGGCGTTTATTAACGTAAACAACAATTTATCTTACTGAACTGATTGATCGTTGAAAAGCCGGGGGATGGCGTAGGTGGTTAGTTCCTCCACCACTTCCTTCAAATCAATGGTGGGCCAAGTGCCGTTCTGGTAGAGAATGTTGCCACGAACCATGGTCATGGCAACATCGCCGCCTTTGGCGCTGAACACCAGACCGTTCAGGACGTTGTGGCAAGGCATCAGGTGGGGAGCGGAGAAATCCACAAGGACGATGTCTGCGTCCATACCGACTTTCAGCATACCGCATTCGTCGGCACGGCCCTGCGCCCGGGCGCCGCAGACCGTTGCCATCATCAGGGCAGCGGGGGCGGGAAGGGCGGCGGCGTCGCCGGAGGCCGCACGGGTGTTCACGGCGGCGAAGCGCATGACTTCAAACAGGTCCAAATTGCCACACTCGATGGCACCGTCAGTACCAAGAGCCACATTCATGCCGGCTTTCACGCAATCCAGAATGGGAGTTCCGGGCTGTCCGGCCTTGGCGGCGGACAGGGGCAGGGCAACAACGGAGATTTTCCGCTTGCCCAGCAAAGCCTTATCTTCATCGGAAAGGCAGGCACAGCCTGCGGCGGTGGTGGGCAGACTGAACAGCCGGTGGCAGTCCAGCAGCTCTGCCGGAGAAAGACCGGTGCGGTCAAGGCAGGAGTCCACCTCGCTCTGGGTCTGGGCCAGATGGAGCTGCAGGCCAAGGCCCTTTTCACTGGCGTAGCCCAGCAGACCTTCCCACAGCTTGTGATTGCTGGTATATTCGGCGTAGAGTCCGGCATCGACACGGATGCGTCCGTTGTCATGACCGTGCCATTTTTCAACTACCCGGCACAACTCCTGGCACTGCTCATCGGTGTCAAAGTCAAATTCTTCGTTCTGGTCGATGAAGCGGTAGGCGCTCAGCGCCAGATTGCCCTTGATGCCGGTTTCGGCAACGGCTTCGGCGGTGGCGGCGGGGTAGTAGTAAAGATCGGAAATGGAGGTGATGCCGAACCGCAGGCACTCGGCGATAGCCAGTTTGGCAGCGGCTTTTGCACAGCGGGAGTCCATTTTGTCCTCTTTTTGCAGCTGGGCATCCAGTGCTTCACGGCTGGAAAGGTCGTCGCAGTAGCTGCGTAGGGCGGTGGTTGCCAGATGGGTGTGGCAGTTCACAAGGCCCGGAATGGCTACCATGCCGGTGCCGTCCACGATGGTGGCGGGCTGCTCAGTAGGGGCAGTTTTGCCGATATAGGAGATCTTGCCGTCGGCGATGCCAATAAAGGCGCCGAACAGTACCTCCATTTTCTCATTCATGGTCACAACGGTGACGTTGGAAATTAGAGTGTCCAAGAAAATTACTTCCTTTCGTAAGATAAATTGTTGTTTACGCTTCTGGTGCGGGAGCACCCCAAGCCTCCCTTTGATGAGGGAGGTGGCACGCCGAACGGCGTGACGGAGGGAGAGAAAATGCGAAAATCACCTCACTGCCGAGGAAAACTACACATTTTATCTCTCCCTCAGTCAAAAATCAGAGATTTTTTGACAGCTCCCTCGTCAGAGGGAGCCTTTGCGCCCTGCGGGCGCTGTTGCCCCATCGGGGCGACACATTTCCTCAACTAAACAACAATTTATCGCATTAGATCAAACAATTCCTTTTTCTGTTCCATCACGGTATCGATCATTTCGATATACTGCTCTGGGAATTTGGGGTTATGGAACCGCTTTAGGCTCCCGTCCGGGAAATTGACTTTGTTCATTCCACCGCCGCCAAGGGACAGGATGGTATGAACTTCTTCCATCATATAGATATTGTACAGGCAGTCAAGGCCATCCCGGCTCCAGCCCACATTTTCAAAGGAGCCGGACATATATTTCTGGCGGTATAGATAATAGGGCTTATAGCCCAAAGACCGCAGTTTTTCGTTGGCATAGGCCACCATTTCAGTGACTTCAGCGGCGGAGGGCAGATTTTCCCGCCGCTCAAACAGGTCGGCACCCTTTTTCAGGGCGAGGGTATGGACGGTGATATTAGCCGGGTTCAATGCCGCTACTTCGTCCAAGGAACGGCGGAAGCCCTCTACCGTATCCGTGGGCAGGCCAGCGATCAAGTCCATGTTGATGGCCTTAAAGCCTGCATCCACTGCCTGACGGTAGGAGCGTAGCACATCCTCCGCCCGGTGGGGCCGCCCAGAGGCACGCAGCACGCTGTCAATCATGGTTTGGGGGTTGATGCTCATGCGGTCTGCCCCATGCTGGCAAATGGTGCGCAGCTTTTCTGCGTCCAGCGTATCCGGGCGGCCGCCCTCCACGGTGAATTCAATACACCGGGAAAGATCGAAATGCTCGCAGATAGCATCCAGCAGCCGGGCCATCTGGTCGGCAGACAAGGTAGTGGGCGTACCGCCACCTATATAAATGGTACGCACCTTGCGTCCGGAATTTGCCAGAAGCTCACCGGTCAGCTGCAGTTCCTTCATTAATGCAGCCAGATACGGCTCCAGCAGCTCCGTCCGCTTGCCCACACTGCGGCTGACGAAGCTGCAATAGGCACAGCGGGTGGGACAGAAGGGGATGCCTACATACAGGGAAACATCCGTCGGTTCCAGAAGATTCGCGGCGTTGACCGTGGAAACAGAGCAGTCCACTGCCAACTCCCGCCGCTCCGGGGTCACGTAGTACACATCCCGCAGGAGGGCTTTGGCACTTTTTTCGTTGCCGCCCTCCAGAATGTGCTTGGTGGTGATTTTAGTAGGCCGCACCCCGGCCAGCGCACCCCATGCCGGGAGGACGGGCAGGTGCGCTATGGCGGCTAAATAGTAGCTCTGCTGCAACGCCCGGCGGCGCAGACGCACCGTTTCGCCGGCGGCTTTGATGCGCCGGGAGGCGGTGGTGGTTTTATCACCGATGGTGATTTTTGCCGTGGCGGTGAGCCAAGTCTTGCCCCGGTGGAGGGTGGAGGTGGCTTCGCCCTCGGTGCCCTCGGGGAACAGGGCCATTTGCAGTTGCTCTACGGCGTAACGGTCGTCATGACCGATGAGGGTCAAATTCATAAATTACCTCATATATGGGTTGTACTTTAGTTCGTCAAAAACGGTGGTACTGCCGCCGTGACCGGGATAAACGGCACAGTCGGGCAGTTCCTGAAAGCGGCGCAGGGAAGCCATCAGGGTTTCCCAATCGCCGCCGATGTCAGTTCTGCCGCAGGAGCGGCAAAAGAGCGTGTCACCGCTGAAAATGGCATCCTCCACCATCAGGCAGACGGAACCGGGGGTATGCCCCGGGGTGTGCAGGACTTTGATTTGCAGGCCGGCCAAGGAAAGAATGTCGCCGTCTTCGTAGCCGTCGGTGTAGTACAGGGAGCCATTGGTGTAATAAGGCGGCAGGTTCAGGTCGTCCTCGTGGAGGTAGACCCGGCAGTGGGTGGCTTCGGCGATGGCTCGCACGCCGCCCACATGGTCGAAATGACCGTGGGTCAGCAGAATGGCTTCCACAGTTTTGCCCAGTGCGTTCACTGCCGCTAAGACTCGCTCCGGCTCATAGCCGGGGTCGAGAACCACGCAGGTGGAGGCGTCCTCATTATATATAATGTAGCAGTTGGTCTGGTAATCGCCCAGTGCCATGCGTTTGAAGGTGAGCATGGTTATTTCCTCCGGGGCTCGTTCATCAGCTGATCGGTGTCCAAAATCAGGGTCACAGGGCCGTCATTGACGGACTCCACCTGCATACTGGCACCAAATTGACCGTGCTGAGGCGGATAGCCCAGCTCGGCGCAGATGGACAGAAATTTTTCATACAGCTCCTCACCCAGTGCCGGAGGAGCGGCTTCTGCAAAACTGGGGCGGCGGCCCTTACGGCAGTTGCCGTAGAGGGTGAACTGGCTGACTACCAGAACCTGACCGCCCACAGCGTCCAGACCCAGATTCATCTTTTCGTTTTCATCCTCAAAGATCCGCAGACCGAGGGCTTTTTCAGCCAGATAGCGACATTCTTTTTCGGTATCGTTGGGGCCAACGCCCAAAAGGATCAGAAAGCCTTTTCCGATTTGACCCACCACCTGACCGTCAATGGTCACAGAGGCGGAATTGACTCGTGTTAATATTGCACGCATAGATAAGCTCCTTTCGTGGCTCCCCTCAAGGGGAGCCTTGTCAGTTCTGTCCCCGTCGGGAGCCAATGACATCCCGGATGCCCAGCAATTTCTTTCGAATCTGCTCCAGTTCGGACACGTTTTTGACCTCAAAGCGGACGGTGAACACACTGCGTCCACCGGGCAGGTCTTTGCCGTACAGCTCCTTGAGCCGGACACGGGAGGTGGACATCACCGTTGCCAGATCCAGCAGCAGGCCATCCCGGGTGATGCAGTCCAGCTCCAAAGTGGTGTCGAAGGGTTGCTCTGCCTGAGAAGCCCAGTGGACACGCACCCATCGGGCGGCTTGATGGGGATCTTCCCGGTGTTGAGCATTGGGGCAGTCCATCCGGTGGACGGACACGCCGTAACCTTTGGTAATGAAGCCTACGATACCATCTCCGGGAACCGGTGTACAGCATTTGGCGAATTTGATCATGCAACTGTCGATGTCCTCTACCACAACGCCATTGACGGCGTGGCGGTTCCGCTTGACGTTCTCCGGGTCGGGAGAAGTGCGCAGGGGGCTGGTGGACATGATTTTTTCATTGGTCTGAACCTTCAGCGCCCGGTTGATATCGTCCCGGATACGACCAACAGCCTTCACGGCAGTCAAGCCGCCGTAGCCGATGGCGGCGTACATATCCTCCCAGCTGGCGAAGCTCAGCTTTTTCAGCAATTGAGGCCCAACCTCCGGGTCTACGGTGATGGGCAGCGGCAGACCCACCCGCTTCATTTCGGATTCAAAGGAGGCACGACCATGAGCCACGTTTTCCTCCCGCTTTTCCTTTTTGAACCACTGCTTGATCTTGGTGCGGGCCTGATTGGATTTACAGATATTCAGCCAGTCACGGCTGGGGCCTTTGGCGTTTTTCGAGGTCAAAACCTCAATGATGTCGCCGTTTTTCAGCTTAGAGTCGATGCCCACGATCCGGTTATTGACCTTGGCACCCACCATGGCGTTGCCAACGCCGGAGTGGATGGCGTAGGCGAAGTCGATGGGCGTTGATCCAGCGGGCAGGGAAACGATGCGTCCCTTGGGGGTGAAGACGAAGACCTCATCGTCGAACATATCGATCTTGAGGGAGTTTACATAATCTTCTGCATCGGTGGTCTGCTGGCTTTCAAGCAACCGGCGCACCCACTCAAAGTCCTTTTCGTTGCCGGCACCGGTGCCCTGCTTGTACTTCCAGTGGGCGGCGATACCGTATTCCGCCGTTTCGTGCATTTCCCAAGTGCGGATCTGCACCTCGAAGGGGATACCCTGAGTGCCGATGACCGTGGTGTGCAAACTTTGGTACATATTGGGCTTGGGAGTGGAAATATAGTCTTTGAACCGCCCGGGCACCAGATTGAACAGGTCGTGGATATGACCCAGCACGTTGTAGCAGTCCGGGATGGTATCCACGATGACACGGAAAGCGTATACATCGTACAGCTCGTCCATGGTTTTGCCTTGCTGGTTCATCTTGCGGTAGATGGAATAAACGTGCTTGATGCGTCCGTAGGTGGTGTTGTGGATGCCCACGGAGGCAAGGCGGGTGGTGACTTTGTCCTGAATGGTGTTCATAAACGCCTCGTCCTGCTCCCGGTGGGCGTTCAGATAGGACATGATGCCTTCGTATCCGATGGGGTCAAGGTAACGCAGGGAGGTATCCTCCAGCTCCCACTTGATCTTCTGCATACCAAGCCGGTGAGCCAAGGGGGCATAGATGTCCATGGTTTCCCGGCATTTTTTGATCTGCTTGGCAGGGGATTGATACTGCATGGTGCGCATATTGTGGAGCCGGTCGGCAATTTTGATCAGCACCACCCGGATGTCCTTGGACATAGCCATGAACATCTTACGCAGGTTTTCCATCTGAGCCTGCTCCGTGGAGGAGAAATTGGCCCGGGTCAGCTTGGTAACGCCCTCTACCAGCTCTGCGGCGGTATTGCCGAAAATGCGGGCAATGTCGTCATAGGATGCGTCGGTATCTTCAATGCAGTCGTGAAGCAGAGCGCCCAGGATGGCATCGGTATCCAGACCCATTTCCGCAACGATCTGGGCCACCGCCAGGGGGTGGATGATATAGGGGGAGCCGTCCTTGCGCTTTTGGTTGCAGTGCTTATCCCGGGCGTAAGCTACAGCCCGGTCGATAAGGGACATATCCGCAAGGGGAAGGCGGCGGGCTATGGCTGAGGCCATCGCCCCGTAATGCTCTTCATAGGATTCCATAATTTCAGCTCTCTTTCAGCGTTAGAAGCGTTTGCATAGTCCGGCTCTCGTTCAGGTCGGCCTTATCATGCCGGGGAGTCAGACGGATGGTTATGTATTTGTGCAGCCGCTGCTGCTGCAGCAGGCCCACATCGTGAAAAATATCCAGGCATACCAGAAGCTCCTGCAGGCTCAGAGCCTGGCCGGTGCGGCGCACGATCTTGCGGCACAGGCACATGGGGTCTTCCGAGAGGGAAGGCCGGGCGGCCCAGCTCAGATAGCGCCATACCAGGGAAAGCTTTTCCCGGTCGGGGCATAGCAGCGCCGCCTGCTCAGGGCTTAGCTTGCCGCTGCGAAGAGCCCGGTAGCAGGAAATATCATGGTCACAGGGGGCGCTGCAGCTGGGCCGAATGTCCAGCACGTTCAGCTGCAGATCCTTTTCCCCGCGAAATTCGTTGATCTGAGGCAGGAACGCCACATCCACTTCGTCTCCCAGCGCAATGCCCGCGGTCTGGGGATTGGCAGAGAACCAGATGGCGTTCACGCCGAAATTGCCCCGGCGCAGACGCAGGCGCATGTGCCGTCCGTTACCCACCATGCGGATACGCTCTACCGTAAGGCGCTCCATCATCAGCACCGGCTTGGGGCAGCCGCTGCCGCAGGGCTCCATCGCATCCAGAGCCTGCACATTGCCGAGGGTCAGCAGTTCCGGGGGAATGCAGCAATCCACATCCAGAACGGTGTGGGGTGTGTCGCCACGGTAAAATTCCGCTGCCCGGGAACGAATCTCCCGGCGGAAAGCATCAATATTGTGGCGGCTA